>JAVJTD010000326.1:0-27924 GCA_040219065.1 Planctomycetota bacterium
AAGAAGACCGGCAGGCCGGCCACGAATCCGAGCGCGAAGCACAGGATCCCGACGCGTGCCGGTCTTCTTCCTCCTGCTGTACAACGGGCTGATGATCGGCGCCTTGGCCGCGGTGTTCCATCTCCGGGACCTCGACGTCGACCTGTGGGGCTGGCTGCTGCCGCACGGCGTCACCGAGCTCTTGGCGGTGGTCTTGTGTGGTGCGGCGGGCTACTCGATCGGTCAAGCGGTCGTGTTTCCCGGCCGGGAGACACGTCTCGAGCGGCTGGCGATCCAGGGGCGCCGAGCGGGTGGCGTCGTCGGTGCGACCGTCTTGCTCTTCCTATTGGCCGGACTGATCGAGGGGTTCTTCCGGCAGCTCGTCACCGACATCGCGGTCCGCTACGCTCTGGCGACTGTGACCGCGGTGTTCTGGATCGCCTACTTCGGATTCGGCGGCCGGCGAAGAGAGGCTGACGCAGGATGATGCTGCAGCCGAAGCGAGAAGTAAGGCGGATCGTCCCGCCCGAAGGCGTGCCGCTCGAGTTCGTGGTCGCGCCGACGGGCGAGCGGTTGATGGCATTCCTGGTCGACTGCCTGATCATCTTCCTGGCGCTACTGACGGTCGTCTTGACGACGATCGCAACCGGGACCGAGTCGATCTTGCCCGCCTTCGGCATCCTGGCGATCTTCCTGCTCACGAACTTCTACTTCATCTTCTTCGAGATGCGCGGGCAGGGCACGACGCTGGGCAAGCGGGTGCTGGGGATTCGTGTGATCGATCGCTTCGGAGGGCCGCTTCAGGGGGAGGCGATCTTCGCTCGAAACTTCCTGCGGCAGGTCGAGATCTTCGGGCCGATCTACTTGCTCTTCGTTCGCGAGGCCCCGTTCCCGGGCTCGCCCGGCTTGCTGCGCTTGCTCGGCGTGGCGTGGCTGATCATTCTCGGGTTCATGCCGCTCTTGAATCGGGATCGGCTGCGCGTCGGCGACCTCGTCGCGGGGACGCTCGTCGTGAAGTCGCCCAAGCCGGTGCTCCTCGCGAAGGTGCGTCCTCATCATCAGGCCCAGGTGCAGGAGCGGCGCTATCACTTCACGCCCCAGCAGCTCGACGTCTACGGCGTTTACGAGCTGCAGGTGCTCGAGGAGATGCTCCGCGGCCAGCGAAAGGACCGGGCTGCTCTCGAAGTCGTCTGCGACAAGATCAAGCGAAAGATTGCCTGGGACCGCGCTCAGTGGGACGTGGAGCCGCTCGAGTTCTTGACGGACTTCTACATGGCGCAGCGCGCGCAGCTCGAGGCGAAGATGCTCCTCGGTGAGCGCCGTGAGTTCAAGAAGAAGGGGCGGCTCGGCAGCGGCTCTTGAGGATCAACGCACCGGCAAGATCAACGTCCCGATCGAGCGATCGCCTTCCTTGCTCATCGCGATCCGAATCGCCTCGCCGCGCTGCTCGGCGTTCTGCGGCTCCTCGAGGAGTGGGTCGTCGTCGAAGACTGCGTAGTGGGGCCGTGTCAGACGCTTCCCGTCGGCGTCGACGGCCATGTGGATGTGGCGTGCCTGGCGCGTGCCAGGATAGGGGCCTGGCCTCACCGTTCGGCAGGTGAAGCGGCCCTCGTCATCGGTGACCATGGTGCCGAAGAGACGAGGCACGCGCTCTCCCTCGATCGTGGGATGGTACCGCCCCTCGGTATCGGTGGCGAAGATGCGAACGACGGCGCCCGCGACCGGCGCGTCCTCTTCATCGATCACGCGACCTTCGATCTCGATCCACTCGCCTGGCTCATCCTCGGGGGCGAGGGCCAGAGCCGAAATGCCGTGCCGGACGGCGGCATCGCGGATGGCGTCTCGGAAGGCATCGTCGTCCCGCAGCCCGCTTCGGAAGGCCGGCTCCAGCAAGGCGCGCTGACAGGCGGCCGGGTCGTTCTCGAGCGCTGTGAGCAAGGCTGCCAGCGCACCATCACCGTCCGAGGACCGTGCTCGTTCGACGGCGGTCTCGAAGGCGTGCTCGATGGGGACCGGCTCGGAAGCGGTCGAGCAAGCAGTGAGAAAGATGATCGCGATGGAGAAGAGGCGGTGCATGAGAAGCTCCGTTCTAGGTGGGCGGCCCGTTGGCTGTGCCCAGGTACGGAGGAGTCCCCGGCTGCGTTGGAGCACGGGGACCGACCGGCTCTGCTCGAGACGAAGATTTCTCCGCTCAGTCGAAGATCGAGGCGAGCTCCTCGGAGCCGATGCCTTCCTTGCTCACGCGAAGATCGTGGTACGTGACGGCGGTGAGTACGGCCATGAGTGAGATGCCGGGGATGTTGGCGAACAAGCCGACCCAGGCCAGCGCCTGACCCAAGGCGTTGGTGACCATGACGAGCAGCCCGGCGAGCAGCGCGGCGAAGATCATGATGATCACCATGAGCCCGAAGATGGCGAGGCGGTTGTTTCGTGTCAGCTCCCAGCTTCGCGACAGGGCACCGAAAACGCCGGGACGCTCGACGACCGCGGCTGGGATCGCGACCCAGAGACCGCAGTAGATGAACATGAAGAGGATACCGGCGGGGATCACCAGGAGCAGGAGCAACATCGGAGCGAACACACCCAGGGCAATGATGGGCATCATGCTCAAGGTGGGCAACAAGGTGGCGACGAGGGCGACACCGATGACCGGGAACAGGCGAGCGAGGCCCTGGCTCAGGCACTCGCCGATGGTCGCCTTTTGCTTTCGCAGCTCCTTGAAGACCGCGTAGACGAGGGTCGCGGTGACGAGCTGGGTGCAGAGCAACGTCACGAGCCAGCCGGCCAGTGCCCAACCGTATAGCGAGGCGGGCGGAGGCTGCGTCGGGTCCTCAGGGAAATCCAACGTTCCGAGCACAGAGCCGGTCACGAAGAAGTTCCAAGCGTAGAGCGGGAGTTGGAGCAACACCGTCAGCACGACGAACGGGACGAGGTTCCGCCCCCAGATGGAGAAGCTCCTCGAGAGCACGGATCCGATGTCGAACGCGCGGCGGTGCGAGTGTGCCGGTTTCTGCAGCCGGGGTGTGCGCTCTTCGTATTGTTGCTCGGACATGGCTCTTCATTCTCCGACTTCGGTCCTGACGGGCGGGCATCCCAAAGCGCCGGGGAGCTTACCAAATCGAGGTGGCGAATACGGCGCAGGTGGCAATATCGTGTCGCCAGGCGGCGATGCGGGCGCTAACATGGCCGGTTTCGTCCTCGGTCGAGAGTGTCGCTCGGCCAGCACCAGTCGGAGCCTCGCTTGACCTTCGAAGAGCTGTCTCTCGATCCGCGCCTGATCGGGGGTATTCGCCGTCTCGGATTCCAGAAGCCCACGGAGATCCAGGCCAGCGCCATCCCAGTCATCGCCAAGGGGCGCGACCTGATGGCGGCCGCCCGTACGGGCTCGGGGAAGACGGTCGCCTTCGCGGTGCCTAGCCTGCAGCGCTTGCTTCAGCCGGCGCGTCTGGCGGTCCGGGGCCCGAGGTTGCTCGTGGTTGCCCCGACCCGGGAGCTCGCGCAGCAGGTCGCCGGTGTCTATCTCGACCTGGGACAATTCATGAAGCTCAAGGTCGTGACCCTCGTCGGGGGTGCCTCGATCGAGGACCAGGCCCAGCGGCTGTCCAAGAAGCATGACCTGGTCGTGGCGACGCCCGGGCGATTGCTCGATCACCTCGAGAACGGCCGCGTGAGCTTCCAGCGGCTCGAGATCCTCGTGCTCGACGAGGCGGACCGGATGCTCGACATGGGCTTCATCGAGGATGTACGCAAGATCCTCGCGCACCTGCCCGAGGAACGCCAGACGCTCTTGTTCTCGGCGACGCTCGGTGGCCGCGTGCAGAAGATCGGTGAAGAGATGCTGCGCAGCGCGGTGAGCATCGAGGGAGACGACCCGAAGAGGCGCCACGAGGACATCGACCAGCTCGTCTATCTCACCCGGACGCGCGACCAGAAGATCGAGCGCCTCGCGACCTTGCTCGAGCAGAAGCGCAAAGGCCGCACGCTCGTCTTCGTCGCGACGAAGCGCACCGCCGACTACCTCGCCAAGAGGCTCTTCGATCGCGGTCGCCGCTGCGGCGTCTTGCATGGCGACAGGACACAAGGCGCCCGAAACCAGACACTGAGGAGCCTGCGAAGCGGCGAGCTCGATGTCGTGATCGCCACCGACGTCGCAGCGCGTGGACTCGACGTCGAAGGCCTCGATCGCGTGATCAACTTCGACCTCCCGCAAGGCGGACGCGAGTACGTCCACCGAATCGGTCGCACCGGCCGCGCGGGCGCAAAGGGAACGGCAATATCATTGGTCGAGCCGAAGGACGTCTGGCGCCTCGAGCGCATCGAGCAGTCGCTTCGGCAAACGATCCGCCGCGTCGAATCCGAAGCCACTCAGTGACGTCAGGCCTGCGGGGAGCATTCGGAGCGCCGGCCTCAGTGGAAACCAGAGCCCGCGCGACCGAAACGGGAAGACGTCCCAGAGCGGAAAGCTGCTTTCTCGACGGTGCTGACGATCGAGCCGAGAGGTGCCGAGCAAGGGGAGATTCGGATCTCGGTGTCCCCATCCAAGCGCGTGGGTCGAGGACACCTCCCATTCTCCCCGAGTCGAACGTCCCGACTACTCCACGCGCCGCATGTACAGCTCGCCCCACTCGAGGCCATCGACCTTGCCTTCGTCGTTCAGGCGCACGTTGACGGGTGAGTAGTCTTGGTACGAGAAGAGGCTCCGCTCGCCGGTCGGCACGAGGAACCAGCTCCCGATGCGGAAGTAATCTCCCGCTCGCACCATCTCGAGCTGTGCACCGGGACGCGACTCGTAGGTGCCTTCGAGGAGTGCGACGGAGACATCGCTGATCGGAAACGCCGTCACATTCGGTAGCTCGCGGGAAGAAACCTCCTCACCTGCGACGATTCGGGGGATGTCCTCGCGGATCGAGTCGTTGACGCCAGTGGGCTGATTGGCCGTCACGACGAGAGTCAGGTCGGTCTCGCGGTCGTACTCGACGAATGCGCGGAAGCCCGATGTCGAGCCGTTCCAATGAAGGCCGTCGCTGCGCATCAAGGACGCCGTCACCGACGGTCCCAGCTTGCTCTCCACGACGCCTCGGGCGAATCGAAACAGATCGCGCGCCGTCGTCGTCACCGAGCCGGCTCCGACCAGGAACGAGAGATCCTGGAGCGGCGCATTGACGCGCTCGTCGCCGACGACGAAGTATGAAGAAGCACGCCCGGGCAGCACCGTGCGACCATCGACGTCCGCGCTCTGCACCATCCCGAGAGGATCGAACAAGCGGGCCTGCAGCACTTCCGAGAACGGCTTCCCGTCGGCGATCTCCACGACGCGCGCCAGCACGGAGTAGCCCGCCGAGCTGTACGAGCTCCGCCCACCCGGCTCGAAGGTGAGCTCCTTCTCTTTGGCGAACGCGACCATGTCGGCGGCCGTGTGCGGCACGGTCTCTTGCTCGGCGGTCGTGACGCGGTGCGGGATGCCCGCGCGATGGTTCAAGAGGCCCACGACGGTGATGGCGTTGGCCTTCGGGAAATCGGGGATGAACTTGCTGAGCGGGTCCTCTTGGCCCAGCTTCCCCTCCTCGATCATCTTCACGACGACAGCGATGGTCATCGGCTTGGTGATCGAGGCGATGTTGAAGCGTGTCTCGACCGTATTGGGCACCGACAGCTCGTAGTTCGCCATGCCGTAGGCACGCTCGAAGAGCACCTCGGAGCCGCGAGCGACCAGGATGACCCCGGAGAGCTGACCCGCAGCGGCGTACGGCTCGAGATAAGCGCTCAATCGGGTGGGGAGATCGGTAGAGGCCTGATCTTGGGCGAGGACCGGATTGCTCAGGACGAGCAGCATGAGAAGGCTGGACACGCGGATCATGGATTCCTCCGAGCGTGTTCGGAATGCGCATGGGTAGGTCGCCTTCACTACGCGATCCGCTGCCGATCGTGAGGCCGGCCCGAAAACCAGAGCCCGCACGACTGGGAGCGCGGGCGTCCCGCCCGCATCGGGCCGCGCTGCGGCCGAACCGCCAATGTGCAAGCCTTACAGGCTTGGGCACCTGATACGGAGATGGCCTGGTTTCCCAGGGCGTTGCCCAGGGCTGACGAATCGCTGCCCGTTCAGGGCGAAGAAAACCAGAGCCCGCACGGGTCCCTGACACGGAGGCGTTGTCATTGAAATAGCGTCAATCACGGCGAGGGCCTCATCCGTCCGGCGATGAGTAAGGGACGATCCGACATGCCCGTCAGCCAGGTTGCCAGAACGTTCTCTTGCCTTCGTCTGCGGGATCCGGTCCCGTCGTCCCTCACGAAGCCCCGCTGAATCGATCATGAGCCTTGAGCGCGCCAATGTGTTCCCAACCCCGCGCCAGGGACCTGTTCGGGCTCCGATCGTTTCACCCCCTGACCTGCTCCCCCTACTCCTCTTCGAGCGGGATCTTGGCTTCGCGGTAGAGCTTCGTCAGGTAAGGGGAGAGCTTGGCGAAGTGATGGATCAGCTTGGCGGAGTCGGGCTGCTTTTCGAGGGTGGAGCGGATGATCTGCTGGCCATCTTCGCTTCGGCCGATCATGAGATACAGGGTACCCAGACCATGCAGTGCCTTGATGTTGTCGGGCTGCTGCTCGAGGACCTGTTGGAAGACCTCTTCGGTGCGGGCGGCGCGTTGGTCGCGGTCCCAGCGCATCGGGACGAAGCGCAGCAGATAGAGCCCGGCTTCGGCGAGGCCTTCGGTGACGAGCGCGGGCTTCGAGCCCGTCTTGCGCAGGCACTCCTCGAAGGACGGGTCGTTCTCTCCGCTGGACGGTCCGGGCAGCCCGGCTTTCGAGAGAGCGTCGACGACCGCTCGCGCGAGGACGTAGTCGCCTTCGAGCGTCGGGTGAACGTTGTCGATGATGAGCGGGTTACCGACGATGCCGTTCTCGGCCGCTTGCTCCATCGCCTCGAAGGAGTCGATCAGCGTTGCGCCGTCTTGCTCTCGGGCAACGGAAGTCACCACATCGAGGATGGCCGCGGTGGCTCGCAGCGGGCGACCGTCGAGGTCACGCGCCCTGAGGTACTCGGGCCGGGCACGCAGGTGGTCGGAGGACTGCTCGAAGGCGTTGGCGAGCTGATAGTGCGACTCCGCCACGTTCGGATCCGCGCGATTGGCTTTCTGGAAGGACTCGATCGCGGCCGTCCAGTTCTTGGCCTCGGCTTGGGTGCGTCCTTCGGCGAAGGCGTCATCGAAGCGCTTCAGTTGCGTCGCGTCGATATTGCGGCTCCGGTACGAGACGTTCGGCTCGAAGTCCTTGAGGTTCGAGACGGGCAGGCACAAGAAGATCGGCACATCGGCATCGCGCGCCGCCTCGCACATCGCGGTCAGGTTCTCGCCGTACTTCTCGTGGATCGCGGCGGTCTCCTCGGCGGTGCACAGCGGCTGCGCGATCATCTTGTCGTACTGGACGAGGTCATTGAACTGCACGCCGCCGTCGGCCTTGGGCAGGCTCGAGGCGAGCATCGAGCGCATCAGCCCGAAGAGGCGCAGGGACTTGGCGAAGCCGAGGACGCTGTCCAAGAACGGCTTCTCGAGCTCGCGCTTCACGTTGCTGACGTTCTGTGGCAGGAACTCGTTGTGACCCGAGTACACCACCAGTGCGTCGGGCGAGTAATCGAGCGCTGCCTGCAGGACCTCGAGGCTCGTCCGGCTGTCCATGCCGGGTGAGCCGCAGTTGATGACCTCGATCCTCTGTTCGGGGTGACGCGTCTCGAGCAGGACGCGCATCATGCCCGGGAACGAGCTGCGCGAGTGGCTGCGCGCGAACGGGTACCCGTACGTCGAAGATCCTCCGAAGGTGAAGACCCGAAACGTGTTGGCGGGCTTGTCGACCGGAAACCGATCCGAGTGGAAGTGGAAGGCGCCGGTCGGGGTGAGCTTTGCGACCCAGGAGTCGGCGTCGCGCTCTTGCTCGAAGGGGCTCCAGCTCTCGCCGACTCCGATGAAGAAGAGGATCGTCTCGACGGCGGCGAAGAACCCGACCGTGAAGAGGATCGACAACAGGATCTTCTTGAAGAGCCGCACGACGTCGCTCCGGTTTCCTTGAGGCTCGCTGGACGAAGGCCCGATCCTATTCGCCGCGCGGCGGCCCGACAACCGCCGGCTCAGCCCTCGCCGCGCCAACCCAGTCCGACGACGTAAGTCTCCATGCTCGCCGAGCGCGAGCTCTTGGGCTTGAAGCCGTGGGTCTTCTCGAAGGCGCGCCGCAGCTCCTGGAGGAACTCGGGGAAGCCGGCGCCCTGGAAGATCTTGCAGACGAAGTGGCCGCCGGGCTTCAGATGCCTGCGCGCGACGATCCAGGCGCCTTCACACAACTCGAGTGAGCGCGCCTGATCGGCTGACTTGATGCCCGAGGTCTTCGGCGCCATGTCGCTGAGGACGACGTCATACGGGGCGTGCTCCTCGAGGAAGGCGACGCCCTCCTTCGAGAAGAAGTCGGCCTCGAGGGTCTTGGCGGCCGGGCAGACGTCGGGGCGCACCTCGACCAGGTCGATGCCGACGATGGTGCTCTGAGGACCGGCGATCTCGTGAGCCTTCTGGAGCCAGGACCCGGGCGCACAGCCCAAGTCGAGGACGCGGTCGCCCTTGCGGATCAGGCGGTAACGCTTCTGGATCTCGGCGAGCTTGTAGGCGGCTCGGGCGGCGTAGCCCTCTTGCCGGGCGCGGCGCCGGTAGGCGTCGTCGAGGTCGTAGCTCATGTCGGGGAGCGCTCCTGCACGGAAGTCCTTTCAAAGGGCCGAGGATAACGGCGAATCGCTGCCTCTGCGAGGACGGACCGCTTTGGCGAGCGGTCTCGGGCGAAAGCGCCCCGGGGGCACCCGAGGTTCAATTTTGCCCCGGGCTGAAGTAGACTGTCCGCGTTCCACTGCGCCTCTCCGGCCCCTTCTCTGCCCTCGACCCAGGAGTTCATCGTTCCCATGCAAGACGTCGTGATCGCCAGTGCGTGCCGGTCGGCCATCGGTAAGTTCATGGGCGGATTGTCCTCCTTTCGAGCACCCGAGCTGGGTGGGCTCGCTGTCGCCGAAGCGATCCGTCGTGCCGGCATCTCGCCGGAGGCGGTCGACGAGGTGATCCTCGGCTGCGTCTTGCAAGCCGGGCTGGGTCAGAACCCGGCGCGTCAGGCGGCCATCGCGGGCGGCGTGCCGGTCGAGCGCGGCGCCTTCACGGTCAACAAGGTCTGCGGCTCCGGCCTGAAGTCCGTCGCCTTGGCGGCGCAGGCGATTCGCGCGGGCGATGCCGATGTGATCGTCGCCGGCGGCATGGAGTCGATGTCGAACGCGCCGTATCTGCTTCCGGAAGCGCGCCGCGGGCAGCGCCTCGGTCACGCGAAGGTGATCGACGCGATGATCCACGACGGCCTGTGGGACATCTACAACGACTTCCATATGGGCATGACTGGCGAGCTGGTCGCCCGCGAATTCGACATCTCGCGCGAGCGCCAGGATCGCTTCGCCGCGCACAGCCACGAGAAGGCCGTCGCCGCGCAAGCCGAGGGCAAGTTCCAGGCGGAGATCTTCCCCGTCGAGGTCCCGCAGCGCAAAGGGGACCCGGTCGTGTTCGACACCGACGAGGGGCCGCGGAGTGACTCGACGCAGGAGTCCCTGGCGCGTCTCCGCCCGGCCTTCGACAAGGAAGGCTCGGTGACGGCGGGCAATGCGTCCTCGATCAACGACGGCGCTTCGGCGCTGGTCGTGATGTCGGCGAAGAAGGCCGAGGCGCTCGGTGTCCAGCCGCTCGCCCGCATCATCGACTACGCCTCGGGCGGCATGAAGCCCGAGTGGGTGATGATGGCGCCGAAGAACGCGGTCGAGAATCTGGAGAAGAAGACATCGCGAAAGACGGGGAGCTACGACCTGATCGAGGTCAACGAGACCTTCTCGGTCGCCTCTTGTGCGTTGATCGACCAGGTGCCCTTCGAGGCGAGCCGGGTCAACGTGAACGGCGGGGCGGTCGCGCTCGGTCACCCGATCGGGGCGAGTGGAGCGCGCATCCTCACGACGCTGCTCTACGCGATGAAGGACTCGGGCGCGCAGACCGGGCTCGCCACGCTGTGCCTCGGCGGAGGCAACGCCGTCGCCCTGTCCGTCGAGCGTCTCTGAGAGCGAACCGAAGCGGCCCGAGAAACTGTGGGCCGTGCAACCGATAGCCTCGAGAAGGAAGCGATGAGCCAGATTCAGAAGGTCGCCGTCATCGGCGCCGGCACCATGGGCAACGGGATCGCCCAGGTCTTCGCCCAGCACGGACACGACGTGACATTGGTCGACGTCAAGCTCGACTATCTCGAGCGCGGGGTCGCCGCGATCGAGAAGAGCCTGGGTCGTCTGCAGAAGAAAGAGGTCCTGACCGAGGACCAGGCGAAGGAGATCCTCTCCCGCGTCCAACCGACGACGAACGTCTCGGACGTGGCGTCGGTCGATCTCGTCGTCGAGGCGATCCTCGAGCAGCGAAACCTCAAGCGGGACCTCTTCAAGCAGCTCGACGAGCTGACCGGGCCCGAGGCGATCCTGGCGAGCAACACGTCCTCGATCTCGCTGACCGACATCGCCGCCGCGACCCAGCGCCCCGACCGGGTCATCGGCATGCACTTCTTCAACCCGGTGCCGGTGATGAAGCTGGTCGAGGTCATCCGCGGCCAGGATACGTCCGATGCGACGACCGACACGATCATCGAGAAGGCCGAAGCGCTGGGAAAGATCCCGGTCGCGGCCAACGACTTTCCCGGCTTCGTCTCGAACCGCGTCCTGATGCCGCTCATCAATGAGGCGATCTTTGCCTTGATGGAAGGCGTCGCGACGAGGGACGGCATCGACGACATCATGAAGCTCGGCATGGGGCACCCGATGGGGCCCTTGACCCTCGCCGACTTCATCGGCCTCGACGTCTGCCTGGCGATCATGGAAGTTCTGCAGCGCGAGCTCGGCGATCCGAAGTATCGTCCCTGCCCCTTGCTTCGTCGCTACGTGGCCGCGGGTCACCTCGGGCGCAAGTCCGGCCGAGGCTTCTACGATTACTCCGGCTGAGCCTCGGGCTCGGTCGGTCAGGAGATCTCATGGATTTCGAGCTGAGCCCGGAGATCGTCGCGCTCCGAGAGCGACTGCGGGGGTACCTCGAAGAGGAGGTGCGCCCGCACATCGAGCGCATGGAGGCGGCGAAGGAGTTCCCCCTCGAGGCGATCCGCACCTTGGGGCGCATGGGCTTCATGGGCATGACCACGCCCAAGGCCTACGGTGGTGGCGACCTCGGCAACATGACGCTGGCGATCGCCCTCGAGGAGATCAACCGCGTGTGGGCCGCGCTCGGCGTGACCGTCTCGGTCCACAACTCCCTCGCCTGCTCGCCGCTCGTCAAGTGGGGCACCGATCGTCTCAAGGAGAAGTACCTCCCGAGGCTCGCCACCGGAGAGTGGCTCGGCGCGTACGCGCTCACCGAGCCCGAGGCCGGATCCGACGCCGCAAATCAATCGACTCTCGCGGTGCGGGATGGCGACGAATGGGTGCTCGACGGCGCGAAGATCTGGATCACGAATGGCGCCTATGCCGATCTGTTCACCGTGTTCGCGCGCACCGACAAGAGCCACAAGACCAAGGGCATCTCGGCGTTCCTCGTCGAGCGCACCACGCCAGGCTTCACCGTCGGCAAGGAGGAGCCCAAGCTCGGCATCCACGCCAGCTCGACGGTCGAGATCCAGCTCGAAGGCTGCCGCATTCCCGGCGAGAACCTTCTCGGTGAAGAGGGCAAGGGCTTCAACATCGCGATGGACACGCTGAACGGCGGGCGCGTCGGGATCGCGAGCCAGGCGATCGGCATCGCGTCAGCTTGTCTGGAAGCGGCCAAGGCGAGAGCGATCGAGCGCGAGGCGTTCGGGCAGTCCATCTCGAGCTTCCAGGCGATCCAATGGAAGCTGGCCGACATGGCGACGGACCTGGATGCCGGGCGACTGTTGACCTACCGCGCGGCGCAGGTGCGCGATCAAGGCGAGTCGGGCGCGCAGGAAGCGGCGATGGCGAAGCTGTTCGCCTCGCGGCTCGCGAATCGCGCCGCGAACGAGGCGGTGCAGATCTTCGGCAGCGCCGGAGCCGTCGCCGGCACGAGCGTCGAGCGCTTCTTCCGCGACGCACGCATCACCGAGCTGTACGAAGGCACGACCGAGATCCAGCGCCTCGTGATCGCGCGCAACCTCCTGCGAAGCTGACGATGGACACCATGCAGCCACGGTCTCGTCCGGCGAGGCCGGCGTCGTTCTTTCTCGCCTGGTTCTTGGCGTTCCTGCTCTTCATCAGCGGCGGCCTGAACGTCCTCCTGTTCTTCTTCGCGGTCTCGGCGGTCGTCGGTGCTGGCGGTGGAAGTCACGATGGGCTGATGGAGGTCGAGGTCTCGGGCGAAGGGGCTCGAAAGATCCTGGTCCTTCCGATCCACGGCCCGATCATGCAAGCGACCGCCACGCCGCTCGGCATCACGCCCGACATGGTCGACTACGTGCGCCGCGTGCTGCGCCGTGCGCGCGAGGACTCGGAGGTGGCGGGGATCCTCTTGGACGTCAACTCGCCCGGTGGCGGCGTGACGGCGAGCGACCAGATCTACCACCTCTTGAGCGACTTCAAGGACGACACGGACCTGCCGATCGTCGCGCTGTTCGGCGATGTCGCGGCTTCGGGTGGCTACTACGTCTCGATGGCGGCGGACGAGATCTGGGCGAACCCGACGACCATCACCGGCAGCATCGGGGTGATCCTCTCGTTCGTGAACCTCTCGGGTCTGCTCGAGCGCTACGATGTCGAGGAGGTGCAGATCACGCCGAAGGACACCCCGCTGAAAGGCATGGGCTCGATGTTCTCGCCGCTGAAGCCCGAGGAGCGGGCCGTGCTCGAGAACATCGTCGAGGCGATGTATGAGCGCTTCGTCGAGATCGTCGATCGCGGCCGGTCGAACTTGCCGCTGGCCGACGTGCGGAAGCTCGCCGACGGCAGCATCTACAGCGCCGAGGTGGCGCGAGCGAATGGGCTGGTGGACCAGGTCGGCTACCGGGAGGCCGCCTTGAAAAGGCTACTCGAGCGCGCCAATATCGAGCGGGCTCGGGTGGTCGAGTATCGCAGGCAGCCGTCTTTCCGAGACCTCTTGCTCTCGAAGCTCTCGGATGACACCGCCGTGGAGATCTCTCTCACCCCCGAGGTGCCGGCGACCGAGGGCCCTGTTGTGCAGTACTTGTGGCCGGGCTGGCGCCGCTAGGGCCCACCGCTCCGAAGGAGATAACGACCGTGTGGCGACTCGATGACGAGCAGCGCATGCTGCGCGACACCGTTCAGCAATTCGCTCGCGAGGAGATCGCACCCCGGGCCGCCGAGCTCGATTCGAAGAAGGCGTTCCCGGACGGCTGGTTTGACGCCATCGCCGAGCTCGGCCTCTTCGGCATGACCTTGTCCGAGGACAAGGGTGGCGCCGGGTTGGGCGACCTGGCGGCCGTGCTGGCCGTCGAGGAGCTGGCCGCCGCTTGCGGATCCACGGCGCGCGTCGTCGCGACGCACCTGTTCCAGGTCGTGCCCGCGATCGAGTCGTTCGGATCGGACGCTCTGCAGGCCGAGATGCTCGAGGAGCTGGCCGCCGGGACGTCGCTCGGTGCCATCGCCTACGCCGAGCGACAGGCCGGCTGTGACCTCGGTGGCCTCGAGACGCGGGCGCAGATGTCGGGCGAGAATGGGACGCTGCACGGGACCAAGACCTATGTCACGGGAGCGGGCGTGTGCCGGCGGTTGGTCGTCGCCGCGAAGACATCCGAGGAGCGCAACGTGCACGCGCTCTCTCTCTTTCTCGTCGATCGCGACGGGGAGGGCGTGACGGTCGACGGGTCGCCGGTCAGCTTGGGATACCGAGCCGCCGGAGCACCGACCGTGATGTTGGCGGGTGCCAAGGGGCGCTTGATCGGCGAGGTCGGGCAAGGCGCGCCAATCTTGCATGACTTGAAAGGGCGCGCGAACCTGGGAGCTGCCACGATCGCGATCGGAGTCGCGAAGGCAGCCTACACGCAAGGGGTCGAGTACGCCAAGACGCGCAAGACGTTCGACGTTCCGATCGCCGAGCATCAAGCGATCGCATTCAAGATCGCCGACATGGCCACCGACCTCGAAGCCGCGCGGGCGCTCGTGTATCAAGCTGCCTCGGCTGCCGATGCTGGCGACGAGTCGTTCGGTCGGTCGGCTGCCATCGCCAAGCTCTTTGCCACCGAAGCCGCCCAGCGTTGCTCCTTCGAAGCCGTGCAGATCTTCGGCGGCTACGGCTACAGCCAAGAGTACCCCGTCGAGCGCATGTATCGCGACGCCAGGATGGGCACCTTGAGTGACGGCACGAGCGAGATGCAACGCATCGCTATCGCCGAAGCCTCGTTGGCTTGATATCTCTGAGAGGATTCGGACCGCCGGCTTCAGCCGGTCTCCGTGGCCTCCCTCCCGGCGCCTCGAAGTGGACCGGGACCTCAGGTCCGAAGCTCCGTGTCCAGGACCGCTTCTCAACGAGCGCTAAAACGAGTGCAAGCCCTACGGGCTTGATCCCGTCATGCCGAGAGTAGCTGCCCTTTCAGGACGAAGAGTTCCGGATCGCGTGCGTTGCCCCAGGCCCAAGCTCGCTCGGGAAGATCCTCACCGACAGACTCGACCTTTAGCTCGCTTCGACTTGGGCACTCCATCGAGAGGACCATCTCAACCGAAGCGCTCTTCGTTCCAGGGATCGCCGCGGCGGTGGTAGCCTCGCTCTTCCCAGTAGCCGAGACGGTCTTCGGCCAAGAGCTCGAGGCGGCGGACCCACTTCGCACTCTTCCACCCGTACAGATGGGGCACGATCAGCCGGAGCGGATAGCCGTGCTTCGGCTCGAGAGCCTCACCGTTTCGGTTCCACGCCAGGATCACGTCTTCGTGGAGCAGGTCGGCGAGGGGCAGGTTGGTGGTGTATCCGCCGTCGGCGTGCACCATCACGAACTTCGCTTCGGGAAGTGGACCCGCTTCTTCGAGCAGCTCGGAGACAGGTGCGCCTTCCCATGTCTGCTGCAGGCTGGTCCAGGTCGTCACGCAGTGGAAGTCGGCGGTGAACGTCGTCGCCTCCCGGCCGCGGATCTCGGGCCAGCGCCAGCTCTTCTCGGTCTCGACCAAGCCGTCGATCGTGAACGTCCAGCTCCGTGATTCGAAGCGGGGAATGTCGCCGATGTGCAGGACGGGCAGCTCGCGGGTCGTGTATTGACCCGGAGGGACGGCATCGCTCATGAAGCTTCCTCGGACAGGGGCACGAATCGATAGCGCCGGCCATCGTGCTCGATGCGACCGAACGCGTGATCGGGGTCGTGATAGAGCAGGGCGGTCCAACCGTCACGCGCCGACTCGGCGACCAGGGTCTCCTTGGCATCGACGGAGCGGATCGGATCGACATCGTACGCCATCACCCAACGCGGCGGCACATGCGCTGCCGTCGGGATCAGGTCTGCCCAAAACACACCGACGTCGTCGCCGTCCTCGATTCGCACGACGACGTGATGCTCCGTATGACCGCCTGTCCACACGAAGGACAGGCCCGGCAAGATCTCCGAGTCGTCCGGCAACAGCCGGATGTCGCTCATGCCCCGCAAGCTCTGAACGGCGGCCGTCACGTAGCTCGGCGCCGCCCGGCGGCTGGGAGCGAGGGCTTCGGCCCATGCCTTCTCGGGAGCGACCAGCTCGGCCTCTTCGAAGATGGGCCGGAACCCCGGTCCCGACGGCTCGACGAGCGCGCCCATGTGATCCCAATGCAGATGCGTCAACACCACCAGATCGATGTCGCCGGGCGCGAGGCCGAGCTCTTCGAGGCGAGCGACGAGGCCGCCCTTTCGCTCGAGCGCGAAGTGACGCGTCGCGTCTCCGAGCACCTCGCCCATGCCGCCTTCGAGCAAGATCTTTCGCTCGCCGTCCTCGATCAAGAAGCAGCGCAAGGCGAGCGGGATGCGGTTGTCCTGGTCGACTTCGACCTGGCGCATCCACTGCGACTTCGGCACGACTCCGAACATCGAGCCGCCATCGAGTCGGAAGATGCCATCATTGACCGGACGAATCCGGAACCGGCCGATCTGAAGCGCATGGCTCGAGGGGCTACCCTCGCTCATCGATGGACCTCTCTGGATTGGCGCTCACTCGGGCTCTCATCATGACGAGAGGACACGGGGACCGGCTGAAGCCGGCGCTCCGAAGAATCGCGCTCCGCATGGCCCCTTGCTCGGCGCCCGTCAGCTCGATCGACGGCGCCGTCGAGAACGCCGCTTCCAACTCGATGGCGTCTTCCCGTTTCGGTCGCGCGGGCTCTGTTTGCCACCGCGCTCTGACTCGCCTCACTCTTCCTCGCCGGTCTTCTCGCCCAGCTTCTCCTCGAGCTCGGCGACTCTCTGGGTGAGCTCGCGCATCTTCTCGAGGAGATTGGGGAGCCTGGCGACGTCGGCGAAGTAGCGACGGGCTTGGCGGTGAGGCCGCGCGGGATAGCCCGAGACGACCTCGTCTTCGGGTACCGAGCGCGTGACGCCGGCTTGGGCGCCCACGTTGGCGCGGTCGCCGATCCGAATGTGTCCGACGACGCCGGCTTGGCCGCCCACCGTGACCTGGGTGCCGACGGTCGTGCTCCCGGAGATGCCGACCTGCGCACAGAGGATCGAGCCCGGACCGATCGAGACGTTGTGACCGATTTGGACGAGGTTGTCGATCTTGGTGTGAGCGCCGATGCGCGTGGCACCGGTCGCGGCGCGATCGATGCAGACATTCGCGCCGATCTCGACATCGTCCTCGATCAAGACATGGCCGAGCTGCGGGAACTTCTGGATGCCGTCGCTGGTGCGGATGAAGCCGAAGCCGTCGCTCCCGATGACCGCACCCGACTGGATCGTGACCCGGTCGCCGCAGATGGTGCGCTCGCGGATCACGACACCCGGATGGATCGTCACGTCCGAGCCGATTCGGCTGCCACGGTGAATGACCGCGCCGTGCAGGATCCGGCAGCCGCTTCCGATGATCACGTCGTCTTCGATCACGACGTGTGCTCCGAGGTAGACGTCGTCGGCGAGCTTGGCGGAGGCGGCGACACAGGCGGTTGCGTTGTGCTCTCCGGGCGGATAGACCTCGGCGAGGTTCTCTCGGAAGAGCTCGGCGGCTTGGGCGAATCCGATCTGCGGATTGTGGACGACGATGGCCGGAAGCTTCGCCTCGACGCCCTCGCCGAGAATCACCGCGGAAGCCCCCGTGCCATCGAGGAAGTGGGCGTAGTCCTTGCGGTGGAGCGACGTCAGCTCACCGTCTTGTGCTTCCTTGATGCCCGAGACGCCGCGGATGGCGACATCGCCATTGCCGAGGACGCGTCCCCCGATCCGTTCCGCGATGAAAGCCAGAGTGTAGGTGGGCATTCGGGTCCTTTCCGACGACTTCAGGCGAGCGATCGGACGCCGAAGCGCGGAGCCCGTTCGGGCTCGGCAAGCTCCACCCGCCACGAAGAGTCGGCCGATTCTAGGCACGCCTCAGAAAGGCCGTCAACCCCGCAGCCGGCCGGCTGTTTGACCAGAAAGGAGTTACGGCGGAGGACCGCTGGGACTCGGCCCTCCGCTGGCGTGGCCTACTGGATGATCAAGGACCGGGTCGGCGTGACCGATGGGACCTGGCCGGTCGTGAGATCGAGGGTGATGCCCGCATAGAACACCTCGGTTCCGGGACCCACTTGGCTCGGAATCTGGAACGGCGCTCCGGCGACCTCGGGGCAGGTCGCGAGTGTCATGTTCCGGATGACGCGCGGCGTGTTCAGCCACAGCCCGAAAAAGAGATCGAGGTCGAGGTTCAGCCGCTGGCCGCCGCTGCCGGGCACGACGATTCCGTTGCCGCCCGCCGCATCGCCGAGGCTGAGGAAGACGCCGGCGAGGTTACCGGCCTCGCCGGGAGGAGCCTGAGCTCCGAACCGCACCGGAGCGCCACCCGAGATCGGCAATCCGATCAGGCGGAACTCGGCGTCGAACTCATGGGCTCCTATGTCGATCTGACTCGTGCCGTCGGAGTCGCCGTCGACCCGGCGCGCATTGCCCTCGAAGTCCACCAGCAAGGAGAGCACGGAATCGTCTCCGGCATCGATGCACGGCGAGGAGCAGGCGAGTCGGTAGTCGTCCTGATTGATGTCGAGGAACTCCGGGCTCGTCTGGATGTTCCCCGGACCATCGACTCCGACCGGCACGCAGGAGAAGCGTGCGGTTCCGGTCGAGACTTCGACGGGGCCCGAGGGTGAGTTCGCGCGGACGATGCAGTTGACGAGGTCGGCTCCATACGTCGCCGATCCGTCTTCGATGAAGTGGGGCGCTCGGACGCTGTTGCCGACGAGCGTGTTGTTGACGATCTCGCAGCCGAGGGCGTGGATCCCGCCACCGATGGCCTTGCCGTTCCGGACGAGGCTCCCGTCGACCGCCCGGTTCTCCTGGATCAGGTTCCCGAGAATGAGCGTGTCGGGCGACGCGGCATAGATGCCACCTCCGAAACCTCCTCCTGCGAGTATGGAGCTGTTGCCGTGCGCCACATTGCGGGCGATCCAGTTCTTGAGGATCCTCGGCGAGGCCGTCTCCGTGCACCCGATGCCGCCGCCGAAGGCCAGAGCGCTCCCCACCTTGTTGTCGAGGATCCAGTTGCCCGAGATCGTCGGCGAGCTGCCATCGCAGAAGATGCCGCCGCCGAAATTGGACCGGCCATTACGGCCATTCTGGATCGTGAACCCGTCGAGAAAGGAGGCTTTGGTTTCGCCGCTCTCGAACCGGACGACGATTCCGCGCGACTGTCCGTCGATGATGGTGTGCCGCGGTCCGTGCGTGCTCTTGAGGACGAGGTCTTTGCCCCGAAAGTCGATGAACTCGAAATACGTGCCCGGACGAACCAGGATGGTGTCACCGCTGTTCGCGGCATCGATGGCGCGCCGAATGGTGCAGAAAGGATCCTGCTCGGTGCCCGAGCCGAGGCAGTCAGCATTCACGTCGACGTACCAGTCACGCGGTGGGGCACAGGCGAAGCAGAGTAGCATCAGGCCGAGCGGGAGAAGTCTCGTGGTCGACATCATCGACCCTCCTTCGAAGGTTGGCGGCTAGGCATCACAGCCTACGCCGACCTCCGGGTCGAGACAACGGTGCGAGCCCGGACCGTCCTCGTCGGCACTCAGCCCGACAGCCGCTGAGTCGCGATCATCTCGACTCGCTCGACGATCGACTCGAGCCAGGCCGTGGCGGCGGCCTTCGTCTCGGGGTCGAAGGCCTGCACCCACTCGATGAACGTGCTGCCGCGCTTCTCGAGCTTCTCGGACAGCCGAGCTTGGAAGGCGTCGAAGCGCTCCGGCGTACCCGGTTCGGCGCCGGCGATCTCATCGGCGATGGATCGCACGCCGGACTGGAGAGCGAGGATCAAGCCGTGCTCGGCATGGCCGCCTGCCGCTTTCAGCTCTTCGAGATTCTCCGCGAATCCCTGGAGCGCCTTCCAGCGGGCGTCGATGCCGCTCGCGACGTTGGCGCGCGCCTCTTGGTACAAGTCGGCGCGCGCAGCATCGCCCGCGGCCCAGCCCTGCCTCACGACGTCATACCAAGCTTTGAGGGCATGAAGGTTACCGATGTAGCGGAGGCTCGCCTCGACCTTCCGTCTCACCGAACCGATGCCCAGTCGATCGAACGGGCGTACCTGCGGTGTAATCGCTTCACCGACGACGAGCTGACCTTCACCGTAGTCCCGCCGATACACGAAGCCGGCGGCGAGGACGCTGCCGAAGCCGATCGAGCGGGGACCGACGAGGCCGCCTTGGCCGCCGAGGAAGATGCGCGGCTGGTCCAGGAGGACGCCGCGCGGCACGTCGCCGATCAGAGACGCCGTCGCCTTGTCGCCCTTCTTTCCCCAAGGGGTGTAGTTGAAGTGGATGTACGAGGAGCCGACCTCGCTGTGATCCTGGCGCGAGGTGCCGCCGGCCATCAGGACATCGCAGAAGTTGATCAGGCTGCCGGTCGTGACGAAGGGCAGCAGGATCGTCTGCTTGAAGCCGACGGTGTGCGCGCCGTTGGCCTCTTCTTCGAGCAGCGTCCCCTCACGGCACTGCGTGCCGGAGCCGAGGCTGGCCCCGTCGAGCAGCACGGTATCGCGGAGGGTGCCTCCGGCGACCTGGGCCTTCGGGCCGAGCACGCTGTTCTCGAGGGTGACGGGCGCCTCGCGTCCGATCTCGGTGCCGGCCCCGATCCAGGTCCGCGCACCTCGAATCCGGCAGCCCGCGTGGATCGTGCATTCGGGTGAGATCCGCTCAGGGTCGACATCGTCCGCGACCCATACGGACCCGGGGTGCAGGAAGCGAACGCCTCTTTCTCGGAGCACGCTCAAAGGATCGGACATCGCTCACTCCTCGGTCGCCGGGACGCGCGGCAGGTTCTCCCGGTCACCTGCGGTCAGTAGCTCGAGACGCTTGATGCGGCCGAGCTCGCCGAGTGCGATCAGGATGTCGCCGGTCTCGATGACGCTCTCGGCCTTCAGATTGTAGCGAAGCTCGCCCGACGGCTTCTTGATCGCGACGATCATTACATCGAGGTTTTGACGGATCTGGCTCTCGAGGATCGACTGGCCGGCGAGGGGGCTGTCGGGCGAGATCATGAGCTCCTCGAGGCGCAGCTCGAAGTTGTGCTGGCCGGTGGTGATGTCGATGAAGTCGACGACGGCGGGCCTGAGGATCGCCTGGGCGATGCGCCGGGCGCCCAGGGAGGCGGGCGTCACGATGCGATCGGCGCCGGCGCGACGCAGCTTGATCTCGGTCGTCTCCTCGTTGGAGCGGGCGATGATGAAGATCTTCGGATTGAGCTCTCGGGCGGACAGCGAGATGAACACGTTTTGGGTGTCCTCGGGCAGCACGGTCGAGAGGGCGCGCGCGCTGCGGATGCCGGCTTGGAGCAGCACGTCGTCCTCGGTGGCGTCGCCTTGCAGCGCGAGGAACCCGAGCTCGTGGGCACGTCGACACCGCTCCTCGTCGCGCTCGATGACGACGAACGGCGTGCCGCCGGCGCTGAGCTCGGTGCAGACGTTCTGGCCGACGCGGCCGAAGCCGCAGACGATGATGTGCCCTTGGAGCTCTCGGATCTTGCGCTCCACCTTGAACCTCCCGAACGCTTCTCGAAGCTTGCCTTCGACGATCGCTTGCGCCACTTGGGTCGCGCCGTAGGCGAGCAATCCGACGCCGATGAGAATGAGCAGGACGGTGAACAGCCGGCCCAAGGAGCTGAGCTCTCGGACCTCACCGAAGCCCACCGTCGAGATCGTGATGACGGACATGTACAGCGCATCGATGAGCGAATAGCCCTCGATCAGTACGTATCCGACGACGCCGATCACCAGCAGCGTGAACACCGCCACGGTCGCGCCGAGGATGCGCCTGACGTACATGGCCCCTCCCGCTCGCGCCCGTCAGGAACGGCTATCGAGAAAGTCCTGCAGGATGATCTGAGCCGACATGACGTCGAGCTTTCCCTTTCGCTGGCTCGGCTTGACGCCCTTGGCCTTGAGCAGCCGATGGGCGAGCGCGCTCGTCAACCGCTCGTCGTAGGTGTGGACCGGCAGTCCGCTCTGCTCCCGCAGGCGCTCGGTGAACGCTTGTACCGTCTCGGCAATCGGGCCGATCGTGCCGTCCATGTTGGTCGGCATGCCGATGACGATCTCGTCGACCTCGCGCTCCTCGATCACCTTGGCGATCTCACGCAGCGCCTCGTCGTCGGAGCGCACCTGCAGCAGGCCGACCGGTTGAGCAGTGATACCGAGCGGATCGGACGCGGCCAGACCGATGCGCCGCTTGCCGTAATCGATGGAGAGGATGCGACCCACGCGGGGCTCCACGGAAGGGGTCAAAAACGAGGAGGGCGCCGCCGCTCTCGTGCCGGGCTGGTGAACGGGATCTTACGCGGCGCCACTTCCTTGCGGACCAACGAAGTCACACTGTCGACGAATGACGTGTAATCCGTCGCCGGGGCCGAGATCATACCATGGATCCGAAACGAGCCGACGCTCCCCCCGAGGATCCCTCCGATGATGTCGAGCAACTGCGAGAGGATCGGAAAGCTTATCGGGGATTGGACCGAAGGCTCGAGCGTCACGTCAACCACGCCGTCGAAGCGGAGCTGGCCACGGCCGGCGAGATCGAGCACCGGGCTCTGAAAGGCGAGGTGCTCGACGATCAGCTCGCGGTCGTGGATCTCGAAGGCGAGCTGCCCCGTCCGGAAGGCCGGCGGCTCGACGGGGAGCAGACCCGAGAGCACTCGCGACATATCGGCGAGGATCGGGAAGTCCCAGATCCGGCCTTCGAAGATCTCGATCGTGCCCTGTCCCTTCAGGTTGTCGAGCGTGCCGTCGGGGCTCTTGAAATCGAGCTGTCCTTGCAGCGTTCCGAAGATGTTGCGCTCGATGGCGATTCGATCGCCGACGAGCTGCCTCAGGCTGGAGCCAGTCGCGACGACCGTGCCGCCGTAGCCGCCGCCGAAGTCGTAGTAGACCGACCCTGGTATGGCGAGGATGCGCCCCGAGTAGAACGTCCCTTCCAGCGAGTCGAGGACGAGGCGTCTGTCATCGAACTGGAAGTTCGCCTCGAGGTCGGAGAGCCGCTCGCCGAGAAAGTCGAGCTGGGCGTCACGAAGCTCGCCCGTCGTCACCAAGCGGCCGATGGCGTTCTCGAACCGGTCGAGGCGAAGGCGACCGCTCCAGTTCTCGAAGGCGAAGCCGAGCTGACCGGTGCAGCGTCTCAGATCGATGCGGGCCGTGAGGGTCACGTCGGTCGCGCCCTCGTCTCCCAGCCGCGCGCGGAACGAGTCGATCGCGAAGTCGAGCTCGCCGGTCTCGGCCTCGAGCATGTCGAGCGACTCCCGCAGCCGCGGCGGCATGTGCTCGAGCAGCTCTTTCTCGAACGGCAAGCCTTCACCGCGGAACCGGCCCGTAAGCCAGCTCTCCTCGCCGAGGCTGACGACCAGCTCGGGACAACGCAGGATGCCGCCCGCCACCGCGACCCGAAGGTCTTGACCCAGCACTCGCTCCGAGTCGATGTCGAAGTGCCCGTCGAAGTGCTCGAGGCGCTTCTGCCCCGGGCCCAGAGCGAAGGAAGCTTCCTTCGCCCACAGGTTGGCCTTCACCCGGAGCAGGTCGGGATCGGCGGGACCCCGTAGCGCGACGCTCGCGTCGAAACGTCCGCGCGGATCGGTCAGGAGGTCGAGCACCGTCTGGCTGCTCTCGTTGACGCCCTTGAGGGCCTCGAGCAATTCGAAGTTCAGGGCGACCTCGTCGGCCTCGAAGTCGAGCGCGAGCTCGGGGTCCTCGGCGCCTTCGAGCTGCTCGACACGGCCGTTGACGGTGATCGTGCCGGAGTCCGGACCGGTGCGACCGACGAGGTTCTCGATCTCGATCTCGAGACCTTCGGGCTGGAGGCTCGAGAAGAAGACGCCTTCCTCGACCGAGAGCTGCACCGGGAACACCTCGGCCAAGAGCTCTCCCGAGCGGAGGCCCGCCGTCACCTCGAAGAAGAAGTCGTCGGTGCCCGCCGGCTGGTACCCGCGGAAGTCGACGTCGGCGACCAGTGGGGCCCGGTCCCTCGGATTGAAGTCGTCCCAGTACTCGGCGATCCTCGGCCGATCGAAGCAGAGCGCGTCCCTCAGGCTCCAGTCGAACGCAATGTCCTCACCACGAATGCCCAGCGTCAGCTCGTCGCCGCCCTCGCGCGTCACGAGCTCACCATCGATCGTCACGCGATTCGAGCCGTTGCGGCCGACGACGTCCTCCCAAGCCACCCGGCGCCCGAAGATCTCGACGAGACCCCGGAGGTGGTGGAGCGGATACGGGACGGCGTCGTACTGGGCGGAGGCGTCCTGCAGGTTGACGTAGGCGAGCTCGGTGCTGTCTCTCCCGGGCGGCTGGATCGAGCGATAGCCGCCGCCGCTCGTGCCGCTCGGCGAGAGCCGCTCCCAGAGCTCGGTGATCTCGAAGGCCTCCTCGATGGTCGCGCGCAGCGTCTCGTCGAGGGTGATGTCCTTCGCGTCGATCCGGAGGTTGAGCACGTCGGTCTCGGGCGTGACGATCAAGGAGCCCTCGCACAGCGCTGTGCCTGTGCCCGCGGTCGCGGTCACCTCGTCGAACTGGATCCGCACGTTGCTGAAGCCCGGTCCGACCTTCGAGGCGATCACCTGACCATGGAGGTCGGAGACGGGGTAGGGGAAGCCGGCGCGACGACCGAGCCTCGGCTGGAAGACGCCGCTGTAACGCAGGGAGCCGCCGCGCACGACGGCACGGGCGCGGACCGAGAGGTTGGCCGCAGTTTCGATCGGACGCGGATCGAACGGCACTTGGATCTCGAGATCGATCGGGACGTCGACGGGGTTGGCGATCTCCCAGATCTGCGGGCTGACCGCCTGGTCGATCGTGCGCTTCATCATGGGAACGAGGCGCAGGTCCTCGAGGGTTGCGACCAAGGCCAAGGAATCCGGGTCCTTGAGCTGGAGCCACTCCGCCTGACCGCGCAGCCGCGCCGTCCCGACGCGCCCGTCGATGCGTTGGACCTGGAGGCCGTTCTGCCAATCGAAGCGGGCCGACAGGCCCAGCTCGGAGATCGGGTAGGGGAAAAGCGACGGCAGGGCCTCGCCGTCCTCGACTCGCAGCTCGGCGAGCTGGACAGGGCCGAGCCGCCCCGGCTCACCGCCCGGTCCGAAGTGCAGCTCGGCTCTCGCATCGAGGCGACCGCGGAGTGCGTGCTCCGAGAGGAGCTTCGGCCATTCGCCGCCGAGCGATGAAGCTAGCTTCAAATCCAGGGCGCGCGCCGAGGCCTCGATCGGCTCGGGCGTGCGGAGCGTGGGGCCGTCTTCGCCGCGCTGCACCTCGAGCTCACCATCGGCGTGGAGATGCCCGCCCGCCGCGGTGAGCCAAGCGCTGATCCGCGCGCGGTGGGCCGAGCTCGGTCGGCAGAGCACCGTCAGGTCGCTCAGCTCGACCGTCTCGAGCAGCGGCGCCGACTCGGGGCCGTAGGTCGCCGTGATGCTTCCTTCTCGCAGGGTGACCTCGGGGAAGACGGGCAGCTCTTCGGAGGGCTTTTCCGACTCGAACGCGGCGATCAAGCGATCGAAGTTCGTCGTGCCGTCGAGGCCGATCCGCAGCTTCACGCTCGGTCGCAGGAGGTCGATCGAGGAGACAGGAAAATCGCCCGCCGCCAGCGCAGCGAAGTCGATCTGCACCCGGCAGCGCTCGACGGACAAGATCCAATGGTGTTGCTCGCCGTGCTTCTCGCCGATCTTCAGGTCGCGGATCTCGACGAGGCCGGTCGGGACAACGGTGATCTCGCCGTCCCAGAGATCGTAGCCCTCGGGCAGCCTCGCCCGGAGCTCCTCGAGAACCAGGCCCTGGAGGTGGCCGCTGTCGTTCCAGGCGAGGAGTCCGATCCAGAGCGTCGCGATTCCGATCGCGAGCATCCAGAGCAGGACGGAGAGCAGCTTCTTGATCTTCACACGGCTCCGCCTTCGGCGGCTTCGGTCCAGGCACCCGGTTCCTCGATCCAGCCGTCGATCGGGGAGATCGAGCTGGCCGACTCGCGCGTCTTGTAGTCTCTCTGGACGCGCTTGCCGATGGAACACAGGACTTCGTAGGTGATCGTGCCGGCCTGCCGTGCGATGTCGCTGGCCGTGATGCGCTGCTTTCCGTCTCGGCCGATGAGGGTGACGAC
The DNA here is from genome assembly GCA_040219065.1 of Planctomycetota bacterium. Lineage (GTDB taxonomy): Bacteria > Planctomycetota > OFTM77 > OFTM77 > OFTM77 > OFTM77. The sequence continues at coordinate 25,710 of JAVJTD010000326.1, forward strand.
GTCCCCGGGCCTCACGCCGCGGATGTCAGTGACGTCGACGGTCGTGTAGTCCATCGAGATCGCTCCGATGATCGGAGCCGTTTGCCCGCGGACCAGGACGTGGCCGCAGTTGCCGAGGTTGCACGAGAGGCCGTCGTTGTAGCCGACCGGCAAGGTCGCGACGCGCGTCGGGCGCTGGGTCACGAAGCGGCGGTGGTAGCCGATGGGTGCGCCGGCCGGCACGTCTTTGAGGAAGACGATCTGGGTGCGGAAGTCGAGCGCGGGGCGCAGCGTGTCGCTTTGACCCTCGCCCGGCAAGAGCCCGAACAGGGCGAGGCCCGGCCGGACGAGGTCGTAGTCGGTGCCGGCTTCGGCGAAGACCGCCGCGCTGCTGGAGACGTGCTTGACCGGGATGCGCAGTCCCTCGGCTTCGAGCGTGGCGACGGTCTGGCGAAACAACCGGAGCTGCTCGGCCGTGAACGGATCGATCTCGCCGTCGACCGATGAGAGGTGGGTGTAGAGACCTTCGAGGTGGAGCGAGCGTTGCTCGGCGATCTCGCGGGCGAGCTCGAGAGCCTTGGCTGGGCCGACACCGAGCCGACCCATGCCGGTGTCGACGTTGAGATGGACCCGCACGGGGCGCCGCTGGCGATGCCCCTCCTCGCTGAGCTTGCGGATGCGCTCGGTCGAGTGGATGCTCGTCGCGATGTCGTAGGCGACCACGCGCTCGACCTCGCCCTCGATGATCGCCCCGAGGATCAAGATCGGCACGCCGATGCCGACGCGGCGCAGCTCGATCGCCTCGCGCGAGTCGCCGACGCCGATCATGTCGATCCCCGAGCGCACGAGCTGCCACGCGACCGGGATCGCCCCGTGCCCGTAGGCATCCGCCTTGAGCACCGCCATCACCCGAACGCCCGGCGCCAACCGCGAGCGGATCGCGTCCAGATTCCCCGAGATCGCTTCGAGATCGATCTCACACCACGCCCGATGAGGTCGCACGTTCACCGCCCTCGCCCTGTCAGACCACGATGCCCCGCACCCGCGGACCACCCCTCCCCAGGGATGACGCATCGGCAGGCGCATTGTACCGAGACGTCCTCCCGGAGGCCCGGCCGAACCCGAAGTCACCGGGCTCGAGTCCGAGGGGCACGGCGACGCGGCGGACGGATCGACAGACCGGAATAGGGTGTCGTTACCTCTTGCAGATGTGGTGGTTACGAGTGAGGGGCAGTCTTGCCATCTACAGAATCGAAAAAAAGTGAAAAACTCAGCGCCTAGATCCACGCCTTAGGGATTCACGTTCTGACAGGGTCGACCCGTGAGCCGACTCTTGACCGAACAGGATTTTGGAGGCTGAAATGTTGTTTCGAATGCCCGTCCTGTCGGACCTTGACCTGCACGGGATGCGGACCGTTAGGGGGAGGTAACTGAGGGTTACCGATCTCTCGGTAGTAAACTGCCCGTGGCGCCGTGACAATCAACGGCGCTGCGGGCCTCTTCGCCTTCACGAGTCGGTTTTTTCGTGCGAGAACATTGAAGCCAAATAAAGAAGAGCAGCTAGTGTCGCGCCGCAGCCAACTGATTGCCGTATCGATTGGTTCTGTTCTCCTGGTCTTGAGCCTTGCTTTCCTGATTGATTCAAGACCGACAGAGCCGCAACGCTATACACCTCGGCGGCCGACAGGCCAGCCTGCCGAGTTGGTCGACCGGGCCTCTTCAGCACTCATGGCTCGTGACCCCGATTCAGACCGCGTCCCCGTGCCGGCGAACAATCCCAGCACATCCGGAACGCGCAAGGAGAGCGTGTCCTGGTCCAGGACCTCGAGCGAGACGACCGGGCGATCGCCTTCGAGCCATCCCCGAGCCGTCGAGCGCGGGATGCCGAGGCCGTGTGTCGCGGTGAGGTCGCCGGTGGTCCGGACGAGGAGCTTCAGCCGGTGGTCGTAGGAGCGGTGCTGCCGGGATGGGATCGCATGCATCCCCCGATCGTCGCCCCGTTCGGCAGTTCGTCAAGGCGGATGCCTTTCAGGCGGCGCTGAGCGGTGTGATCTCTTCCGGTGCGAGCGGGCTCTGCCCGAGCTCTTGCAGGACGCGATTCAGCTCGGCGAGCTTTCGCCCGGATATCTCACGAGCCATCTGCTGCGGCGCCGAACCTACCCATGCCTGCTGCGTCAAGCTCCCTGCGCCGCCTCGACGACCTGCAGTGAGGTCGACTGCGGCGTGCTCGGTCGCT
>JAVJTD010000271.1:0-8765 GCA_040219065.1 Planctomycetota bacterium
GAGCTTCAACGTGAAGCTCGGGTCCTCTTCGAGACGTTTGGAGAAAGGACACAGAGACCGGCTGAAGCCGGCGGTCCGAATGCGGCCCGATGTGGGCGGGACGCCCGCGTTCCCAGTGGTTTGAGCAGGCGGGACGCCCGCGTTCCTGGTGGTTCAGCGAATCGGCCGTTGGTGGTGGGGTGGGTTGGGTTACCCTCACTGGCCTTGGTGGCACGGGGCTTGGCTTCGAGTCGAGGGTAGGCGTCCGAGCTCGGGCGGCTTCTTGTCGTCGGCCGTTCGGGCTCTGGTCAGTTCGGGCTCTGGTCTTGATGAGCACACGTCAGCGATTACTCGAAGGATCGGCGATTCAGATTGCGGCGCGGATCGTGACCGCGGTCGTCGGGTTCTCCGTGCTCGCCTTGATCTCTCGGCGGCTGCCGAAGGCGGACTTCGGGGTGTATTCGTTCTACGTGACGCTCTTCTACATCCTGTCGACTGCGCTCGATTTCGGGGTGAGTGGCATCGCGACCCGGGAGATCGCGGCGGATCCGCGGCGAGCGTCGCGGCTGCTGTCCAGCGCGTTCGTGTTCAAGCTGATCACCGGGGTGCTGGCGACGGGGACCGCGATCGTCATCGCGCTCACCCTCGAGCCGCCGGGGTGGCGGTGGATGATCGTCTTCGCCGCGGCCTACCTGCCCACTCACGCATTCCAGACGGCGTCGGTGATGCTGCAGGTCGAGACGCGCTTCCTGCCGAACGCCTTCGCGATGCTGCTCGGGACTTTGATCTTCCTCCTCTGGACGGTGCTCCTCGCCGTGACCGATCACCTGCATCCGGGCCGCCTCTTGATCGCGTTCGCCGTCACGCACGTCCTCACTCACGTCACCACCTGGCTGATCGTGCGGCGCACGACGCCGATCGCACCTTGGCTCTCGGCGACCTGGCGAGAGACGCGAGCGTTCCTGCGCGAAGCGGCGCCTTGGGGCGTGTCGTCGCTCTTGACGATCGGGTACTACTACGCGGACATGTTCCTCCTGCGCTTGATGCGCGGCGACGTGGAGCTGGCGCTCTACAACGCGCCGTACCGCATCATGAACTTCCCTCTGCTCGTGCCGGCCTCGATCCTGCTCGCGACGTTCCCCGTCCTGAGCCGACTGCACGCACACGAGCCTGCGGCCTTCGGCTCCTTCTACCGGCGGCTGTTCCACGGACTGATGCTCCTCGCCTTGCCCGTCGCGGCTGCCGCGGTGCCGCTGCGAGACGAGCTGGTGACGCTCGCCTACTCCGATCGCTTCGCGGACTCGGCGTCTTGCTTCGGGATCCTGATCGCGACGGTGCCCGCACTCTTCGCCGGGCAGCTCATGATCCACGGGCTCATCGCGATCCGGCGGCAATCGACCGCGCTCCTCCTGACCGCGCTCGGCCTCGCCGGCAACGTCGTGATGAACCTCGTCCTCATTCCAGAATACGGTCGCAACGGCGCGGCGATCGCCACGCTCATCACCGAGAGCGCGATCGCGATCGGTGCAGCGTGCCTGATCTTTCGAGCGACCGGCGAGTCCCCTCTCTCACGGCGCTTGATGTGGCCGCTCATGATCGGTGCACTCGTCGCCGGTGCCTCTTGGATGGTGCGCGGTCAACCGATCTGGATCTGGCTGCCGATACCGATCCTCGTCTTCCTCGTCTCCGCCTTCCGGTTCGGTGATCTGCCACCCGAGGTTCTTGCGCGCATCCCGTTCACTCGCAGCAAGAGGAGTGATTGACGCTTTGATGGTCTCTTCATGAGCCACTTCGGCATCGACTATCGGCCGGCGCTGTGGAACCGGGCGGGCATCGCCCGTTACGTGCGCGAGTCCGTGCGCGCTCTGGCGGAGATCGACCAGGAGAACCGCTACTCGCTCTACGCCTACTTCTGGAAGGCCGACGCGGTGCCGCCGCCCGATCTGCCCTGGCGCTTCACCTTGCATCGCCGCCGCGTACCCGGCCGACTCATCCGATTCTTCGAGCGGTACCTGGGTCATTCGGTCGAGCGCATCCTCGGCGGCGACCTCGATGCGATGCACCTGACCGATTACATCTACCCGCGCGTTCGGCCGGCGACACCCCTGATCGTCACCTTGTACGACCTCTCCTTCGAGCGGGATACGCGGTACCACGGCGAGGAAGGCGCGAGAATCCTGCGCGAGCGGGTGCGGGGGATCGTGCCGCGAGCCGGGAGAATCCTCACGATCAGCGAAGCCTCCAAGATCGACATCCTCGAGCGGTACCGGCTGCCCGAAGAAAAGGTCCACGTCGCGCGACCCGGCGTCGACCACATCCTCCGAGGTGAGGAGCTTCTTCCCGAAGGTCTGCCTTCCGAGCTCATCCTGGCGGTCGGCACACTCGAGCCCAGGAAAAACCACCTCCGGCTTCTCGAGGCACACGCTCGCCTCGAGGACGCGCCGCCGCTCGTAATCGTCGGGGCGCGCGGCTGGGAGGATGACGATATCATTGGCGCCATTCGATCCGCCGAGCCCGGCCGTGTGATCTGGCTCGAGAACACCACCGAGCCCGAGCTCCGCGCGCTCTATCGACGAGCGCTCTTCCTGGCGTATCCCAGCCTCGACGAGGGCTTCGGCCTGCCGGCCGCCGAGGCGTTGGCGCTCGGCTGCCCGGTCCTGACCTCGGATCGACCCGCCTTGCTCGAAGCCACCGGGGGCCATGCCTTGACCGTCGACCCAGGCTCCATCAGCGCCCTGACCGATGGCCTGAGTCACCTCCTCGAGCACCCCCCGACCACTGAAGCCCGGGATTCCGCCGCGGAGTGGGCCAAGACGCTGACCTGGCGACGTTGCGCCGAGAGCCAGCTCGCCCTGTACCGGAGCCTCGCCGCATCCCGCTGATTCGCCGACATTGCAATGGAATGCCCAAGCCGGAGCGAGGCGGTGACCGAGTCTGCCTTCGAGATCTCGGACGAGCGAGCTCGGGCCGGGGCATCGTTGCGACGAGTGCGCACTCCGAGCGGCCCCTTGCTCGGCGCTTTCTAGCTCGGTAGTCGGCGACGTCGGGGAAGCCGCTCCATGCTCAACAGCCGCTTCCCGTTTCGGTCGCGCGGGCTCTGGTTTGACGGTCGCGCGGGCTCTGGTTTCTTCGCCCCCGTTCAGGTCGCTCGGGCTGGGGCTCCTCAGTACTCCAGGTTGGCGGAGAGCACTTCGAGGGCGCGCTCGGGGTTGGAGACGGAGAGGAACATCTGGCCGATACGAGTCCGCTCGACATTGGAGCCGTAGCCGTAGAGGATATTGATGCGGTGGCGACCGAGAAGGCGAGCGATCTCCGCCATCGCGCCGGCACGGTTGGGGACCTGGAGCGAGAGGACATCTCGCTCGGTGACGAGTAGGCCGCCTTCTCCGAGGAGATGGATGGCGCGAACGGGGTCGCTCACGACGGCACGAATCAGGCCGTGCTCACTCGACTCGACGATGCTGAATCCCTGGATCTGGATCTTCTGCGCGCCGAGCGCTTCGCAGATGCGGGCCAGCACTCCCGGCTGATTCTCCATGAAGATGGAGATCTGGGTGACGATTTCCATGGGGCTCCGATCGGGTCATTCACCAAGGGAGGTCGGTTGCGACGCGAGGGGCGCCAGTCTAGTTTGGCCGCCTGGGACCTTCAACCGAGCGACTTCCTCGAAGGGCGGATCTCCATCCCGTGCGCATCGCCATCGACGTGACGATCCAGTGCCTGGCCACGCGGACGGGTGTCCAGCGCGCTCAGCGCGGGCTGCTCGGCGCCTTCGCCGAGATCGGAATTCCGCACGAGCTGGTGCTCGTGTCGCGCCAAGCCGTCCCGGCCGCTGCCGATCTGCCGGCGTCCTTCTCGCGTCATGTGATCGCGGCGCGCCGGCCGGGTCCGCTGTGGCGAGAGATGTCGCTGCTGCGCTTTCTCGATCGCCAGGGCTTCGACCTCTACCATTCGCCCGTCTCGGCGATTCCCCTCGGCGGCTCGGTGCCGCGTATCGCGACGGTCCACGAAGTCCCTTGGGTGACCGGAGCGCCACGCTACGATCGCGGACGGGGCATCAACCACCGGCTCGCCCTCGCCCATGCGGCCCGCCGAGCCGCGGCGATAATCGTGCCGTCGCGAGCGACCGCCGACGCCGTCGTGAAGCGTCACCCGGTCGCCGAAGGCAAGACCCGCGTCGTCCCTCACGGCATCGACGCGATCTTCTTCGAGCCGGCCGCTACTACGCGCTCGGGGCTGCTCGCGAAGCTGAAGATCCCCGACGGTCCCTACGTTTTGACCGTCGGTGCGGAGCGCGCCAAGAAGAACCACGCCCTCGTCACCCGCGCTCTGGATCATGCCGGACTAGAAGACCTGCAATGGATCGCGGCGGGCGCAGGCTCGCCGACACGAAAGACCGAGCACGAACGCCGGATCGGAGCACGCACCGTGAGCGACGACACCTTGCGCGACCTGTATGCGAATGCAGAGGCGCTCATCATGCCTAGCCTGTCGGAAGGGTTCGGCTTGCCGCCATTGGAGGCGATGGCCGCCGGCTGTCCGGCGATCGTCTCGGATCGCGCGTCCCTGCCCGAGATCGCCGGCGACGCCGCATTGATCATCGATCCCACGGACCCGGGCTCTCTGGGTGCAGCTCTCTTGCGACTGCGACAGGACACCCCGCTTCGTGAGAGCTTGAAGGCCGCCGGTCTCGCACGCGCTCGCAGCTTCAGGTGGCGGCGAGCCGCCGAGGCGGTTCTCGAGACCTATGACGCGATCGGTGGTACCAAGTGAGCGAGCTTCCTCCGGCACCGAGCGGCGGGCGCGTCGCGATCAGCGGGCTCGTGCTCGATCCACGCCAGAGCGGCGCGCGGCGGCGCTTCGTGCAGTTGTATCAAACCCTTATGCGCCTCGGTGAGTACGAGGACCTGATCTTCTACCTGCCCAAAGAAGCCGCGGCCGAGGCGGACGCGCTCTTCCCCGGCACGCCGATGGTCATCACGCCGCTCTCCTTCGAGAAACCGCTCGAGCGAGCTCGCCGCGCGCCCGCGATCTGGAAGGAGCAGCTCGAGAAGTCGCACGCGCGCGTCCTGCACCTCGACGCGCCGCCCGTCGTGAAGATCGAAGGCGTGAAGCTGGTGTACACGCTCCACGACGCGAGGCACTTTCGTCCCGGGATCAGCCGGCGCAAGATCTACGCGCGCCTCGTGCTGCGGCGACAGCTCGGGCACGTCGATCGCCTCGTCACCGTCACCGAAGCGATGGCCAATGAGATCCACCGGCGCACCGGCTACCCCCGCGAGCAGATCGTCGTCATCCCCAACGCCGTCGGTCCCGAGTTCTCACCGGTGCGCGACACCGAGCGGCAGAAGGAGGTGCGGGAGCGATACGGTCTTCCCGAGCAGTTCATCCTGTCCGTCGGGCATCTCGAGCCGAGGAAGAACCTCTTCAGCGCGATCCACGCGATGTCGTTCCTGAAGTGCCGAGGCGCGAAGCTACCGGCCCTGGTGTTCGCCGGTCGCAACGTCGGTCGTCATCACAAGCACTTGGCGCTGCGCGCGGCCCGGCTAGGTGTCGAGCTGCACCTCCCGGGCTACGTCGACGACGACGATCTCCCGGCGTTGTATTCGGCTGCGCAGGTTCTGGCGTTCCCGTCCTCGTACGAAGGTTTCGGTATTCCGCTGCTCGAGGCGATGGCCTGTGGTCTTCCCGTCGTGGCGGCCGACCATCCGGTCATTCGCGAAGTCGTCGGAGACGCCGCCGCCCTGGTCGATCCGAATGATCACGAGGCGTTCGCCAAGGCGCTCTGGAGCGTCACACTCGATCAACGCCGCGCCGAGGAGCTCCGCCAGGCCGGCTTCGAGCGCGCGCGGCGGTTCCACTGGTTCGAGCCGGCCAGTCGCCTGCGCGCGCTCTATGATGAATTGAAGGGATGAGTGGGGAAGGACTTCGTATCCCCTGACTTCAGTCAGGTTGTTTCACCGGCTTCAGCCGGTCCAAGAGCGGGCAGGATGCCCGCGCTCACAGTGTGAATCGATCGGAGCCCGAACAGGTCCCTGGCACTGGGTTGGGAACACGCAGGCGCGCACACAGCTCGCCATCGAATCCGTGGGGCCTCGTGAGGGACGACGGGACCAGATCCCGCAGATGATGGCGTGGGAACGTTCCGACGTCCTGACCGACGGGCCTGTCGGATCGTCCCTTACTCATCGCCAGACGGACAACGTTCTCACCGTAAACCTCGCCCTCCCCATGGCAACGGCTCCGTGTCAGGGACCCGTGCGGGCTCTGGATTTCAGAGACGCTCGCACTCACCTACTTCGCGTACTTCTCGGCGATGGCGGCGAGGCGCTCTTGGAGGGCGGATTCTGTGTACCAGGTTCCGCGGAGGATGATGCCGCGCCGCTTCTGGAAGCTCGCGACGTCTTCGAGGGGGTTCTCGTTCAGGAGCACCAGATCGGCCCTTCGGCCGACGGCGATCGTCCCGAACTGCTCCTCTTCCCCGAGGAACTTCGCCGCGCCTGCGGTTCCGGCGCGCAGAGCCTCATACGGTGACAGGCCGGCGGCGACCAGTCGGGCGAGCTCGTCGTGGATCGAAAAGCCTGGTACGACGTAGGGATTGGGAGCGTCGGTGCCGAGCAGAAGAGGCGCGCCGGCTTCGTGCAGCTTGCTCGCCAGCCCCTTGTAGAACAAAGCGTTCGCGCGCATGCGGTCGTAGCGCTCGGACGAGGCGCTCTGGAAGCGGAAGTCCCTCTTCGGATCCCACGACTCTCTCATGGCCGGTGAGACGAACGCCATCTCCGGACGCGACTCCCAGGCTTCGATATTGCGGTCGAGGTTCGCGATGTGGTCGAGCACGATGAGGGTCGGGCAATTCCAAGTGCCGGCCCGGACGGTCTTCGCGACCAGTGCTTCGACGCGCCCCGCATCGACGTGATCACTCGACGCCTGCACGCCCGGCTCCTTTCGGGCCGGAGCGTCCTCTCCTTGAGCGGCCATCAAGTAACCCGAGAGATGCTCGATGGAATCCTGCTTCGCCTCGAGCGCCGTCTCCAGTCCCACCGCGTCCGGGATGTGACCCCAGACCGCCATCTCATGAGAGCGCGCACTCTCGACGAGCGCGAGGTAGGTCTCCTTTCCCAGACCGTTGTACACCTTCAGCGCTCGGTAGCCGCGCCCGCTCAGCGAGGGCACGAGCTCCTTCGCCGCCTCGGGGTCCAAGACCGCCCGGCTGGTGGGCCAGACGGGCTTCGGTCCATCGAGGATCGGGCTCGACGTGTAGACCGCCGGGGCGAGCCAGTCGGGCTCCTCGCGATTCCGCCGCTGCCACGCGAGCTGGATCGGCGTCCCCCACATATTGCGAATGGCCAGGACGCCATTTGCGGCATACAGCTTCAGATCGTCTTCGCTCCAGCAGTGGACGTGCATGTCCGCCACGCCGGGCATCAGGAACGCGCCGCTGCCGTCTATCGCCACGCATCCTTCCGGTGGCGCGATCTCACCCGCGGCCGCGATCTGCTCGATGCGACCGTCCACGATCAAGACGGCCCTTTGCTCGAGCACGACCTCGCGGTCCATGGGAATCAGGGAGACGTTCTCGATGAGCAGCGGCTTCGACGCCGAGGAGATCTCTTGAGACCAGGCCGCCGTAGCGCCGCACAGTAACGCGACCGCGAACGCCAGAACCCGACTCATGAGATATTCAGGAGCTGATGGAGGTTGGCGATCTCGAAGACGCGCCGTGCTTCCGGGCTGCATTTCACGACCCGAATCTCGCGTCCCGGGCCGCCCGCCTCTTCCAGCATGGCGATCAAGATCCCGATCGCGAAGCTGGTGACCCCGGTGCAGCGCTCGAGGTCGATCACGATCTCCTGAGTGGGCCTCGCCGCTCGAAACGCCTCGAGGAACGGCTCGCGCAGTGGGAGATCGAACTGACCGATGACGTGGATGATGCACGCCCCATCGGACTGGCTCGTCTGGATCAATGGCGCCCCCAGAGAAAGTCGGTCCCCGGAGGGCTTCCCCGGGGACCGACCATCATCACTCGATCATTCCGTTCCGGCAAGGACGGAGGCGAGACCGGGAACGGCCTGAGCGCCCGCTTCGACCTGCATGGACGAGGCTTCGATCTCCTCGCGCGTGAGCGGCTCCACGCGTCCTCCGAGATGCGCTCCGAGGAATGCCTCGGTCACGCCGAAGAAGGCGAGGTTGTTCTCCGGCCGGGCGAAGCCGTGCCCCTCGTCGGGGAAGAGCACGTAGGTGACCGGAATGTCCTTCTCCTGCATGGCAGCGACGATCTGATCCGACTCGGCCTGCTTGACCCTGGGATCGTTGGCGCCTTGACCGATGAGCAGCGGCCGGACGATGTCGCCGACGTGCGTGAGCGGCGAGCGCTCGGTCAAGAAGGCCTGCCCCTCCTCCGTCGTCCAATCGCCGACGCGCGTCTTCCAGATCGCCACCATCGGTGCCCAATAGGGCGGAATGGTATTGAGCAAGGTGATGATGTTGGACGGGCCGACGATGTCGACGCCGCAGGCGAAGACCTCGGGCGTCATCGTCATGCCGACGAGCGTGGCGTAGCCGCCGTAGCTGCCGCCCATGATCGCGACCTGGTCCCGCCGAGCGATGTCCTGATCGACCGCCCAGTCGACGGCGTCGAGCAGATCCAGGTGCATCTTGCCGCCCCACTCCATGTTGCTGGCGTTGAGGAAGCTCTTACCGAAGCCGGTCGAGCCGCGGAAGTTCACCGAGAGGACCGCATAGCCGCGATTCGCCAGGAGCTGATGGAGCGAGTTGTAGCCGAAGCT
>JAVJTD010000272.1:0-30705 GCA_040219065.1 Planctomycetota bacterium
TTGGCCTCGTCGTAGACACCGCGCGGACCGACGGGGTTGACGTTCCCCCAGTAGTCCTCGTTCTGTGGATGCACGAGCGGGTCGCCGTAGCACTCGGACGTCGAGGCGAGAAGGAAGCGCGCCTTCTTCTCCTTGGCGAGGCCGAGGGCCTTGTGCGTGCCGAGGCTGCCGACCTTGAGGGTCTGGATCGGAAGCTCGAGGTAGTCGACCGGGCTCGCCGGCGACGCGAAGTGGAAGATGTAATCGAGCTCGCCCGGCACGTGGATGAACTCGGTCACGTCGTGCTTGACGAACTTGTAGCCATCCTGCTCGAAGAGATGCTCGATGTTGCGGAGATCTCCGGTGAGCAGGTTGTCCATGCCGATCACCTCGATCCCCTGGCTCAACAGGAAATCGCTCAGGTGGGATCCGAGGAATCCTGCGCCACCTGTCACCAACGCCCGTGCCATCAGATCTCCATCCTTCTCGTTCTTGTCTGGAAGTGGCCAAGGGGCTCTGCCGATGGCCGGTCGAATTCCGTTTGCTCCGCTGTCACAGCTTGGTCACACGGACCGTCTCCCCACGCCGCAAGACCACGGTCGATCCTCCGCAGCGCACGGTGGCCTCTTCTTCGTCGGCGCGATCGGGCAGCCCGATCGAGACCGAATCGCCGTCGAGATCGACCCGCACCGCCGGCGGCGCCTGGATCGATTTCGACTCCCACTCGGTGACGCGCTGGGCGACCCTCGGGCCATCCTCGCGCATCGAGTAGAAGTCGGGCAGGACCAGCCTCTCACCGAGCTGCAGGTCGTAGAGTTGGCCGAAGCCTTCGACCTGGACCGGATTGCCGCCGACCTGCCGCACGTCGATCTCGCGCTCGATCTGCCGCCGCACGACGATCTCCGAGCCGAAGCCCGAAAGCGTCCAGTCGCGAAGCTGGATCCACAGGGTCGTCTCGAGAGGCAGCTCGAAGCGCGCCCACGCGACGCTGGTAATCGCGAGCTGTCGCCGCCCGGCCTCATCCGAGAGGTACTCGAGGTCGGCGGGCCCGATCAGCTCGACGTTGCTGCCATCGGGAAAGCTGATCTGGGCGCGACCGTTGCCGCGCAGCACCAGCCGATCCCCGGCGGAGAACGCCGCGTACCGATCGAAATACCGGAGAAAGTAGCGCTCCCCGGAGTCCCTCGAGAGCTCGACCGTCTCAGAGAAGAGGGTCACCCTCGCCGGCTCTTGGGCCGCCGCAGTCCCCGCAAGAGCGAGGAGCAGCAGCAACCACGGAATTCGCGTCAGCTTGGTTTTCATCGCATCTTGCGTATCGACGACGTGCCTGGCGAAACTTGACCGGACGAGCATCGGCCGAGCCGTGGGACGGCCGGTGCGCTCCCGAGGGGAAAGGGCTGGTTCTATCATACTAGGCTCATTCACTCTACGGTCCCGGACCGCAGAGCCGCGGCATTGTAGGCACGACGTCCCCGCCCGAACAAGCCCCGGCCGAAAGGCGCCCGAGGCTTCGGCGGGCCGACTCGGTCGATTCGCCCAAAACCGCGGCCGTGCAGCCGAATCGAGAAGTGCGGCGCCCGATTCCGGTCCACCGGCTCGGACATCCGCAACAACGAGACACCTCCGAGCCACTCCAGGAAGGAGCAATTCGCGGCTCGTGTCACTCGGCGCCTCACCTCTGAACTGAACGCAACCGAGGACCCAGGCACCTCGCGCTCTCTCGGCCCACCGCGGAGTCGACGCCCGGGCACCCCATCGGCAGCCTCTCGCCCGTCCGGAGACTCTCGAACTTGGAGTGCCCCGGGATCCAGGCGGTTCGCTCGGATCAGACGCCTTCGGTCTCCTCGATGGGGTACTTCGGGCCAGTGAAGGTGCTGACGTTCTCGGCGTCGGCGGCCTTCTTGGCGCCCGGGGGCTTGGGCGGAGGCGGGTTCTCTCCGTCGGACAGGAAGCCCTCGAGGTTGAACTCGTACTCGACGGCGTCGCCCTCGGCGAGCTGGACGATCTCCTCGAAGCGCTGCCGGAGCGCCTGCCGCATGGCGTCGGTCACTTGAACGACGCTGGCACCGTGAGCCGTACGGAAGTTCGTCTGCACGACGATCTTCTTACCGGCGACCTTGTGTACCGAGACGCGCGCCGAGTCGACGCCCGGGAACTTCTCGACCACGCGCTGCAGCGACTCCCGAATCGCCGGCACGGCGACGCGCGCCTGACCATCCGGGTTCTTCGTCAGGATGTACTGCTCCTTCGACTTGGAGCGGTTGAACAGCGAGGCGAGGGCGAGGATGTTGAACAGGACGATGGAGAAGCAGCCGATGGCGACCAGGGTCGGGAAAGGCTGGATGAGGATGCCATTCTCGGCTTCGTTCGGAACGCCGGCGAGACCGGCCGAGACCAGAAAGATCCATCCGCAGGCCAAGACGGCCGCGACCGCGTTGGCGAGTCGAAGCAGCCAAAGCAAGATTCCGCGCGTGCCTGGGCGTTCCATCACTGTCCTCGTGTGCGAGCATGGCATTCCTGGAGACCGAACCCGAGGTCTCGGACCCGGCATTGTAACGCGGGGCGCCTGGCCTCGAAAGCCGGCGACACCGAGTTCCCGTCGACTGGCAGCTTCACCGTCTGGGCTCGGCTCGACGTCAGCGCTCCAGTCGCAGCAGATCCTGCTCGTCCTTGGGATAACGATCCGGCAACTTTCCATCGACGATCAGCACCTCTCGGCGACCGGTGCGATTGGGCGTCGAAAGGTACTCGGGATCCTCGATCACCCAGTACCCCAGGACCTGCCGGCGCCAGGCACCATCCACCTCCCCGAGCGTCAGGTACTCCTCGAATCCCTCGGGTCGGATCAGTACCAGGTCGCGAAGCTCCCCTCCGCGCCAGTAGCGAATTGCCGCGACCTTCTCGCGGTCCCAGTTCAGATCGTTGTCGAGCGATCGATTCTCCGAAGAAGGCTCGTTCACCACGCGCGCTCCGGGAAACGCGGAGAGGCCGGACACGAAGAAGCGGTGTCGCGCGAGGACGATCGGCTGCTGGGTGATCTCTCGGAGTTCCTCGCCGTCGAGCTGAGGTAGGAGCGATCGCCAGTCGTCGCGGACCTGGTCCCAGTCGTAGCGCTTCCCGGCTGCCGGTGGGCTCGGAGGAACGATGTCGGCGTCGGGCCGCTCGCTCTGCACCACCAGGCCCGGAATCGGCTCGCCGTTCCACCCACACAGCCGCAATGAGAATCCGAAATCACCGCCCAAGCGCTCCGCCCGGACGACGATGCGGTTCCAGCCGGTCTCCAGCCGGGCCGAGCCGGCGACCATGTCGGTGCGGCTCGCGTCCTCCCACTTTGCCGTGGCGATGTACTCACCACGCAGGATCGGCCGACCGTTGATCCAGACCGCTGCCCGATCATTCGCCCCGAGCCAGACTCTCACCTCGCGGTCGAGCGGTGCCTGGACCCAGGTCTCGGCGAGGACGATCGCCTTCGATGGCAGCTCTTGAGTGATGGCGGTGAGGTCGACGAAGTCGCCTTCGCTCGTCCACGGCTGACCGGCGGATTCGCGACCGGCGAGGAAGCTCTCGGACTCCGGCACCCCGAGCTCGTCGAAGAGCGAAGTCGCGACCCAGCGATCGACCAGGAATTCCTGCCAGCTTCGGCGCTCGAGGACCTTGGGCGGCGGTACTTGCTCGATCGGGGACGCGGTGACCTCGGACGGCTTCCGCTCGCGCTCCTCGCTCCACTCCTTTTGCCAGAGCGTGATGGTCTCTTCGCTCACGAAGCCGCGGGTGACGATCTCGGACTCGAGAGAGCCTTCCCCCGACAGCTTGGGTGTCACGATCGGACCGATCGACCACGAGCGCAGATGAGCGCCCGGGCGCTCCGGGTCGGCACCTTCGTGCCGTCGATACTCGGCCGGCGTGACGTAGTAATACATCGAGGAGAGGTGACCGACGCCCATGCCGGGAATGGGCTGTTGCCCGCATCCGTCGGAGTCGTGGGTGACGGGGTAGCCGGGAAGCTGCTCGCCGTGGATGGCGATCCAGTCGAACTGATGGTTCCACTCGTGGAGGAACACCTCCCAGCCGCGTCGCGGGCCGATCTGGCTCGCGGCCGAGCCGGCCGTGCCGCAGTCGACACCACCGGTGTGGCTGCTGCCGTATCCGGCGAAGCACATCGAGTAATCGAACCGTCCTCGCACCGGGATGACCTCATCGGGCGGACCGAAGAGCCAACCGAGGTGCATCACCCAGTCGGGATCGTCCGCATCGTCGACGCGAAAGGTCGAGCGGAGCCGGTACATGCCGCGGGAGGCGCCGTAGACGATCTGCTCGCACAAGCGCCAGTCGCGAGTGAGCGCCTCGACGTCCTCTCGGCTGAGCGCCTCGCAGAGTTTCGGCCCATCCGTCGCCATCTTGGGATAGGCTTCTGTCTGAATCGCCACGAGGACCTCGACGTCGTTGGTTCGCGCTCCACGATTCCAAAGCTCGCCAGCGCGCTCCATCAGAGGCGCCCACTCCGTGACGGGTCGCCCATTCGCCGCGAGAGCCTCGGCGAGGTGGAAGGTCGCTTCAGGATCGGTGGGTGCGAGCGAGACGGCCAGATCCCAGGCCTCCTGCATCTCTTCACGAAACGCGTTCGCCGAGGCGTAGAGCGCCGCCTCCCTGGCGGCCCGCGGGTCGGTCTGCGGACCGGCGAGCGTCAGCCGGTCCAAGCGTCGCCTCAATCGCACTCGTCGTAAGAAGGACCGCGCATCAGGAGCGAGCTCAGGATTCTCCATCGCCTTCTCGAAGGCCTTGGTCGCAACCTCGAGCTGACGGTGACCCAAGGCGACGAGACCTCGAACGTAGGCGATCTCAGGAGTGACCTCCTCGGGCTCACCGTTCTGGAGTGAGCCGGCGAGGTCACTGCCCAAAAGCGTCCACTCCGACGTGACGAAGAAGGAATACTCATAGGAAGGCAACTCCCGAGCGCTCCGCAGCCGAAGCCGAACAGAGCTCGGGACCTCGCCGCCATCGACCACCCACAGCGGCCGCGGGATGACGTAGTAGACGTGGACCCAGCGACGATCCCCCGACAGCTCGGGGATCTCCCATTGACCGAGCTCACGCCCGTCGAGGGAGATGTCGATTCGCGCGGCGCCTTGTCCGGTGTCCCAGAGACGCCGGAGGACGAGGTCTCCCGAGACCGGGCCCCATCGCGTCTGCGGGATGGGAACCGCAAAGGACTCCTCCGTCGTCACCACGCCGCGGGCGAGATGTCGCACGCCAGTGGCCCAAGGCAGCTCGAGCGATGCGGGCCGGCTCGAGGTCTTCTCGTACGAGAATCGTGCCACCGCTTCGGGTGACCCGACGTCCAGCGTTCCGCTCGTCAGCCAGCTCACGTCCGGCGTCGGCTGGGCCGAGATCGAGGTCGAGCTGAGGAAGCTCAGACAAAGCAGAGCGAACGTCGCTCGCCGCACGCGAAGATGCATCGGGAAGGGCCTCCGATCGGTCCCGCCCGACCGGGTGCATCACGACATCGCGGTGCCGCCGGCCGGCGTCGAAGTGGCTGCTCATCGTAGCACGAGCGCCTTCGGCGTCACGTGGCTCGCAGCCGTGAGGATAGGGCTTGGGGCACCTCGAAAAAATCTTCTCGGTTTCGGTTCGGTCCGGCTTCGGTCGGGCCTCAGCCCAGTGACGGCGAGCATGAGTCGCTCGCCGAGAGCAAGAACGAAACGAAACGAAGAAGAGAAATAGACATGAACGCCAACACGATCACCCGTCGCGCCCTCAGCCTCCTCGTCCTCGGCCTCGGTCTCACCAGCATGGTCGCCTGCAGCGGTGGCGGCGGTGGCAGCTCCTTCGCCCCGCCGGCAGCGACCGTCGACGTCAACGGGTCCTGGGATCTGGCGATGCAGCTCGACGCGACCGACTGCGGCGGCAGTGTCGAGGAGAACAACGAGGCCGTCGACATGATCCAGGACGGCAACCAGGTGCGCCTGATCATCGGGAGCGGCGACGAGCGCCAGGGAACCATCTCGGCCAACGTCATCACGGTGAGTCACGAAGAGACCGAGACCGACCCGGACACCGGCCTGACGGCGATCCTCCGCGAGGAGTACCGCTTCGAGGTCGCCGCCGACAGCCAGACTCTCACCGGATCCGGCACGCAGTCCATCGAGATCGTCGGCCTCTTCTCCTGCACCGCGCCCGCCACCTTCTCGGGTCAGCGCATCCAGCAGTGAACTCGACAGAAGGATGGTGAGTGAGCACAGTCATCGAGCGGGAGCCAAGCAGCTCCCGCTTTTCCATTGGTTCACGGGTGGGATGCTTGGGTGACTGGGTGGTGGAGTGTTCAGGACGTTCATCGGCATTCCACATCGGAATCGATCCCTGGTGCATTCTGGATCGGCAGTCGGGAGACCGGCCGAAGTCTAGCCCTGAGGGCACCCTTGCTCGGCGCCACTCGGCTCGATCGTCAACGGCGTCGAGAAAGCGGCGAACAGCTCCGCGACCTCTTCCGTTTCGGTCGCGCGGGCTCTGGTTTTCCAAGCCCGGCTGAAGCCGGCGCTCCGAAGGCACTCGGTCGCGTAGGCTCCGATTCTCCGCGTCAGGACGCCAGGAAGCGTTGCTCGATGAAGCTCGTATCGTAGGCGCCCTGGACGAAGGCGAGCGTCTTGAGGATGCGGCGGTGCAAGGGGATCGTCGTCTTGACGCCTTCGATGATGAACTCGTCGAGGGCACGACGCGCGGCTTGGATCGTCTTGTCTCGCGTGTCTCGGTAGATGATGAGCTTGCCGATCATCGAGTCGTAGTGAGGAGGAATCCGGTAGCCGCCATAGGCATGGCTGTCGAGACGGACACCAATGCCGCCCGGCGGCGCGAACATCGTGATGAGACCGGGCGAGGGCGCGAAGTTGTTGTCGGGATCTTCGGCGTTGATGCGGCACTCGATCGCCGAGCCGCGCACCTTGATCTCCTTCTGCGAGAAGCGCAGCTTCTCACCGGACGCCACGCGGAGCTGCTCCTGGATCAGATCGATGCCCGTGACCATCTCGGTGACGGGATGCTCGACCTGGATGCGGGCGTTGATCTCGATGAAGTAGAAGTTGTGATCCTTGTCGAGCAGGAACTCGACGGTTCCGGCGTTGGTGTAGTTCGCCGCCTTGGCGAGCCGGACGGCCGCGTCCCCCATCTCGCGGCGCTTCTTGTCGTCGAGAATGGGCGAGGGCGACTCTTCGACGAGCTTCTGATGTCGGCGCTGGAGGGAGCAGTCGCGCTCACCGAGATGAACGACGTGGCCGTGCTCGTCGCACAGGATCTGGATCTCGATGTGCCGCGGCTTCTCGATGAGCTTCTCGATGTAGACGGCCGAGTTCTTGAAGGCACTCTCAGCCTCGGATCGTGCGGCGAAGAACCCGTTGACCAGCGAGATGTCGTTGTGGGCCACGCGCATGCCGCGGCCACCACCGCCGGCCGCTGCCTTGATCATGACCGGGTATCCGATCTTGTGCGCGACCTTGATGGCCTCATCCTCGCTGTCGATCGTCGAGTCGCTGCCCGGAATGACCGGGACGCCCGCCTTCTTGGCGAGATCACGCGCCCTCGACTTGTGACCGACGAGGTCGATGGTCTCGGGCTCGGGACCGATGAACTTGATCTTGCACGACGCGCACACCTCGGCGAAGTGGCTGTTCTCGGAGAGGAAGCCGTAGCCTGGATGGATGGCTTCGACGTCCGTGACCTCGGCCGCGCTGATGATGCGCGGGATGTCGAGGTAGCTATTGACGCTCGGAGCGGGTCCGATGCAGATGGTCTCGTCCGCATAGCGGAGGTAGAGCGCATTCGCATCGGCCTCGGAGTAGACGCAGACCGTCTCGATCCCCAGCTCCTTGCAGGCACGGAGGACACGCAGCGCGATCTCGCCACGATTGGCGATCAGAACTCTTCGGAACATGCCTACCCCGGCAATGAGTCCTCGTGGTTGCTTCAGCCCAAGCGGCGGATGAGGAGCAAGGTCTGACCGTACTCGACCGCTTCGCCGTTCTCGGCGAGGATCTCGACGATCTCGCCTTCGACGTCGGACTTGATCTCGTTCATGACCTTCATGGCCTCGATGATGCAGACCACGGAGTTCTGATTGACCTTGTCACCGACGTTGCAGTAGGACTCGGCTTCCGGGCTAGGCGCCCGGTAGAACGTGCCGACCATCGGCGCTTTGAACTCGACGACGCCCGGCGGCAAGGCAGAGCCGCCGGCTTCGTCCCCTCCGCCGATCGAAGAGGACGACGCTGACGTGCCCCCTCCCGCCATCGCCATCGGGAAGACCGAAGGCGCCGGAGGCGCTTCCTTGCGGAGACGGACTTTCCTGCCGTCTTCGACGATGAGGATCTCGGTGAGCCCGGACTCCTTCATCATGGTGACGAGCTCTTTCAGTTCCCGGATTTCCATGGGATCCCCCCGAGGCTGACGGCCCAGGCCGTTTGGGCGCGGTCACCAGGCCGGCCTCCCGGGTTCACCGACTGGCGAGCGCCGATCACACCGGGCCGACTGGATTCTCTGCTGCGACTGATAAGGGGCGGGATTCTACACCTCCCCTCTCGAACCAGTCAACCTTGGCTGCACACGAGTTCAGGTGTTCACGTGTTCATCAGGTGTTCACGTGTTCACGTGTTGACCTGATCACCTCGTCACCTGGGCACTTGATCACCCAAGCACCTCGAGTCACCGCTTCACGAGGTTCACCGCTTCGGCGATCTGGACCGCGTTGAGCGCTGCGCCTTTGAGGAGCTGGTCGCCACAGATCCAGAAGGTGAGGCCCTTGGGATGGGAGATGTCCTTGCGGATGCGACCGACGTAGACCGGATCCGTGCCACTCGACTGACGCGGCGTCGGGTAGCGGGCGTTGGCGGGATCGTCGATCACCTCGATACCGTCCGCATTCGCAAAGGCTTCTCTGGCCTCTTCGGGAGTGATCGCACGCTTCGTCTCGACCCAGATCGCTTCGGAGTGCGACCGCTCGACCGGCACCCTGACGCAGGTCGCGCTGATGGGCAGCTTCGGCACGCCCAGGATCTTCCGGGTCTCGCGGACCATCTTCATCTCTTCCTTCGTGTAATCCTCTTCCTCGAACACATCGATGTGTGGGAAGAGGTTGAAGGCGAGTGGCTCGGGGAACTTGCTGGCCGAAGGGACGCCGCCGTCCAAGACGACCTTCGATTGCTCCTTGAGCTCGATCAGCGCCTGTCGCCCGGCACCCGACGCGGCCTGGTAGCTCGACACCACGACGCGCTCGATCGGAGAGAGGCGATGCAAAGGTGCGAGCGCGACGACCATGAGGATGGTCGAGCAGTTGGGATTCGCGATGATGCCCGGTCCGGGCTGGACCGCGTCGCCGTTCACCTCGGGGACGACGAGCGGGATACCTTCCTGCATCCGGAATGCGCTCGAGTTGTCGATGACGCAGGCTCCGGCAGCGGCGGCGCGGGGCGCCCACTCGAGGCTGGTCGAGCCACCGGCGCTGAAGAACGCGAAGTCGATGCCCTCGAAGGAGTCGGCGCCGAGCGCTTGGACCTCGTGATCGAGCCCTCCGAAGTGGATCTTCTTCCCGGCCGATCGCGGAGAAGCCAAGAGCCGGAGCTCCGAGATGGGGAAATTGCGGCGCTCGAACACTCCGAGAAGCTCTTCACCCACGGCTCCGGTCGCACCGACGATCGCGACGCGATACGTCATCGAAATCCTCCTAGCTCGGCGATGAGTCTCTCTTCCAGGTCCCCGAGCGACCGCCACTCTTCTCGAGGAGCTCGATGCCGTCGATCCGGAGACCCCGATCGACGGCCTTGCACATGTCATACAGGGTGAGCGCGGCGACGGAGACTGCAGTGAGCGCCTCCATCTCCACGCCGGTCCGGTCGGCCGCATCCGCCTCGGCGCGAATCTCGAGGCAGCCTTCACCGGCCTCTTCGATGTCGACCCGGACGTGGGTGAGCTGGATCGCATGGCATAGGGGAATCAGCTCCCAGGTGCGCTTGGCGGCTTGCACTCCGGCGAGGCGCGCCGTCTCGATCACGTTGCCCTTCTTCATCTGACCGGCCTGGATCGCGCGCAGCGTCTCGGGCTTCAGGTGGACGAAGCCGTGGGCGACGGCCTTGCGAGCGGTGACGTCCTTGGCCGTGACGTCGACCATGCGGGCGCGCCCTTCCGAGTCGAGATGGCTGAAGTCGCTCATGACCTTTTCTTGGCTGCTCGCCGCCGCTCCCGGCGCCTCTTGAAGAACAGGACCATCCCCATCAATCCCTGGACGCCGATCACGAAGAAGATCAGGACACCCAGGATGATCAGAATCTCGTAGTGACCCAGGTTGAAGAGCACCGGGCCCTCCTCGAGTGGAACGGTTCCGCCGCTCGGAGAGCCGGATCCGCCCGGCTCGTGAACGCCATCATAGAGGCGGCGTTTTCAGTCTGCCAGGCGAGCGCTGGAAATGGAAAGGGCGCGGACCCTGGAGATTCTGCAGACTGGAAATCGGGATTCGCGGGCAGCTCGACGGCGAAAGCTCCCGATGTAAGGACAGGCTCCGTGCTGCTGGCGACCTCCCGTTTGCTTGCCACGTGTGCCTCGAAAACTATATCTTCCTCTCCGCATCTTGCTCCGTAGAAGGGAGGGGTCATCGAGTGTGACGCGCTCGGTGCTTCAATCCTCAGGATGCGACGACAACACACGATCGAGGTATCACCCATGAGAAGGATCCGAGTGCTCGCTCTCTCGGTAGCTTTCCTCGGACTTCTGAGTCCGGGCCTGCTTCGGGCACAGAACGATGACGTCGCCGGAAAGGTGGCCGCCGTTCTCTCGCAGGTAGAGACCGCAGACGATCCAGGGAGCGCCTGGATCCTCTCCGACTCTCTGGCCGAGATCGTGGACGAAGAGGGTCAGCTCGTCGTCAACGCGATTCGCGAGCAGGCAAAGTTCGCGAGCCCCAAGGTGATCCTCGTCTGCGGCAAGGCGCTCGTCGATCTCGAGGAATGGGCCGATCAGGCCTACGCGCTCCTCAAGCCGCTCGCGACCGGCGAGCGCGATGTCGACGACACGATCCGGATCCAGGCGATTCGCCTTCTCGGCGACGAGAGCTTCTCGGCGATCAGCGATGTCGAAGACGTCCTCGTCAACATCCTCGAAGAGGCCTTCGAGCCCGATCTGAAGATCGAGACGGCCAAGGCACTCTGGAACCTCTCGCCGAGCAAGGGCTACCGCGCCAAGCAGGAGCTCAAGCAGATGCTCCAGAGTGATGACGTCGACACGCGCATCGCCGGCGCCATCGCCCTCGCCGAGATCGGCGACATGACCGAAGCCCGCATTCTCCTCAAGCGGATCGAGAACGAGCCGAGCGACCGCGGGCGCCTCGCGAGGTCCCTCCTCGAAGGCGAGCAGCATCGCCGCCAGCTCGAGCGCCTCTACATGACCCGCCACGATCGCGACACCACCAAGCCGATCGCGATGATCGAAGAGCTGATCGACAAGATTCACCGCTACCACATCAACGGTGACAAGTTCGAGGACGACGAGCTCCTCGAGTTCGCAGCCAAGGGACTGATGCAGGCTCTCGACAAGCACTCGACGTACTTCACCAACGACGAGGTTCGCGAGTGGACCTTCGACCTCGATCGGAACTACGCCGGCATCGGCGCATTCGTGAACTTCATCGGCGACGTCTTCACGATCGTGCGCCCGATCTACTCCGGTCCGGCCTACGAGACCGGCCTCCGCTCGAACGACCAGATCCTCAAGGTCGACGGCTGGGAGACGCGCGGTCACAACTCCGACGAGATCATTCGTCGCCTCAAGGGTCCGGCCGGCACCAAGGTCACCGTCACGATCAATCGCCGCGGCTGGAAAGAGCCCCGCGACATCGACGTGACTCGCGATCACATCGAGGTGCCCAGCCTGAACTGGGAGATGCTGCCGGGCGACATCGGCTACGTCGAGATCACCCAGTTCGCCCTCAACACGTCCGACGAGTTCGGCCGGGCGCTCCGACTCCTCACCGAGAAGGGCATGAAGGGCCTCGTGCTCGACCTGCGCAACAACCCGGGCGGCTACCTCAACATGGCGATCAACGTCTGCGACGAGCTCCTGCCGCGCGGTAAGTTGGTCGTCTACACCGAAGGTCGCAACTCCGACATCGCTCCGCGTCAAGAGTACAAGACCAAGTTTCCGACGCCCTACGAAGATCTACCGGTCGTCGTCCTGATCAACCAGCACAGCGCCAGCGCCTCCGAGATCGTCTCGGGCGCTCTGCAGCATTACGGTCGCGCCGTCGTCGTCGGTGTCCGCTCCTACGGCAAGGGCAGCGTGCAGAGCATGTTCCCCATGCAGAGTCGCCCCGGTGAGCGCTTCCAGGATCGCAACGGCAACGGCCGCTGGGACGACGGTGAAGAGCGCTGGGACGACGTCAACAAGAACGACAAGTTCGATCCCGGCCCGCGTAGCAAGATCACCATCGCGCGCTACTACCTGCCCGACGGCCGAAACGTCACCCGTGAGATCAACCCGGTCAACGGCGAGATCATCAATGACGGCGGCGTCATCCCCGACTACGTCGTTGCGCCGCGGTGGATCGACTCCTTCCACGAGTCCGAGCTCCCCGACCTCCTCGAGGACCAGGTCTTCGACAAGTATCTCGAAGAGCACCTCAAGGAGAGCGCAGACCTCCTCGCCGAGAACGCCGTCTTCGACGCGGGAGACAAGGCGCGTTACCCGGGCTTCGACGAGTTCTTCTCCAAGCTGGACACTCGCCTCACCGAAGACGAAGTACGTCTCTGGCTGCGCGTCTACACTCGCCGTCGCATCTCGGACATTCGCGGCAAGGTCTTCCCCGGTGACCTCATCTTCGAGGGTGACTTCCAAGAAGATCCCCAACTCCAGAGAGCCCTCGGCGAGCTCTTCAGCCAGATGGGTGCTCAGCTCAGCTCGGTGTCCCAGTACGAGGCCTTCAGCGAGCTCGTCACCGAGGCCATGAAGGCCGACCGCGAAGCGGTGGCGAAGAAGGACACAGAAGACAAGTAAGTCGGATTCGATCGAGAACGGCCCTCCACTCTGGAGGGCCGTTTTCATTGGTTGGGCGTTGGAGCTCCCAAGTCGAGCGAGCCGGTGACCGCATCTGTCGGTGAGGGCTCTCGCGAGCGAGCTTGGGCCTCTTCGAACGTCCAACGGCTCGACTTCCAACTCTCAACTTTGAAGTCCGTGTCTCCGCATTCTTCCGTCTGACGACGAGGCGCGGAGCGCCGGTGCTGGACTAGCCCCGGGCGAAGCCCGGGTTTCAGATCAGCGGCGCCCCCGCCGGCGGACCGGCGGAGCATACAGTGGTGAAACTGGGCCCGAGGGCGATGGAGTGCCCAAGCCGAGCGAGCCGGCGACCGAGTCTGTCGGCGAGAGCTCTCGCGAGCGAGCTTGGGCCGGGGGCGGGCCCTTCCAACACGACAGCGCACTCCGAATGGCCCCTTGCTCGACGCCTCCTGGCTCGATCGTCAGCAGTGTCGAGGAAGCGGTTGCCAGCTCGATAGCGCCTTCCCGTTTCGGTCGCGCGGGCTCTGTTTTCCGGTCGCGCGTCGTGAAGCCGACACTCCGCCCCCCGCCCCCGGCGCGGCGCCGGAGCATGCAGGTGGTGAAACTGGGCCCGAGGGCGATGGAGTGCCTAAGCCGAGCGAGCCGGCGACCGAGTCTGTCGGTGAGAGCTCTCGCGAGCGAGCTTGGGCCGGGGTCAGCGTTGCGGCGAGCCAGCGCACTCCGAATGGCCCCTTGTTCGGCGCTTCCTGGCTCGATCGTCAGCGATGTCGAGCATGCGGTTGCCAGCTCGATAGCGCCTTCCCGTTTCGGTCGCGCGGGCTCTGTTTTCGGTCGCGCGGGATCTAGTTTCAGATCAACACGGCGGCGATGCCGTTGCGGCCCGAGCTTCCTCGGTCTCCTCGGTGGGAGAAGTAGAGGTCCCTTCGGCAGCGTGTACAGGTTCGGTCGATCTCGACGCAGTCCTGTGTGATCCCGGCCTCTGCGAGCTGACTCTCCAGGACGGCAGTCAAGTCGAGGCACCGGGTCTCGGGGTCGAACCAGTCGGACACTGGCGAAGAGACCGCGGCAGCCATCGCCTCGGGGACCTCGGGACCGACCTCGAAACAGCAGCGGCCGATGTGTGGCGAGAGGCCAACCTGCAGCGAAGTCGGATCGCTTGCATAATGGCGAGTCATCGCAGCGACGGCGGCCGGCAGGATCCTCTGGACCGTTCCGCGCCAGCCGCTGTGCACCAGCGCGATCGCAGGTCGCACGGGATCGACGAGCAGTGCGATCGGGCAGTCGGCGAAGAGCGACATGAGAACGGCGCCTGGTCGATCGGTCATCAGCGCGTCCGCTGTCCGGCGATGGCCGTCCCACTCCCACTCGACTCCCTGGAGCTCTTCGGCGGTGACCGCCCAGACGTCCGCGCCGTGCACCTGGCTGCCGATCAACAGCCACCGATGCTCGCCGGCCAGCCCCGCGATCAGCCGCTCCCGGTTTCGATACACGTTCTCGGGAGCATCACCGACGCTGATCGAGACGTTCAGCGAGTCGAACGGAGCGGGACTGACGCCACCGGCTCGGCCGGCGTAGGCGTGGGACAGGCAGTCGGAGCTTCCGATCGCTCGAAACGTCTGGACGCTCGGTGACTCGATCGAGCCGGCTCCCCCCGCCACGCGAACCCTCGGCTCAGTGCCGGGTCAGGTGACGCGGTAGGCGGACGCGGTATCCCTTGTCGAAGGCCTCTTCGAAGTCGAAGACGTCTTTGAAGTCCTCGAGGACGTCGGTCGCTTGCTTCGAGAGCAGTCCGGCATCAACCATGTTGAACACGATCTCGCCGAAGTCCGTCGTCCTCTGTACTCCCCAGGACTCGACCACGACGCGCGCCATGGGCCCGAACGACTCCAGTGCACTCTCGCGGATGCCCTCCAGGAGCTCTCGCCCCGAGATGTGCCTTTCCTGCGAGGCGCTCTTCAGGCGTCCCAGCTTGCGAATCGTGAAGTCGAGCGCTTCGAAGATGAACCAGTAGGCCTGAGCCGAGTAGCGCGGATCGCGCCGGCGGATCTCGAGGATCTTGTTCTCGACCTCGGGGTTGTGCATCGAAGGCACTCCCTGGGAAAGGAGCCGGGGGACGGACGCGGTCACGTCGGAAAGAGACGAGGCCTCGGCTCTCGCCAAGGCCCATCCTCGCACCTCAATGAATCGAACGCACGAGGGGCCGACTTGAGGAGTCTGTCAGGAATTCGAGGCGCGAGCAACCCCCTGATCGCTCCAAGCGACGCATAGTCAACCGGTTGAGCCGATGCTCCGACCCTTCTCCCAGTCGAGGGCCAACCGCTCCGTGATCAGGTCGGGCGACACATTGCTCGCCAGTGCCCCGAGCCACTCCTCGGCCAGCATCGGAGCATCTTGAAGCCACCGATCTCCACAAACACTTGCCAGGTGGGCGATTCTGTCCTCTCTGGCCCGGTGGAGCCAGCGGCCGGGCTCGATGCCCGCTTGGGCGAAGCAGGCGTCCCGAAAGATCGAGAGCAGGAGGCGAATCACGACGTCCAGCCGGCGCCTTTGGAGCTCCAGGGGCACCGAGCCTTTCGTACCCTCGGGCTGCGCCTGGAGCTTGGCCAACAGACTAGCCGCTCGCCCGAGTGGGTCGCCCGAAGAGCCCAAGAAGTCGTCGAGCAGCCAGTCCCGGAGCTCGATCCACCCGGAATCGAGGATCTCGAGCGCCTTGCCCGGACAGCCTTCCGCCAACGCCGCAGCACTCTCGAGCTGTTCACCCGAGTGCTCGGATCGCGGCTTCAAGACCGAGAGGACCTCCTCCGCAGAGAGCGGCGCGAAGCGCACGATCTGGCAGCGCGAGACCAAGGTCGTGAGCACGCCAGGGCGGTTACCGGTGAGCAGGAGCAAAAGGGTCCTCGCAGGAGGCTCCTCGAGCAGCTTGAGCAGCGAGTTGCCAGCCGCCACGCCTAGCCGGTCCGCGTCATCGAGAATCGCCACGCGAGCCCCGGCCTCCATCGCCCTCAGCCCGAGCTGCTCCTGGAGATTCCGAACCGCGTCGATCTTGATCTGCCGCGAGCCCTCTTCCCTCTCGACGAGGATCAAATCGCTGTGCTGCCGCGACGTCACTCGCCGACAGCCGCGACACAAGCCGCAGGCGACGCCCAGGGACGGGTTCTCGCAAAGCACCGAGCGCGCGACCTCGTAGGCGAAGGTCCGCTTGCCTACCCCATCAGGCCCCTCGAACAGATAAGCATGCCCCAGGCGATCGGACGCCAGGGCTGCGCGAAAGAGCTTCTTGGGGGCCGAGTGCCCGACCACGGTATCGAAGACATCCATGGGCGACAGACTATCGCACCGGCGGCCCGGTGCGCCAGTGCGCCAGTAGCTCGGCGGTATCGGGGCGCAGGAAGCCGACGGTCCAATTGCACCCGGTAACATCGTGCCACGGAGCTTCGGCTGTGAGGTCCAGGTCCTCTCTGAAGCGCTGGGGTGAGAACACGGAGACCGGCTGAAGCCGGGGTCGGAATGCGGCGTGGTCCAGGTCAGGCAAGAAGGTCTTGGACAGCCTGGAGCGTGGCGTGCGCCACGGAGTCGAGCGACTGGGACGCATCGACCACGCGAAACCGGTCGGGGTCTTCGTGTGCCAGGTCGAGAAACCCTCGCCGCACTTTTTCGAAGTAGGCGGCGCCCCGGCCCTCGATGCGATCGGGAGTGCCCTTCAAGCGCTCGAGGGCCCGATCGACTTCGAGATCGAGGACGACGACGCGATCGGGCAACAACCCTCCGGTCGCATAGCGGCTCAGGCTCCAAAGCGCCTCGAGATCCTCGCCGCCGGCGTGGCCTTGATAGGCGAGGGTCGAGTAGAAGTAGCGCTCGCAGACGACATCTTGGCCGGCCTTCAGAGCGGGTGTCACGCGCGCACGCACCATCTGGGAGCGACAAGCGGAATACAGGATCGCTTCGGTGGTCAGCCCGATATCCGAGCTCGCCGGATCGAGCAGCACGCTTCGGATGCGCTCACCCAGCGGCGTCGCGCCAGGCTCCCGCAGATGCACGACGTTCCGGCCGAGCTCTTTCAACGCCCGGCACAACCGCTCAGCTTGCGTCGACTTGCCGCATCCATCGAGACCTTCGAGGACGACGAAGCGAGGCTTCACGTCCCGAACTCCTGCTCTCTTTGTCCCGGCCCATCGAGCTCACGCTCCATGTCGAGGACCCAGCGAGCGATGTCGGGGTCGCTGGGTATCGCATTCTTGATCCAGCTCACGTGGTCACGAACGCTACGACGGTTCCGGAACCCGAAGAGCTGGGCGAGCTCGTCGAGATCGAGCCGCATGCGATCGCTCAACCAATACATCGCGAGGCGGCGCGGCAGGCGAGTGCTGCGCGCCTTGCTGCACGAGTAGATCTGCTGAGTGGAGACACCGAAGCGCTTCGAGATCCAGGTGATCACGTGGTCGGGCGTCCTGGGTGCGATGGTGAGCCCGGCGAGATCCGGCTCACCGCCTTGGCCTAGCCACTGCTCCGCGACGGCGAGCTGCTCATCGAGTGAGCCGGCGACATTCTCGGCGAGCCACTGCAGGCGCTCATGAGCGACCTGTCGACCGCCCTTGAGCAGCCTTTGCTGGAGGATGCGGGCGCGGAGCTCGGAGGACATCGAGGGAAGCTGGACGAGGAATCCCGAGACCAAGATCGCTGCGACGACGGGGTCGAGCCCCTGGATCGACTTGGGGTGTAGCCGCGACGCGATGACCACCGGAATCCCACGCTCGAGCCAACGCTTGAGGACATGGGCGAGCTCGCGCTGTGTCTCTCGCTTGCCGGCGAGCTGATGGGCGAGGTCGATGATGGCGGCTTGGGCGGTTTCGGCGAGCTCGAGGAGCGGTGATCGCCTGCGATCTCGCCGGCTGAGGCCGACCATGGCGAACATCTTGCCGGGGTCGAGTCGAGTGACCTTTCGGCCCGAGCGAAAGAGATTGCCGTCGATCCAGGCTAGGAGATGGCTCTTGCCCGAGGATGCCGGGCCGAAGATGCAGAGTGGGTTGAGCTCCCCCGGCTGCTCGACGAAGTGGCGAGCGGCGAGGACGGCTTGCCGGTTACCGGCGTCCTGCCAGAGCTGTTCGCGAGTGTCGGCGGAGCGAGCCATCTTCCGGGCCCGCTCTCCAGACCGGGGCTTCTTTCGCTGAGGCGCCCGCACCTCGATTCGGAGGTCGACGGGTGCGCGCTGCAGCTCCGCGAGCGCATCGCGAATTGGCCCGATGAGGCGAGCCTGGACCATCGCCTGAGCGAAGGGATCCGGTGCCAGGAGGATCCACCTCCCACTCTGAGTCTCTCGAAGCCCAAAGCGCCTTAGCTTCGCTCGACGTGCCACGTCTCCGAGCTCGGCTTCGAGCCTTTGAACCACACGTGCCCATTGCTCGTGCATCCGCCCGACCAACCCCCCGGTCTCGTCAGAATCGAACGCCACCCTCCGGACAGACCCTGGCCCTCGAAGGTCACTCGGGGACCTGTCCACGGGAGGATTGTGCGTCTTAGGTGAATGAACTGGAATGACGACCGACAGGGCTGGTTCGGCTCCTCTGTCGACCGCAGCGAGACTCTACCAGAGTCGTGGCCGGGTCGCCACGGGTCACCTCGAATCGCCTCTCAAAAAGTGACCCGGGGCGCACTGAAGTAAAGCTCTTTTGCGGCAATGATCTTTCACTCATTGCGCACCCGCTTCCCAGGGAGCACTCAGCGATCCAGTTGCTCGAGCACCGAGCGCGCGCGCTCGTCTCCACCTTCCAGCTCGAGCGCTTGGCGCGCGTAGGACTTCGCCTTGTCCTCATTCCCCGTCAGCAGGTACAGCTCGGCCAGCTCCGAGAACAGCTCGCCACGCGTGCGCTTCAAAGGCGCCTCCTCCACGGCCGGGGCCTCGGGGTCGATGGCCGGCATCGCCAGGTTCTCGGGGATCGAGAGGATGACCTCCAACTCCCGGATCGCCAGCTCGAAGCGACTCTGCTCGCGATGCACCGTGGCCATCATCTCGTGGGGACCGACCAAGAAGGGATCGATACCGAGGATCTCCTCCAAGTACATCTGCGCTTTTTGCCAGTCCTTCTGCTCGAAAGCGCGCTCGGCCAGGAGCTGCCTCGCCTCCATGTCGGTCTCGGCGATGTCGGCGAGTGCTTCGAGCTCGGCGTAGGCCTTCTCGGTCTCGCCTCTCATCGAGTAGATCTGATAGAGGAGCCGATACGGGCTGTCGGGTCCCACGTAGCGCGGGAACGCAGCCTTCGCGTTCTCGAGCTGCTCGACCGCGGCATCCAGCTCACCCGCCGCTTGCAGCAGGCCGGCATAGCGGAGACGCACGAAAGCGTCCTCGCCGCCCAAGCCGAAGCCGCGCTCCATGAAGCTTCGCGCCTTCTCGGGGCTCTGCTCCCGAAGCGCCAGCTTTCCGCGGATCAGCCAACCGCGGGCCGACTCGGGATCGACCTCCAGGGCTCGGCCCACGAACTTCTCCGCGTCGACGAGGTTCCCGCGCGACAGATAGCCGGCGGCGAGTCCGAGCTGCGCGTCGACGTTGGCGGGGTCGTCCTTGAGCACGCGCCGGAAGCGCGTCATCGAGCCTTCGCTCCACACCGGCTCGAGCTTCATCGGGGCGATCTTCTGCCGGACGTACGCCAGGAACCGCTCGTCGAACTCGTCGGTCGGGATGCCCAAGACCTTCTCGAAGATCTCGGGCGTCTGCTGGTCCTTCGCGTAGAGCTTGAGCATCTCGATGATGCGATCGAAGCCCCACTCGCGCTCGATGAAGTCGCTGATCAACCCGCCCTGGTAGTAGCCGAACAGGATCGCGCTGGTCCGGAACGCGCTGTTGAGCTCGGCGATCGGGAAGATCTCGCCGTTGTGGTACGCGTTGAAGAGCTCGAGGTCCATCTCGCGGTCCCACTTGGGATTCTTTTGGAACTCCTCGTAGACCGAGAGCCCTTCGGTGAGCCAGCGCGGCACGCGGCCATCGGAGAGCTGCAGCGTGATGACGTGGGTGAACTCGTGCCACGAGGTCGAGACCCAGTCGAACTCCCCGCGCAGCTCCGAGCGAGGCGAGACGAGCGTGATCAGCTTGCCGAAGCAGGCACCGAGCGCCGAGAAGCCCATCATGCCGAGGGTGCGCACCGAGAAGTCGGCTTGGCTCGGGAACATCTCGACCGCGATCGGGCCCTTCGGTTCGAACTGATACTTCGCGCAGAGCGTGTTCCAGGCTTCGTGGTACAGCTCGCGCAGGTAGTCGAAGAGGACGCCCTTCTCCTCGACCGGCATGTAGAAGACGAACGGCGGGTCCTCGATCATGCTGTAGGTCTTCAGCTTCCTCAGCACCGCGATCATGTTGTCGCGCCACGGGTAGTTGAAGTTGTCGCGGCCCCGAGCCTTGAGCAGCATGTCGAGGCCTTCTTCCATCGCCCCGTTCTGGCTGAGGTTCCGGCCGAGCGAGTCGTAGGCCTTCCAGAGCGTCGGATCGATCTCGATCGCCTTGCGATAGTACGGGATCGCTTCCTCGAAGCGCCGCCGGTTGTTGAGCTGCTCGCCGAGCGTGTAGTACACGCCGCCGAAGGACGGGTCGATGGTGAGCGTCTTCTCGAGCTGCCTTTGGTAGGCCTCTTCGTTCCCCATGAGGAAATGATAAGCGGCCAGCAGCCCGTGGGACTCGCGGGACCTGGGATTGATCTCGAGCACGCGATCGATCAGCTCGCGCGCCTCGCGCATGCGGCTGTCGGTCAACCGATAGAAGGCCTGGAGCTCGAGCGCGCCCACGCAGTTCGGATTGATGCCGAGCGCTCGCCGGATCTCTCGCTCCCCTTCCCACGCATTGCCTCGGTAATCGTGCGCGCGCGCCAAGCCCAAGTGCGCCTCGGCGAGGTCGGGGCTGACGCGCAGAGCCTTGAGGAACTGGCTTTTGGCGTCGACACCCTTGTAGGTCCTCACGTAGAGGTCTCCGAGCAGCAGACGCGCCGGATAGTAATCCGCGTCCGCGCCCAGCGCCTCCACCAGAGCTTCCGAGGAAGCCTCGAGCGCGTTCCCGTATCGCTCGAACCGCTCGAGATACGCGTAGATGTGGGCGAGCGCCGTCAGGGGCTCGGGGTCTTCGAGAATCTTCTCCTTGGAGACCGCGATCGCCCGCTGGCAGATCTCGTGTGCCTGCTCGTGCTGGCCCAGCTCGGAGTAGGTGCGGGCGAGACCCCAGATCGCCTGGATGTCGCTCGGCTCACGCTCCAGCCGCTGCTGGAACACGTGCCGGGCCTCTTCGTGCTGCCCGACCTCCAAGAGCACGCGACCGAGCAAGCTAGCGGCCCAGGCATCACTCGATGTGCCGGCGCCGGCCCGCAGGAGCTTGGCAGCGTGATCGTAGTCTCCGAGCAGGAAGCAGCACTGGGCGTAGGCGACCTGAGACTCGGTATCCAGCTCGATGCCGTCGTCCACGACGCGATCGAAGCTGACCCGCGCTTGCCGGAACTTCCCGCTGTCGAACTGGTCCCAGGCGATGTCGAGCTGCTCGTCCTGGGCCTTTGCGCTCGAGCTCAGAAGGATCGTGCCGAGTAGGAAGATCCCCTGCCAAACACCTGCTCGTATCATGTCGACGCCCTTCGCTGATGTCGCCAGACGGTAGTTCTCCGCCTCTCTATATCGGCTGTTTCCGTCTCAGACACAACCTCCCGTCAACTCCCCGCCCCCTACCTACGAGAGACCGCGCGCTCGGGTCGGCGCCAATCCGAATCGGCCCACCCGGGAGCGCTGCCCGTCTCGCTGCCATCGCACCTGTTCGGGCTTCGAAGGGCGGGTGGATGACTCCCGCAAAATGGCCGCTAAGATGTCGCACATGATCTCCGCCACTCAGCTCTCGAAGGCCTTCGGCGATCGACCGATCCTCCAAGAGGCCCAGTTCCATCTCGAAGCCGGTGACCGCGTCGGGCTCCTCGGCGTCAACGGTGCCGGGAAGTCCACGCTCCTGACGATTCTCTTCGGCCGGCTCGCGCCCGACTCCGGCGAGGTCCGGATCCGCAAAGGCACGCGCATCGGCTACCTCGAGCAGAGCCCCGACCTCCCCGCCGATCGCACGGCCCGCGAGGTCGTCGCCTCGGGACTCGCCGAGCGACAAGCTCTCCAGAGCGAGCTCGCCGATTTGCACGCAGCCGGCACCGATGATTCGAGAACGCGGAGGCGACTCCAAGAGCTCGAGGACCAGATCCAGGCCACGGGCGGGTGGGACCTCGACACCGAGGTGGAGAAGACGCTGCAAGGCTTGGGGCTTCGCGACCCGGGCGCCCTCGTCGGACGCATGTCCGGCGGAGAGAGACGCCGCGTCAGCCTCGGTCGCCTCCTGGTGTCGCATCCCGATCTCCTGCTCCTCGACGAGCCGACGAACCACCTCGACACCGAGGTCGCGAGCTGGCTCGAGTCGACGCTGGTCCAGTGCGGCGCGACGATCCTCATGGTGACTCACGATCGCTACTTCCTCGAGCGCGTCGCCACGCGCATCTTCGAGCTCGATCGTGCGAAGATCCACTCGTACGAAGGCGCCTACGAGGACTACCTCGTGCAGCGCGCTGAGCGCCTCGAGCTCGAGACACAGGCCGAGCAGGGTCGGGCTGCGTTCTTGCGCAACGAGCTGCGCTGGATCCTGCGGCGACCGAGCGCCCGGCGCACCAAGTCGAAGTCGCGCATCCGCGAGTTCGAGCGCATTCAAGGACTCGATCCCGAGCCGCCTCCCGGCGAAGTGACCTTGCCGCTTCCGCCGGGTCCGAGGCTGGGGAACAAGGTGCTGATCGCCCAGGGTCTGACCCGGCGGATCGGAGAGCGCACCCTCTTCAAGGACCTCGACATCGAGCTGGCACCCGGCGAGCGCGTCGGTATCGTCGGCCCGAACGGTGCGGGCAAGACGACGCTGCTCGAGACACTGCTCGGGATGCAAGAGCCCGATGCCGGGACGATCGAGCTGGGTCCCCGGGTGAAGTTCGCGCACTTCGACCAGGCCCGCGACAGCCTCGATCCCGATGCGACATTGATCGAAGCGATCGGCGCGGACAACGACCACGTGCAGATCGGAGAGCGGAGCCAGCACATCGTCAGCTTCCTCGAAGCGCTCCTCTTCCCCAAATCGCGGCATCGCGCCCGCTGCAGTGCGCTGTCCGGCGGCGAGCGGGCCCGCATCCTGCTCGCTCAGCTCCTCTTCGAAGGCGGCAATGTCCTGGTCTTCGACGAGCCGACCAACGACCTCGACATCATGACGCTGCGCATCCTCGAAGAAGCGCTCACCGAGTTCCCCGGGTGCGTCCTCACCGTGTCTCACGACCGATACTTCCTCGATCGAATCGCGACTCGCATCATCGCGCTCGATGGCGAAGGCGGCGCCACCGTGCACGCCGGAGACTACGAGAGCTTCCGCGAGTGGCACGAAGAGGAAGAGCGCGGGCGCGCGACGCGAGAGCAAGCGGCCAAGAAGACCGCCCGTATCGCGGCGCCGGCTTCCAAGGAGAGCGATCGGCCCAAGAAGCTCAGCTACAAGGAGCAGCGCGAGCTCGAGGAGCTGGAGACCGAGATCGAAAGGCTCGAAGCCAGCGTCTCGGAGCTCGAGGCGAAGCTCGCGGATCCGGCAATCTATGCGAGCGGGCCCGAGAAGGGACGCACATTGGCGACCGAGCTCGAGACGAAGCGAAAGCGTCACGAGACCCTGCTCGATCGTTGGAGCGAGCTGGCCGAGCGCGCGTGAAGGTCCTCAGACGAAAAAAGACCGCGAGGCCGAGCCCTCTCGGGTCGACCTCGCGGCGTGGGAGTATAGGATGACCTGTCGCCCCCCTAGACGTCGGTGCACGGGGCGGCGGACACAGAAAATCCGAAAAGGCGGCGCTTCCCGGGGTGTCGCCGTGGGAGGGACGACATGACGGTGGCCGATCCGCTCCGCTCGGCGCTGAAGGAGCACTTCGGACACGGCGACTTTCGTGGTCGGCAGCGGGCGATCATCGAGCGCGTGATGCGCGGCGAGGACACGCTCGTCATCATGCCGACCGGCGACGGTAAGTCGCTCTGCTACCAGCTACCGGCGCTGATGCTCCCGGGCCTGACCGTGGTCGTGAGCCCGCTGATCGCGCTGATGAAGGACCAGGTCGACGCCCTGCAGCGACGCGACCTCCCGGCGACGACGATCAACTCGTCCCTCGATCGCAAGGAGCGCGAGCGGCGCTTGGAGCTCGTTCGCCAAGGCGACGTCAAGCTGCTCTACGTGACGCCCGAGCGCTTCCGCTCCGAGGCATTCGACGAGATCATTCGCCAGCAGGACATCGCCTTCCTCGCCATCGACGAAGCGCACTGCCTCTCACAATGGGGTCACGACTTCCGCCCCGACTACGGGCAGCTCGGCGAGATCCGAAGACGGCTGGGATCCCCGCCCGTGCTTGCCCTCACCGCGACCGCGACGCCCGAGGTCCAGAGCGACATCCGCCGCATCCTGGACATGGAGGACGCCGAGCTCTTCCACGCCGGCATCGAGCGGCCAGGCTTGTTCCTCGCGGCGAGCGAGCACGACGACGAGGCCTCGAAGATCGACCGAGTCGCGATGCTGCTCGAGAGGCTCAGCGGCGCGGGCATCGTCTACGGAGCGCTGATCAAGGACCTCTTGCGCCTCGAGGAAGAGCTGAAGGTGCGCGGCTTTCGGCCACTCGTCTACCACGGCAAGCTCGGTCCCGAGGAGCGGCGCCGTATGCAGGACACCTTCATGGCGGGCGACGACACCCTCGTGCTCGCGACCAATGCCTTCGGCATGGGTGTCGACAAGCCCGACATCCGCTTCGTGCTCCACTACCAGATGCCCGGCAGCGTCGAGGCCTACACCCAAGAGATCGGACGCGCCGGACGCGATGGCCTGCCGTCCTACTGCGAGCTGCTCTACTTCCAGGACGACCTGGCGATCCAGCAGGAGTTCCGCAAGTGGTCGAACCCCGACCGCGAGTTCCTGCTCGGGGTCGCACGCCTGCTCGAGCGGTGGAAGGACCACCTCCTCCACCACACCGAGGAGGACCTGGTCAACGAGCTGCTGATGAAGAACCGCCGTGACAACCGCGTCTTCATCTGCCTGCGCTGGCTCGAAGTGTTGGGCGTGATCCGCGGCACCTTCGAAGGCCGGGACATCGAGCTGCTCCGTCCGCTCGACGAATCGGAGATCCCCGACGACTTCAACGAGGACAAGTTCAAGAGAGACCTCCAGAAGCTGCTCGACCTCGTGCGCTACGTGAAGCTGGACACGAGCCGAAAGGACTTCTTGCGAGACTACTTCGGCCTCGAAGGCGAGCCGGCGACGTCAGGATGCGATCAGACCGAAGACGCCGAGGAGTGGCTGGAGCGGAGCTTTCCTTCGAGCCGAGCGGTGTCCCGGCGAAAGGACGGCACACCCGAGCCCTCGCCGATCGAGCGCGACGCCGACGGAATCTGGACTCCTCAGCGCGGCGATTGGATCAAGATCAAGGGCCGGCGGCTCGCCCGCGTCCTCAAAGTGAGCGGCGAAGGCCGCGGTGCTCGTCTCGAGGTCGAGTATCAGGACAGCCTCGAGCGCGGCAACGTGACGATCGGACGCGTCAAGATCCAGCCCGTGCGGTAGAGGCGATGCGGATCCGGCGGAGCATGCAGGTTGGAGTGCCCAAGCCGAGCGAGTCATGGACCGAGTCTGCCGGTAAGGGCACTGAGCGAGCGAGCTTGGGCCGGGGGCTCGCCGTAAACCTACTGGATCAGCGAGCCTGTTCCGCGATCCGAGCGGGCGGGACGCCCGCGTTCCCAGTGGGTCCAGTCAAAGGCGCCGGATCCGGATGTCCCGGAATTCGGCGATGGTGACGAAGGCCGATACGCCGAGCGGGACCGATGCGGAGACCTCGGGTCGAAGTGAGAGCTCCTTGCCCGTGACGTCTTGATCGACGAGCAGCTCGTCGTCCAGCCAGGCGCGGATGCGATCCCCGGTGACTCGCAGACGAACCCGATACGCCCGACCGTTCTCGAAGCCGAAGATCTTCATCGTGTCGTTGTCGGCGGCGTCCTTGCCGTCGATGCACGAGAGGCCACACAAGGCACCTCCCCAGCCACCGAGGACGAGCGTGCAGTGCGACTCCTCGACTGGAAACGTCAAGCCGCAGAAGAAGTCGGATCCCTGCACGCGAGTCGCGGTCAAGGAGATCTCGTAGTCGGTGACCGGCAGCTCTTCGCCCGTGTAGTGGATGCCGGTCAGAGGGGAGCCGACGCCGAAGCGCACACCGCCCTCCCGGACCCGCACCTCACCCTCGCCACCAAAGGACGTCACCTCCCAGCCGTCCAGGCTGTCACCGCCGAAGAGGACTCGCCATTCGTCAGACCTGCTGCCATCCAATGGCGAAGCCGAGCTCGGAGTCTCGGATTCGGCAGGCTCCTCGGATTCCGCAACAGGCTCGCCAGCCGAGACCGGCTCGGCCGCGCTCGCTTCGGCCTCTTCTTCCTGACCGGAGCCCGCGACGGTTCGATCGGAATCCGTCTCGGTGTTCGCACAGGCGGCCAACAAGACGAGCAACAGCCAGCTCCACTTCATCGATGTCGCTCCGCGCAATTCATTGAGTGCCCGAGCCCGGGCGAGCTCGAGCCGAGGCCGCGGGTGAAACGAACCCCGAGCCCACAGGAGTGCCCAAGTCGAGCGAGCCAAAGATCAAGTCTCTTGGTGAAGGCATCCACGAGCGAGCTTGGGCCTCTTCGAGCGGCCCCTTGCTCGGCACCTTCTGGCTCGGTCGTCTGCGATGTCGAAGAGGCGACTCCCAGCTCCGCAGCCGCTCTCCGTTTCGGTCGCGCGGGCTCTGATTTGGCGGCATGATTCATGTCAGTTCAGGTTGGGATCCGCAGCCAGCAGCGTGAACTGTCCGCCCAAAGAGCGCAACACGTCAGCCCAGACTGCCTCGGGAGCCGTGTGGAAGACGAAGTGCATGCGCGCCGGGCACAGGATCCAGGACCCTTGATCGATCTCTTGTTGGAGCTGCTGCTTGCCCCAGCCCGAGTAGCCGGCGTAGACGCGGTACTCATTGTCCTCTCCGGCGCCCGAGCACAGGTATGCCTTCAGGAGGTCGGGATCGCCGCCCAGGAAGACGTCGTCGCAGATCGGAATCGCGCCCGGGATCTCCTCACAGCGATGCAGCACCATGAGCTGATCACTGCCGACCGGTCCGCCTCGGTAGAGCCGGCATTCCGATGAGGAGAGGTCGTCCGACTCGGGGAATGCCTCGGAGAGACTGATCGGTAACGGGTCGTTGACCGTCAGTCCGAAAGAGCCTTCCTCGTCGTGATCGCACAACAGCACCACGGAGTGTCGAAAGTTCGGGTCGATCAAGTGGGGATGGGCGATCAGGAGCTCACCCCGTCCAAAGGATATCGTCATCCTCGCCTCGGGCTGCAGGAAATCGTGACCGGGCCGTTCTCCCGGACCCATGGGGTGGACGAGTCGGAGGTCCAAGCCGGTGCGAAGCGGACCGACTCATCAGAACGCAGCGCTTCGGGTGACGTCAATGGTCCTTCCCTTCGTTGGAGCTTTCTCGGATCGACGCCAGCGCTTCCCGTAGCGGATCGGGAATGCTCTCGAGACGAAAGGTCTCACCGAGCGAGGTCACCGCGTGCACGAGACGGACGACGGCCGTCGACCTCGCCGACTCGGCGCCTTCCTCGAGCGCCTCGAGGTCATAGCGAAGACGAAACGCGTGCGCACGGATGTCCTCTGCCGTGAGGTGGACGAGGAGGCGATCCTGATATCGAACGCGCGCGAAGAAGCGGCACTCGACCCTGGTGATCGGAAAGCCGACGCCACTCTGGACGAGGCGGCGATACGAGACACCCGATCGCTCGGTGACGAAATCCTCCAACGCACAGTGGCAAAAGTGCAGCAGGCGAGGAAAGTAGACGATGCCCGCTGCATCGATGTCGGAGAAGCGAATCGGAAACTCCGAGTGGAACGGATTCATCGGTCTCTCGAGATCACCTCGGTTCGGTCCCATCACGATGCGCCGACGTTAGCACAGCCACTTCCCCGAATCAGGAGTGCTCCCGTTGCCCGAGCTTCCCGAGGTCGAAGTCCTCACCCGACATCTGAAGCCGCGCCTCATCGGACGCCGTATCGACTCGGTGAAGATACTCCGCGACGGCTTGATCGAAGAGCGCTCGCCGCGCTCCTTCTCCGCTCGACTTCGGACCCGGCAGATCGTGGATGTCCGTCGCCGCGCCAAGCTGCTCCGACTCGATCTGGACGACGGCAGCCACTGGCTAGTCCACCAGAAGATGACCGGCCGGCTGGCGTGGCATCGTCAGCGACCCGATCCCTCTCCCCATCTGCTCGCGCTGTTCGGGCTGGACCGAGGCGTGCTCTCCTTCACCGATCTGCGCCGGTTCGGCCGCATGTGGTGGCTGCCACCGGGCGAGGTCCAGAGCCACTTCGAGCGGCTCGGACCCGAGCCGTTGGACGGTGAATGGACGGTGGACCGCTTCCATGACGACTTGGCCCGCCGAACGATCGCGATCAAGCAAGCGCTCCTCGACCCGCGGCTGGTAGCCGGGATCGGCAACATCTACGCCTCGGAGTCCTTGCACCGAGCCCGAATCCATCCCGCACGCCCGGCGGCCTCGCTCACCCGCGCCGAGGCGAGCAGGCTGCGACGCGCGGTGCGAGCCGTCTTGAAGCGAGCGATCGCTCTGGGGTCGACCGTCCTTCCGACGGGAGACGACGTGCGACCTGTCTATTATCATGGCGGCGATTCGGAGCCTCTGGTCGCAGACGAGTTCCGAGTCTACGATCGCGAGCACCTGCCCTGCCCGGCCTGCGGCACTCCGATCGAAAGGCTGCGCCAAGGTCAGCGCAGCACCTACTTCTGTCCCGCCTGCCAAGAAGGATCGTGACGATGGCCTACTGGCTGTTCAAATCCGAGCCGAGCACCTTCTCGATCGACGACCTCGCCAAGAGCCCGAAGAAGACGACGTTCTGGGATGGCGTGCGGAACTACCAGGCGCGAAACCTCCTGCGGGACGACATCCGTAAGGGCGACGGGGTCCTCTTCTACCACAGTAGCTGCGCCAAGCCGGCCGTGGTCGGGACCGCCGTCGTCTCCAAATCGGGCTACCCCGACCACACGGCCTGGGATCCCGGCAGTGAGCACCCCGATCCCAAGAGCACCGAGGACGAGCCGATCTGGTACATGGTCGACATCCGTTTCGAGCAGAAGTTCGACACGCCGGTGACTCTCGAGGAGCTGCGCGGGATGAAGGGGCTCGAGGAGATGCTGCTCCTCCGCCGCGGCCAAAGGCTCTCGGTCCAGCCGGTCACCGCCAAGGAGTGGACGACGATCTTGAAGAAGGCCGGCGCCAAGAAGAAGTGAGCTCGAGGGACCGTGCATCGGTCCCTCAGGAGCAGCCAGGGCGAGGGCGGGTGCTCGATCGGCTTTTTCTCTCAACGAGAGCTTGATGCAATCTCGACGAGTGGATATAAAGCACGCCCTTCCAAGGGGCGGCTTCGCCCCAAGCCCCACCTAGCCGGGATAGCTCAACGGTAGAGCACAGCTTTCGTAAAGCTGGGGTTGTCGGTTCAAATCCGATTCCCGGCTCCATCTTCCTTTGCGCCCTCTTCCGATTCCAAACGCGCCTTCCCACTGGTCGAGTCCTGGGGTGCGCGAAAGTCGATCGAGCCGAACGGCTGCCAGTCCAACGGTCGCAGGCCGTTTGGGTCGCGCAGGCTCCGGTTTGGAGGCGCCGCCCGGATCTGGCCCCCCACCAGTCCATTCCCCACGCAACTTCGGAAGCGTAGGATCGTGGGTGCCCGCTCGAGACGGCGATCACCGTCGAGCCTTCTGGGAGGTCACTTCATGCCAGCTCCAAGAACCCGCGCCACGGCCTCGTTACTCACGGTTTTGGCCTCGACCGGACTCGTGCTCGCGATCGCGAGCGCCCTGCCTCGGCCTTTGAAGCAGGACGCCGCTCAGGCCGAGAAGCCGGGCAATCCGCCCGAGTGGCCGCGCCGCACGACTCTCGAAGAGCTCGGGGAGCTTTGGAATCAGGGCAAGGGGCATACGATCCGAATCGACAAGATCGCGCACGCCATACGAGTGCCGTGCGAGGTCGAGTCGCGTGGCCCGGGTCACACTCTGCTGGTGTCGGCACCCGACGGCCAGAAGTTCAGGGTCTACGGCATCGCCGAGCTCGAGAGATTCACGAGCGGCACGAAGCTCGAAGTCGAGGGCTTGATCCTCGACGAGGCCTACGCCGTCGTCTGGATCTGGGCAATGAAGGTGAGCTGGCCAGAGAAATGACCCCTGAAATGAGCCAGGGCGGGGACCGAAGTCCTCGCCCTGCTCTCGAATCGGGATGTTGAAGCGCCTGGCTCGTCAGCGAGTGCCCGGGCTGCTGTTGCGCATGCCCAGGAGCGCATCGACGCGGGTCGCGTTCGGGACGCTGTCGATCATCGCGAGCGCCTCGGCGGCCGCGCGTGCGACGTCCTGATCCGGATCCGCCATGCCGGCGACGAGCTGCGAGACAGCGCTGCCCACTTGCTCGGCATCGGTGCCGGCATTGGCGATCGCACCGAGCGCATGCGCGGCGGCCACCCGGACCTCGGTCGAGTTCGAGGTGTTCTCGAACACGGCGCCGACGTTCTCGAGGGTGTAGGGACCCCGGATGCGAGCCAGAGCATGCAGCGCCGGGATGCGGATCTCGTCG
>JAVJTD010000274.1:0-9849 GCA_040219065.1 Planctomycetota bacterium
AGTCACCCAAGCACCCAGTCACCCAAGCACCCAGTCACCCAAGCACCCAGTCACCCAAGCACCCAGTCACCCAAGCACCCAGTCACCCAAGCACCCAGTCACCCAAGCACCCAGTCACCCAAGCACCCAAGCACCCAAGCACCCAGTCACCCAAGCACCCAAGCACCCAGTCACCCAAACACCTCACCTCGGCCCGCCCTTGTCCGCGGGCTGCCCGAACGCGTAGATCGCTTTCTGCGTGCGGACGTAGATGCGGCCATGAGCCAGGGCGGGTGTGCTCCAGATCTCCTCGCCCTCTTCCTTGTCGTTCTCGAACTGGCTCGTCGAGAGAACCTTCCAGTCCTGGCCGGCTTCGACGACCGAGGCCATGCCCGACTGACTGACGAAGTAGATCTTGCCGTCCCCGGCGACCGGTGAGGCGAAGAAGCTGTCGGTGGCCTCGACGCGGCCCTTTTTCACTTCGTCGCCCGTCTTGGGATCGA
This sequence comes from Planctomycetota bacterium, assembly GCA_040219065.1. Lineage (GTDB taxonomy): Bacteria > Planctomycetota > OFTM77 > OFTM77 > OFTM77 > OFTM77. Next base: position 483 of record JAVJTD010000274.1, read on the forward strand.
GCGAGGCCAAGATGCCGCCTTCCTTGAGCACGTAGAGGAGCCCGTCGTAGAAGAGCGGGGACGGGATGTTGGGCAGCGAGCGGTCGTAGCTCCACAGCACGTGGCTGTCCTTCACGTTGCCCTTGCCGCCTAGCCGGATCGCATACAAGCCGTTCTTGGCCTGGATACGAGCGACCACGTAACGCCAGTCCTCGGCGTCGAGGGTACCGTCCTTGCCGAGATCGTAGAGGAACCAGAGCTGCGGCATCGCGGGGTCCGGGGCCTCGGCTTTCGAGATCGCCCCGTCGCCGTCTTTGTCGTGGTTCTCGATCAAGTCCTCGAAGGACATGTCGAGGTTCGCCTTCACGCCGAGCTCGTTCACGCCGGCCATCCAAGAGCTCACGTACACGACATCGTCGTGAACGATCGGGAGGCACTTGGCCTGCCAGGCGAGCCCGTCGACCCACCAGACTCGCTCGCCGGTGTCGGCCGCGTAAGCCGTCACCGCATAGGAGCCGCTGACGAGGATCTGGGCCGGCCCTTCCTTCGGCTGGTACACGACCGGCGAAGCGAAGCCGTGCGTCGCGCCGGGGCGATCGGTCTTCCACAGCTCCTTGCCCGAGTCCTTATCGACGGCCAGGAGGTAGGAGTTCGTGTCTTGATCGCAGAGCAGGATGACCCGAGAGCCGACGACGACAGGAGAGGCGCCCATGCCGTAGGGGTTGTTGAAAGGACCGAGCTTCATCTGCCAGCGGAGCTCGCCCTTCGCATCGAACGACAGCAGTCCGAAGTGGTCGAAGAAGACGTAGACGTTCTCACCGTCACTGGCGGGTGAGGGGGCGACCGGGGAGTTCGGACCGCGTGGCGCCTTCTCGAGAGGCTCGGGACACTTGGCCGTCCAGAGGCGCTCGCCGGTATTCGGGTCGAGGCAGATCGTGAGGAGGTCGAGACCTTCGTTGGCGGTGATCACGATGCCTTGCTTCGTGACGATCGGAGAGGAGTATCCCGGGGGCACCTCGACGCGCCAGACGGGATCGTGCTCGGGGCCGATCTCGGAAGGGAGACCTTCGAGGTCGACGACGCCCGTGCCGTTCGGACCGCGGAAGCGCGTCCACTCTTGGGCCGAGACCTCTCCCAGGAACGCGAGCGACAGCGTCGCGACGGTCAGTGCTCGAATGATCACGGAACTCCTCTTTCGCTCGGGGACGACTTCATGGGCCCGGTGCACCGGCTACGTCCGGCACTGGCTCTTGCCTACAGTCCGCGCGAGGCAGACCTTTCCGATACGGCGTCGACCGGTGGCCGTTGGAGGCGGCTCCTCAGCAACGCCCGTACGGCACGCGGGAAGTGGCTCGGGCGCAGAACATGGCGGAGGTAGGTCGACTCGCCGGCGATCACCGTCCCGACGGCTCGAATCAAAGAATCTCCCAGCCCCGAGAACAAGAGCCGTCTCAGGCGCGGTGAGCCGTAGAGGACCTTCGACAGCATGCGCGCGACGGACAGCTCACGCAGCAGCGGCCGAAGCCGCCTCTCGTACTCCTCGGAAGCGTCACCCTCCCGGCAAGAGACGATCGCCTCCGCCGCCAAACGACCCGAGATCAGGGCATGGGAGATGCCTTCGGCCGTGATCGGATCGGCCAAGCCAGCCGCATCGCCCGTCAGCAGAACACGGCCCAGACCGAAGCCGTCGCGCCGCGGCCGAGTCGGGATCCAGAAGCCATGCTCCTCGCGTGGGGCGTCGTCGAAGTGCCAACCGCGCAGATACTCTTCGAGGCGACGGCGAAGGTCGGTTGCCGGGCGATGCGTGCTGAGGATTCCGACCGAGAGATGTGAGCTCTTCGGGAAGATCCAGGCGTATCCTCCGGGAATCGCGTCGAAGTCGAAGCGCGCGATCCCCGCGTGTCTCGCGTGCTGCTCGGGCGTCACGGCGAGCTCCCACTCGAGGGCGGGAAGCCCGGCCGGTGGGGCCGACCAACCGGCCAGTCTCGCCACCGTGCTGTTCGCACCATCGGCGGCGACGAGATGCCGCGTCAAGATCGGTCCATTCGAGGTGACCGCCAGAACGGTCCCGGGGCGACGCTCGAGCCCTTGCAGCCGGCACCGGGTCAGCACCTCCGCTCCTGCCAGACGAGCGGCGTCGACGAGCACGGCATCCAGCCGCGAGCGCATGGCCATCGAGACCCAGGCTTGACCCCTCAACGTGAGGGATCGGCCGTCGACGCGCATCTCCGCTTCGGAGCACGTGTGCTCGATGGCTGACAGAGCGAGCGCCGGCAGCGCAGCCCTCGCCCTGGGGACCAATCCGCCGCCGCAGGTCTTGTAGCGAGGCAGCGGCTCGGCCTCGATCAGGATCGTTCGCAGACCGTTGGCGGCGAGGCGCTCGGCCGCCGTGGCTCCGGCGGGACCGGCACCGACGACGAGGGCATCCGTCCAGACAGGATTTTTGCTGTTACGCTCGATGACCGATCCCGTTTCTTCTCGAACATCCTCCGGCGCGCGCCGGGGTCCTTTTGCGTCGTGGCCGCCAGGATATCATCTGGCCCGCTCCGAGCCACGGCTCCTCGTCCCACTCGAGAGGTGTCGCTCATGAGGTCTCTTTCAAGGCGCTTGATGGTCTTGTCGTCCTTGCTGGCTCTCATCGTGTTCTTGCCGGCGATGCAGACGAACCGGCGAGCCGGCAAGCACATGAACGACCACTTCGGCGGGAGCACTTTGTCCTCGCAGTGGAGCGTACTGCATCCCGAGCTCGTGAACATCGATGTCAGCGGAGGCTGGCTGAACCTCACGGCGCTTGCGTCGGGACCTTCGGCGAGCTGGTATGCCGACGGCGAAGGCCCGCTAGTTTACAAGTGGGTCACGGGCAACTTCACGGTGATCACGCGCGTGCGGGCCTACGATCCCCAGAACCCGAGCCAGCCGCCTCCGCCCGAGTACCGGTTGGGCGGCTTGAGTGTCCGCAACCCGGTCGACACTCCCGGGCAGCATAGCTGGGCACATGTCGCGGTCGGCGGCGGCGATGCCGCGGTCCCGGTGGCGGTCGAGGACAAGACGACCCTCGCCTCGAACAGCGACCTGATCCTCTACCCCGTCCCGGCGACCGATGTCGAGATGCGGATCCAAAGGCGCGGCGCCAGAATCTCGCTCTCGTATCGCTCTCCCGGCGTCTCTGACTGGACCTTGCTCCGTGAGCACCAGCATCCCGAGCTCCCGCCGACGGTTCAGGTCGGCCTCCACGTGAACTCCTGGGACTCCCCGGCCCGAGCCGCTGCCAGCTTCGATTACATCATCTTCGGGAAGTGAGTCGGCCCAGAGTGCCGGCCACTCGGCGCTGAGCGCAAACGTTCAAATGATGGCTCCGGTCCCACTGGGAACGCGGGCGTCCCGCCCGCTCGGGCCGCGCAGCGGCCAGTGAGCCAAACGAATGCAAGCCTGACAGGCTCGGCCTCATGGACCAGAACTCACCCCCGTTTCCCAGGGCGGACGAAAGGCGGCCCTTTCAGGGCGTGGAAACCAGAGCCCGCGCGACCGAAACGGGAAGCAGTCACCGAACAGGCAGCTACTTCCTCGACATCGTGTGGGAACGAGCGGAGAGTCGCCGAGCAAGGGACCGCTCTGAATGCGCTTTCTCTCCGCAACGGTTGCGCCCGGCCCAAGCTCGCTCGCGAGAGCCTTCATCGACAGACTCGGTCTTCGGCTCGCTCGACTTGGGCACTCCGATAGACTCTGGTTATCAAATGAGCTTATGAATGGGGTCGGCGCCTTCGACGCCGACGAGCTTCCGGTCCAGGCCGCCGAAGAAGTAGGTGAGACCGTTCGGGTCGAGACCGAGCTGGTGGAGGATCGTCGCGTGGAGGTTCTTCACGTGGCAACGGTCGCTGATCGCGGCGCTGCCGAGCTCGTCGGTCTCGCCGACGCTCACGCCGCCCTGGATCCCACCGCCCGCCATCCACAGCGTGAAGCCGTAGGAGTTGTGGTCGCGGCCGGTGCCCTTCTCGTATTCCGCCGTCGGTTGACGACCGAACTCGCCGGTCCATACGACCAAGGTCTCGTCCAGCATGCCGCTGCGCTTGAGGTCCTTGAGAAGGCCGGCGATCGGCTGATCGGTGTTGCCCGCGTGCAGCTCGTGATTGTGCTTCAAGTCGCCGTGGGCGTCCCAGTTCGCATCGTTGTGATTGCCACCCGAGTAGATCTGCACGAAGCGAACCCCGCGCTGGACGAGGCGCCTCGCCGTCAGGCACTTGCGCCCGAAGTCGAACGTCCGGTCGCGGTTCAGCCCGTACAGCTCCTTCGTCTCCTCGGGCTCGGCCTGCCAGTCGAGCGCCTCCGGTGCGTACTCCTGCATCCGGAGCGCCAGCTCGTAGCTCGCCATCCGTGCCGCCAGCTCCGAGTTGCCCGAGCGATCTTCGAGGTGCCGGCGGTTGAAGTCCTGGAGCTGGTCGACGAGGCGTCGCTGCAGCCGAGGCGTCATGTTCTCGGGCAGGCTCAGATCGAGGATCGGCTCGCCCTTCGAGCGCAGCACGACGCCTTGGTAGGTCGCCGGCATGTAGCCACTCGTCCAGTTCTTGGCGCCGCTGATCGGTCCGCCCGTCGGATCGAGCATCACCACGTAACCTGGCATGTTGCGATTCTCGCTGCCGAGCCCGTAGGTGACCCACGAGCCGATGGTCGGGTGGCCGCTGATCAGGTTGCCCGAGTTCATCATCAGCATCGCCGAGCCGTGGATCGGTGACTCGGCGTACATCGAGTGCACGAAAGCCATGTCGTCGACGCAAGTCGCGAGGTGGGGGAAGAGCGTCGAGACCCACTTTCCGCACTCGCCATGCTGCTGGAAGCTCCACTTCGGTCCGACGATCCGCCCCTGGTTCTTGGCACCGCCGCGACCGCGCGTCTTCACCTCGATCGTCTTGCCGTCGAGCGGATAGAGCTTGGGCTTGTAGTCGAATGTGTCGACTTGGCTCGGGCCGCCGTACATGAACAGGAAGATGACCGACTTGGCCTTGGCGGCGAAGTGCGGGAGCTTGGGCGCCATCGGATTGGTCCAGGCCGAGTCGTCGGCCCGAGCGCCGGCCGCGGCGAGCGGCCCGGCGAGGCCAGCCGCCGCCAGCGTGCTCGCGGATCGCGCGAGGAAGGTCCGGCGATCGGTCTGGTTCGTGTTGGCGAGCTCGTCGGAACGCATCACGTCTCTCCTCGGCATCGGATCAATCCAAAAACACGAATTCGTTGAGGTTGAAGATCATCAAGCAGAAGAGCTCGAGCACGCGCTCTTCATCGAGCTCGAACTCCTCTCGCAGCTCTCGCCGAAACGCCAAGTTCTCCTCGAGCTCCTGGTCGCTCGGAGCGCGCCCGGTCGCGAGGTGCCAGGCCAGTCGGATCTGCTCTTTCGGATCGTCGCCCGCTTCCCGCTTCAAGCGCTCGGCGAAGACGCCGGCACGCTCGTGGATGAACTCCCCATTGAGCAGATTGAGCGCCTGCGTCGGCTGCGTGGTCTGGAAGCGCACCGGGCAGCTCGCGTCGGTATCGGCCGCGTCGAAGTTGGCCAGGAGCGGGACTGCCAAAGAGCGCTTGACCTTGATGTAGAGGCTGCGCCGGCCGACCTCCGACTCGGGGGACTTGCCCCAGGCGGCATCGGGCCGCGACGCGGTCGCGAGCACCTCGGCGGGCAACGGCTCGTAGAAGCTCGGGCCGCCGACCGCCAGGTTCAGCTCGCCGGTCAAGGCGAGGATCGAGTCGCGCAGCTCCTCGGCACCGAGGCGACGCGGATTGAAGCGCCAGAACTTGTCGTTCTTCGGGTCCTTCTCGAAGGCATCGGCGTCGAAGCTCGAAGACATCGCATAGGTCTTCGAGAGGAGGATCTGCCGGTGGAGCGCCTTGAGGCTCCAGCCTTGGGCCACCAGCTCCGTCGCGAGCCAATCGAGAAGCTCGGGATGGGTGGGTCGCTCGCCGAGCTCGCCGAAGTCGTTCGACGACGGCACGATTCCGCGGCCGAAGTGATACTGCCACACGCGGTTCATGATCACGCGTGAGGTCAACGGATGATCCGGCCGCGTCAGCCAATCGGCGAGGACTCGCCGTCGGCCCGAGCTGGTCGCGTCCTCCGAGCGCGGCGGCAGGACCGGATCGGGGTCGCCGAGTACGGACGGGAAGCCGGGCTCGACCTTGTCTCCGGGTGAGTTGGCGCTGCCTCGTATGTGAACGAAGAGGTCGGGGATCTCGTCGCGCTCGGTCGCCGCGAACGCTCTCGGGATCGGTACCTCGCCGCGATCCATGACTCGCAGGGACCGGCGTTGTCGCCGGTAGCGCTCGAGCTCGCTCTTCTCGAAGACCCCTTCGCCACGCTCTTGGATGAGCTTGGCGATGTCGCCCGAGGACTCGATGGAGCGCGTGCTCAAGAAGCGCCGGCCGCGCAAGGCATCGACCAGATCGTCGGTCTGCGCCAGCTCCGACAGTGGGACTGCAGCGAAGTCGACGGCCTGTCCGCCGCCCGAGTTGAAGCAGTGGACGGCCAGGACGTTCCGACCTTCGACGAGGGCTCGCTCGGCTTCCGAAGACAGCGCTGCTCGCTCGTACTGGGTGATGTAGCCATCACGCTCGAAGACGGGCTTCCCATTGAGAAACACCTCGAGGCGCTCGTCGTGGTGGAAGACCCAGGCGAGCTCTTCGCCCTTCTTCCAGGTGAAGTCGCGGCGGAGCCAGATGTCCGGTGAGCTCCATTCGGTGACGACATCCGCGCCCGCTGTGCCGGTGAGCCCGAAGCCGCCCTGGCCGCGCAACCATGATGAGTCGTCGAAGCCCGTGCCCGACCAGCTTTCGTCGGGACGCTCGAGGGTGTATCGCCACGGCTCCGGCACGGCGCGCCAGCTCAGCTCGAACTCGGGCTCGCCGTCGCGATTGAAGTACTCGAGGCGGAGTGGTACGAGACCGGCGCCGAGCGTGACGCTTCCGTCCGACTTCACCGCTCGGTCGAAGACGCCGTCGCGCTCGAGCACCTTCTGGCCATCGACGAGGAGCCGGATACCGTCCTTGGCCAACGCCTCGAAGCGATACATGCCGGCGGCAGGCACCATGAGGCTTCCTTCGAAGACGAGGCCGATCGCGTCCCGTCGGGTCGCGACCGACAAGTCGATGCGACCACTCGGCAGGTCACCTTCCTCCTCGAAGCGGAGGTTGTCGAAGTCGGGCAGGTGCGACCACGTGTCGCGGTAGAAGCGGTACGTCAAGCCGACCAGATCCGGCTGCGTCGCCTGCACGTCGTCCTGGCGTGCGAGCCGCTCGAGGAAGTCCTTCTCGAAGGCGCGGACCTCCGTGCGCAGCTCCTCGAGTCGCGACTCCTTCTTCCGCTTCGCTTCCTCGTAGGCGACTCGCTCCTCTTCAGTGGGGATCGGCACGAGGGTGCCCTCGGCCCGCATGTCCGACAGGCCGTGGAAGAACCCCATGAACCGGTAGAAATCCTTCTGGGTGATCGGGTCCGCTTTGTGGTCATGACAGCGGGCACAACCGAGGGTCATTCCCAGGAACGTCTCACCCGTCGTCTGAACGATGTCGGCCAGCACGTCGTAGCGCCCCTGGAGCGCGCCTTCGCCCGGCTCGTCGTCCCAGAGCATCAGTCGGTTGTACCCGCTCGCGATCAGCGTCTCGGGCGTCACCTCCTCCAGCTCGTCGCCGGCGATCTGCTCGCGCACGAACTGATCGTAGGGCTTGTCCTGGTTGAAGGCCGAGACGACGTAGTCGCGGTAGCGCCAGATCTCGGGCTTGTCGCTGTCGCGCTCGTAGCCATTCGTCTCGGCATAGCGCACGACGTCGAGCCAGTGGCGTCCCCAGTGCTCGCCGTAGTGTGGCGAGTCGAGCAAGCGGTCGACGACGCGCCGGCGTGCGCCGGGGGATTCGTCCTTCAAGAACGCCTCGATCTCGCTCGGAGTCGGCGGCAAGCCGGTGACGTCGTAAGTGACTCGCCTGAGCCAGGCGATCGGCCGGGCGGGCGCGACGGGCGAGAGGTCGGCCTCGGACAGCTTTGAGTAGATGAAGGCGTCGATCGGATTGGTGGCCCAGCTCGGATCGAGGACGGCGGGCACCTCGGGTCGTGTGAGCGGGCGGTAGGACCAGCCGGTCATCGCGTCTTTGGCAGCGTGCTCGGCCTCGGGCTCCTCGGTCGTCTCGGGGCGGGGCGCGACATCGTCGTTCCAGGGCAGGCCGGCCTCGACCCAGCGCGCGAGGACGGCGATGTCCTCGTCTTTCATCTTGCCGCTGGGCGGCATCTGATGATCCTCGTCGCGATAGCTGACCATCGCGAGCAAGAGGCTGTCGCCCGGCTTTTCGATATCGACCGCCGGACCCATGAAGCCGCCGTCGAGGATGCCTTGCCGCGTCGTCAGGTTCAGCCCGCCGCGGACCCGGCGGCGACCGCCGTGACACTTCAGGCAGTTCTCTTCGAGCAGCGGATAGACCTCGGAGCGGAAGAGGTCATCGGATTGAGTCGGCTGCGCGGGCAGACAGTCGCTCAGCAGCATCATCGTGCCGAGCACGAGGGCGGCCCGCTTCGAACGTGTCAGCATGTTGATCCGGATTCCGGCTGTGTCCTGGGTTGGATTGCGCCTGGGCGAGGCGAGCCTTGACTCTAACAGAGGCCCGGGCGACCGGAAAGCGCATGAGCGGCGCGTCAGCAGCTCAGGCGAGCCCCCGGCGGCGGACCGGAGGAGCATGCGGGTGGTGAAACGTCCGAGAACGATGGAGTGCCCATGCCGAGCGAGCCAAAGACTCAGTCTGTCGGTGAGAGCTTTCACGAGCGAGCTTGAGCCTCTTGGAACACTCAACGGCTCAACTTTCGACTTTCAAGTTTCGAGCGGTACTGCCTCTCGGCGAGCCAGGCCTTGCAGAACGTCCAACGGCTCAACGTTCGACTCTCAACTTTCAAGTTCGGGTCTGCGCCCGGGTTTCAGATCGGGTGGTGAAACGTACACGTTGGAGTGCCCAAGTCGAGCGAGCCACGGACCCGGTCCGACGGTGAGAGCGATCGCGAGCGAGCTTGGGCCGGGGTCGTTATCGCAGAGTAGGTTCAGGCCACGGAGCTTCGGATGTCAGGGCTGGGTCCTCCCCGAGGCGCTTGGAAGGAGGACACGGAGACCGGCTGAAGCCGGCGGTCCGAATGTGGCGTTCCCAGTGGTTTCAGATCAGTGGCGCCCCCGGGCGCGGCGCCCGGAGCATGCAGGGGGTGAAACGATCGGAGCCCGAACAGGTCCCTGGCGCTGGGTTGGGAGCTCGCTCACGCGCACGGCACTCATGATCGATTCGGCGGGGCTTCGTGAGGGACGACGGGACCGGATCCCGCAAGCGATGGCGTGGGACCGTTCCGACGCCTTGACCGACGAGGATATCCGCTCGTCCCTTACTCATC
>JAVJTD010000276.1:0-9893 GCA_040219065.1 Planctomycetota bacterium
CGTCATCGCGGGTCTGCCGGCGAGGCTGATCGAGGAGAACGAATTCAATGGGCAGTCCGTCGAGGTCTGGTCGACGTCGGTCGGGCTCATCCTGACGCCACTCGCGGAACAGCGCGGCGAGCAAGGCCGCGCTGCCTGGAAGAATCCTCGGGTCGACGTCACGACCCGCTTCGCGCGCTGGTCCGCGGACAACGAGGCGGATGTCCGACGGCAGCTCGGACGGAGCTTCTCGCTGGCCGACTTCGTAAAGACGTTTGGCGAGCAGAAGGTGTCCGGCGGTGTGCGCATCGCTGACATCGTCGACCGGCTGCCGACCGACTTGAAAGCCACCTCGCCACTCGAGCTCATCGTTCCGTTGGCGGACGTCAACGGCAAGGCGATCGTGCGCGAGGGCTATGCATCGGAGACGGTGATCGGCGCCGTCGGTCTCAACGTCGGTGGAGCCAAAGGGCTCGAGACGGCCGCCGTCAAGGTGCTCAAGTCCTTGGAGACCGATGTGGCCAAGGAGCTGAGCCGCGTCGGCGTCAAGACATTGGGTGAGCTGGCGAAAAGGTCGCCTTCCGAGCTCACTGAGGTCCTCGCCAACGTCGGGATCGGATTGAATGGTGCCGCAGAGCTCATCGCCGAGGTGAATGCCCTGATCGCCGTCGATCGAGTTGCTCGCGGTGCCGGAGGAAGGGATCGTGGGTAAGGCCGTCGGCGTCGTCGGAGACACGGTCGCGACCGCCTCGCCAGGAACTGCGCCAAGCAGCAAGCCGACTTGGACGGGCAATTGGCAGGCCGGACTCGTCTCCGAGACTTCCTACTCTTGGCTCCAGGTGAAGGGGATTGCGGTGATCCATCGCGCGAAGTGCACTTTCACCTTCGGAGGCACCGACGCTTCGGGTGCCACGGTGACGATGACGAGCGACGTGGAGCTCGTGGCGGGCAGCACGATCCTTCAGAAGGGGCAATCGAGGGTGCTGGTCCAAGGAGACTCGAAGACGGACTCGCACGGCAACCGCTTGGCGATCAGCGCGCCAGGTCATTTGACGACGAGCTGATGTCCGATGCTGCCTCGCGGAAAACTCTGCACCTGGTGGAGCAGTACTTCCGTGGCGGCCGCGCTGCAGTTCTTCCGGTTTCGGAACGGGGCGCCGGACCGGTATCACGATCCCGCCGCATGAGGTAATACTCATTCACCACGTGGTGGGTCCACCTGGTGAAACTGGTCCCGAGGGCGATGGAGTGCCCAAGCCGAGCGAGCCGGTGACCGGGTCTGTCGGCGAGGGCTTTCCCGAGCGAGCTTGGGCCATTTCGAACGTCCAACGGTTCGACTTCCAACTCTCAACTTTGAAGCTGGCGGTCCGATGGCACCGGGCGACATCGAGCCACGGAGCTTCAGATGTGAAGTCTGGGTCCTCTCCAAGGCGCTCGGATGGAGGACACGGAGACCGGCTGAAGCCGGCGGTCCGAAGGAAGACGTCACTAGTTTCCGATCAACGGACGACGTTGCTGCGGCGTCCGCCGCTGCTCGCGGGACCGCCGCCGGTGCTGCCGCTTCCGATCGAAGGGCCACCGGTGAAGCCGTTGTCCCCGCCGCGGCCACCACCATCACCATCGCCGCCGCCACGGCCGCCGCCGCCGCCGCCGCCGCCTCCACCGCCACCGTTCTCGTCGTTGTTCTCCTCTTCACCGCCTGCGCCGGCGAGGAGGTCGGGGACGGTGGGGACGACCTCGAAGGCCATCTCGAGGCCAGGTGCGATGGAGATGACGCGTTCGAAGATCAAGGTGCGCTCTTGCTCCTCCTCTTGAGAGAGGAACTGGCCAGACTCTTCGTCGCGAGGGAGAACCTCGATGGTGAGCTCGATCTTGATCGCGCGAGGCAGCTTCTTCAGCTCGAAGGCGTTCCACTCGTCGAGGGGCTCGGCATCCTCGCCCAGTTTCTCGAAGTACTTGATGTCCATCGAGCGGACGCGATTGTAGAGCTTCGTGAAGGTGCCACCGCGCAGCGGATCGTCGTCCACTTGGAAGCTCTCGCGGCGCCACAGCTCTAAGAAGGTCGACTCCTGGAAGTTCGGCTTGAGGTGGTAGCCGACCTCCGAGAGTGCGGAGTAGACGTTCTCGCCGTCGAACTCGCGCGGGAAGATCGAGTCGGTCGTGGTGACGAAGTCGATGCCGTCGGCGCTCTCGCCGTTCTCGATCCGATCGGCGCCGCGGAGGATGCGCTCTCCCCAGAGGTTGTACGAGAAGAGCCCTTGGAGGTCTTCCTCGATCAGGTTGAGGATCGAGGGACCGATGTGATTTCGCAAGCTCAGCTCGTGGATGCGCTCACGGGCAGCTACGATCGAAGTAATGACGCCGTAGATCGACGCCATGATCATCGAGGTGATGAGAGTCGCGATGATGACCTCGGTCATCGTGAAGCCGGATTGGGCGCGCCGTCGGTTCCTCATCGCAGGGTCTCCGAGTCGATGTCTTCCTCGTCTTGAGGGAGATAGATGTACGTCTCGAGCCGGTACTCACGCTCGTTCCGGATGTATGGATATCGAACGAGCACCTCGACCCGCTTCAGGACCAGGGGGATGGCCTCCTCTTCCTGGTTGTTCGGGACATCGGTCGGCAGGTTGTTCTGACCGCCAGTGGGGTCGGCCGGATCCGCGATGGAATCCTCGCCGCCGATCGCGTCTCCCTCGGTCGTGATGCTCACCTCCCAGAAGAAGCCTTGGTACTCGCCGATGCGGCGCTCGAGCTGGGAGAACTCTCCCGACGAGCCATCGGTGACCGCGGGATCCCCGAGCCGAACCTCGTTGAGCTTCCGATTCGCGAGGTCCTTGGCGACGCGCATCAGACGCGTCAAGGAAGCGTCATCGATGCTGTTGTTGCAGACCTCGAGCATCGGAAAGGCCGCGAGCGCGAGGATCGCGAGGGCGACCATGACCTCGAGCAAGCTGAAGCCGCCTTCGGTCCGGGCTCTGGGATGATGAGTGCACATGCTTTTCAACCTTCGATGTCGAAGTCCGACTCCTCGGCGGTGTCGAACTCCTTCTCGTACTCGTAGAACTCGACCAGTCCTGTCAAGGGATTCACCTCGATCGAGTAGCGCATCGTCTCTCTCTGATTGACGAGACTGATGATGTGGGCCGTGGTGCTCCCGATCGGGGTGAACTGCACCCGAGCCCGGTCGTTCTCGATCGCCTCGTTGCCCGGAAGCAGGATCCGTTGAAGCCGGATGCGGGCGGGGAGATTGGTCCAGCCGAAGATCTCGGTGACTTCCTGGTCGTCTTCGTCACGGATCTCCTGCTTGGTGCCGTCGGAGTCGTAGACGAAGGGGAAGATCGCGCGGTATCGCTGATTCTGGAAATCGTACTCGAGGTAGATCGTCTCGCCGACGCTGATCGCTTCGTTGCGGCAGAAGTCGATCGTGCTGGCGAGCCCGCGGGCCGTGGCCTTCAGCTCCGAGGTTGCCGAGAAGGTCTCGACGCCCATGAAGACGTAGGTCATGCCGATGCCGATGATCAGGACGGCAATGGCGAGCTCGACGAGCGTGAAGCCCGCCTGGGCGTGGCGGGCTCTACGAGAACGGGGCTTACCTATAGCCACCGTCCTGGTTCTGGTTGCGGAGGTTGTAGAGGGTGATGTCCTCGCCCTTACCGTCGCCACCTTCGTAGCCGTCTTCGCCAAAGCTGATGATGTCATAGTCGTCTCCGGTCGGTGAGGACGGCGGACGGTAGGTGAACGGGTTGCCCCAAGGGTCGAGCGGGACGGAGTTCGACTCGAGATAGCCGGTCTCGGATTCGGGCGTCGGCTCGACGAGGTCCTCGAGGGAGTTCGGCTTGCGGTTGTTGTTGTCGAGGGCGTACATCTTCACCGCCTGATCGAGGGAGCGGATCATGTCCTCCGCCACGCCCCTTTGGGCCTTGAAGATCTGGGGGAAGAAGGCGACCGTGACGGCCGTGCCGAGGATCCCGAGGATCACGATCACGACCATGAGCTCGACCAGCGAGAAACCGGCGGTTCGGCGGGCCCGGGAGGTCTCCATGGGGGTGTTCATCTTCGATTTCCTTGCTCTCTCTGAGGCGGCTTGGGAAGCGCGTTCTCTATCGACTCGATGTGGTCTGCATCCTTTGGTACCGAACCGGCTCGCAGCGCGCTTGCCGATTCGGGGCCCTTGGACGATGACGCCGGGACGATCTTTCCTAAAGTTTTGAATCGCCAGTATATCAGCCGGCTCGGGCCCGGAAAGATCCCGGCGGTGGGCTGGTCCCGGCCAGGCGGGCCCCGATCGGCGTCAGCCGATGCCCTGACCCACCTGCAGGATCGGCCGAATGATGGCGAGGACGATGAAGCCGACGATGATGGCGAGGCCGACGATCATGATCGGCTCGAGCACCGATGTGAGACGCTGGGTCGCGATGTCGATCTCGTCGTCGTAGTTGGCGGCCACCTTCTCGAGGATGTCATCGAGCTGACCCGACTGTTCACCGATCGAGATCATGTAACCGAGCACCGGAGGGAAGATACCGCTCTTCTGAATCGGCGTCGCGATGTCGGTACCCTCGAGGATCTTGTCGCGCACCTCGCCGAGCGTCTTCTCCATGATCTTGTTGTTGACGATCTGCTTGACGATGTCCAGCGATTGGAGGACGGGCAGACCGCTCTTCAAGAGGGTCGACAGGCTGACGGCGAATCGTGAGACGGCCTGCTTCTGGAGCAAGTCGCCGACGATCGGGATCTTGAGCTTCCACCGATCGATCCGGAGCCGTCCCCCCTCGCTGCGATAGGCGAGGGTGTAGAGCACGATCGACCCGAAGACGCCGAGCGCCAGGGCCCACCAGTAGTCGCGGAAGATGTTCGAGATGGTGATGAGCAGCTTCGTCTCGGTCGGCAGCGTCATCTTCGCGCTCCGCACCACGCGGATGATGCGAGGCACGACGAACGTCATGAGCACCGTCACCACGATCGCGCCGATGATGACCATGATCATCGGGTAGGCCAGCGCGGCCGAGACCTTGCTGCGCAGGCGGTTCTGGGCCGCCAGATAGGTCGACAATCTGTGGAGGACCTCGTCGAGGTTACCCGACGCCTCGCCGGCGCGAACCATGTTCACGTACAGATCGGAGAAGTAGCTGGGATGGAAGGCGAGGGCCTCGCCGAACGAGGCACCCTGGCTGACCTTCTCGCCGACGTCGCGGAAGACGGTCTGGATGTCGCGCTCGCGCTCGAGTTGGTCGATGAGCGCCTTGAGGGAGCGGGAGAGCGGGATACCCGAGCTGAGGAGCGTGGCGAGCTGCCGAGTGACGGTCGCGACCTGGATGCTGCGCTTGCCTTTGCGCAAGTTGGGCAGGCGGAGCTTTCTTCGCGACCGCTCGTCGCGGGCGTCGACCTCGGAGAGCTCGATGACGTGGACGCTCCGATTGCGGAGCTTGACCCGGGCATCGCGCGGGCTGTCGGCGTCGAGGAGACCGGTCGTCTCCGAGCCGTACTTGTCGAATGCCTTGTACTCGTAGATGGGCATCGTCGCCGCTCTCTTCTGATCAGACCACGTCGAGCTGAGTCACGCGGAGAACTTCATCGACTGTCGTGCGGCCCTCGATGATCTTCTTGACGCCGTCCATGCGCAGGGTCCGCAGCCCTCGCTCGAGTGCCTTGCGCTTGATCTCGGCCGCCGAGGCGTTGTCCATGACTTGTCCCTGGACCACCTCGTCGATCGGCAGGATCTCGTAGATGGCGGTTCGGTCGGTGTAACCGGTCGAGAAGCAGTAGTCGCAGCCCTTGCCGAGCGCCATGCGGCCTTCGGGGAGGTCGTCGGGAGTCAAGCCCACCTCGCGCAGCTTCTGCACCATCATGTTGTCGGGCGGCGCCAGCTCACGGCATTTCGGGCAGATCAAGCGCACCAGGCGCTGGGCGCAGATCATGACCACGGACGAAGATACGAGGTAGGGCTCGACGCCGATGTCGACCAGGCGAGTCACGGCGGACGCCGCATCATTGGTGTGCAAGGTCGAGAACACCAAGTGGCCCGTGAGCGCCGCGCGGATGGCGATGTCGGCCGTGTCCTTGTCGCGCACCTCACCGACCATCATGATGTCGGGGTCCTGACGCAGGAGGGAGCGGAGACCCGCGGCGAAGGTCAGCCCCTTCTTCGTGTTCACCTCGATCTGGGACACACCGCCGAGCTGGTACTCGATCGGGTCCTCGATCGTCATCACGTTCTTCTCGGCCGAGTTGACGGTGGTCAGCGAGGCGTAGAGCGTCGTCGTCTTACCCGAGCCCGTCGGGCCGGTCACGAAGATGATGCCGTGCGAGTAGTGGATGTACTGGTCGATCAGCTCGCGGTTGCGCGCGTCGAGACCGATCTCGCCCAAGGTCAGCACACGCGCCGTCTTGTCGAGGAGTCGCATCACGATGCGCTCGCCGTACGACGTCGGCACCGAGGAGATACGCACGTCGACCTCGCCGTCTCCGAGCTTGATGCTCGCGCGACCGTCCTGAGGCAGACGCCGCTCGGCGATGTCCATCTTCCCCATGACCTTGATGCGGGAGATGATCGCCTCTTGGATCTTCTTCGGCGGGCTCTCCATGTCGTAGAGGATGCCGTCGATGCGGTAGCGGACCTGGAGGCGGTCCGGGTAGGGCTGGATGTGCACGTCGCTGGCGCGCATCTTCAGCGCCTGGAACAGCACCATGTTCACCAGCTTGATGAGCGGCGCCTTGTTCGCGACATCGAGAAGATCCTCGCTCTCCTCGACAACCGAGCCAAGGCCCACCATGTCGGCCGAGTCCTCGACATCGGCGAGGGCCTCGTCGACGACGTCGGCCTTGTGCTTGTAGGCGCGGTTGATCAGCGCAGTGATCTCCGAGCGCGGGGCCAGCACCGGCTCGACCTCGAGGTCGAGCATGATGGCGAGGTCGTCGATCGGATGCACCTCGATCGGCGAGCAGGTCGCCACCCGGATCACGCCGTAGCTCTCACCGATCCCGATCAGGTTGTTCTGCCGCGCGAACTGCACGGGGACCTTCTGGAGGAAGATGCCAGGAACGTCCTCGTCGTCGAGCTTGGTGACCAGATCGAGACCCAGGGTGTCGCCGAACACCGAGAGGATGTCGATCTCGCTGAGCAGCCCCTTGTGCTGCAAGATCTTGTCGAGACCTTGCCCGGACTCTCGCTCGAGCTTGATACAGGTCTTCAGCTCGTCTTCGTCCAACTGGAACCGGTTACGGAGCTGATTGAGGATGATCTCTCTCACGGACGGCGTCCTCTGACGATTCGGTATCGGAAAAGGGCCGACCCGAGGGCCGACCCGTCCAGAGACTATCGGTCTTCGGCCTCGGCTTCCTCACGGGCTCGCCGCAGGCGCTCGATCTCCTCGTCATTCGCGGTCCGCTCGCCCGAGCGGGGCGGCAGGAAGCGCGGGAGGTTGAGGTTCTGGGACGAGTAACCCGATCGACCCGTCTGGCGGGCCTTTTGGAGGAACTCGGGGTCG
The DNA here is from genome assembly GCA_040219065.1 of Planctomycetota bacterium. Taxonomy (GTDB): domain Bacteria; phylum Planctomycetota; class OFTM77; order OFTM77; family OFTM77; genus OFTM77. The sequence goes on from JAVJTD010000276.1 coordinate 7,467, forward strand.
TAGGCCGGGATCTCGGGGTCTTCGTAAGTGTGGACCCGGTCGACCTGACCGCCTTCGTCGCGCGCCGCCTTCTTCTTCACCTCGGTGAAGTGCTTGAGATCCTCGAAGCCGTCGGCGTAGAGGATGTGCGGCGTGACGAAGAAGTAGAGGTTGGTCTTCTGGACCGTGTCCTGCTTGCTCCGGAAGAGGAACCCGAGCAGCGGCAGGTCGCCGAGCAGCGGGATCTTGCTCTCCTGGGTGCGCAAGCTGTCGGTGATCACACCACCGATCACGACGGTGAAGTTGTCAGGCACGGTCACCTGGGTCTGAACCTCACGGATGACCTTCGGCGGCGGCGTCGACGGGTTCGGGGAGGCACCGACGAACTGCTCGATGTTGAGCGTGATGTCCAGCCTCAGGTAGTTCTCCTCGCTGATCGACGGCGAGATGGTCAGGTCGATACCGGCCGTCTCGAAGCCACCGAACGCGGTGTTGTCGGTACCCGCCTGGGTAGTCGAAAAGGTCGTGGTCGGCTCGGCGCGCTCGGCCGTGATGGTGGCCTCGGTGTTGTCGTTGGTCAGGATCGAGGGCATCTGCAAGACGTTGGAGTCGTTGCGGGTCGCGATCGCCTGCAACAGCAGCGGCAGGGCGAACTCGCGACCGTCGAAGATGCCGCCCGTCAGGCCGGCGCCGGGATTCGGCTGACGCGAGTCGGGCAGGCCGTCGCCATCGTCGTCGACGAGCGTCGAGAGCCCGAAGGAGGTCAGGCCGAAGGGACGCTGGTAGTTGCCGTCCGAGGTGGCCGGGTCACGCAGGTCGATGCCGGCGAGCTCGACGCCCAGGGCGTTGGTGCCATCGGCCGTGATCTCGACGAGCACCGCTTCGATCAATACTTGAGGACGACGCTGATCGAGCGACTGGATGACCTCGCGCAGCTCGGCGTACTTCGTCTTCGAGGCGGAGATCAGCAGCGAGTTGGTGAATTGGTCGGGGACGATGAAGACCTGCTGCTCTTGGACGATGGTCGGCTGTCCGCCGGCGAGGCCACCGCCGCCAGCGCGTCGACCGGACTGGCGCAAGAGGTCCTGGCGGCCCTGGATCAGCTCATTGAGCGTCTGGGCCAGGTCCGAGGCCCGTGAGTTCTTGAGTTGGTAGATGTGGGTGAAGCCTTCGCTCAGGTCGATCTCGCGATCGAGCTGGTCGATCAGGTCTTTCACCGCCCGATTCGCCTCGCCGGTTCCGTAGAGGATCAGGCTGTTGGTGCGCGCGTCGGGGATGACTCGGGTCTCGATCGGCTCGAGCGCCGCGACACCGCCTTGCCCGGCATCCGGGCGCGGGGCGCCACCGGCGAAGCCTCGCCGGCCGGACGAGCGTAGGTCGAGCAATTCGGACAGGATCGGCTCGAGCTCCTCGGCGACGGCGTTCTCCAGCTCGACGGTCTCGAACTCGAGCTGCTGGGACTCGGGCTTGACGTCCATCCACTGGATGAGTCGCGACATGGCCCAGACCGAAGGGGCGAAGGCCGTCACCACCAGCGAGTTCGAGTTGTCGATCGGAGTGATCTGCTCATACTGCGGATTGGTGAAGTACTGACGGAGTGACGAAAAGGTCTGCCGGGCGTCGATGTTCACGAGCGGAATGGTCGTCGTGATGATCTCGCCGACGCGATCTCGATAGTTGTCGAGGTCGGTGTAGCGAACCACCGGCGCTCGGTTGGTCAGCTCGCCACGCTGGCCGGTCCGGAAGTTGGTGATCTGGATCACTTCGATGTCGCTCGAGCCGATCGGAAGGCAGGCCAGGTCGTTGAGGATCATGATGACCTGGAAGAAGTCGTAGAACTTCGCCTTCGAGACCGTCTTGGCGCCGACGAGCTTCACGAACTTGTTGGTCAGCTCGGTCTCTTCGTAGATGAAGACGCGACCGGTCACCTCATGGCAGAGCTCGATGAAGGTCTTGAGCGGGTAGTTGGAGTCCGGGCTGAGGTTGAACGTGATCCGGTCGCCGATCTCCTGGATCGGATCGTCGTTCTGTGCCATCGCGGGCCCGCACAAAACGAGCACCGCACATGCGATCGCACCGAGGTGTCGGGTGTTGCGCTTAGCCGTCTTCACGGGTCGATTCATCCTCAGAGGAAGACGGGGACTCGGTCCCCGCGTCGTTTCTCTTCGCTTCGCGAGCCGCTCGTTCCAGGCGGTCCCGCTCCTCGTCGGTGGCAGGCCGCTCACCCGCCTTGGGAGGCAGGAAGCGGGGAAGATTGAGGTTCTGGGACGAGTAGCCCGACCGTCCCGACTTTCGAGCGTTCCGCAGGAATTCGGGATCGTAGGCCGGGATCTCGGGGTCCTCGTAGGTGTGGACCCGCTCGATCTGACCGCCCTCGTCACGGGCCGCCTTCTTCTTCACCTCGGTGAAGTGCTTGAGATCCTCGAAGCCGTCGGCGTAGAGGATGTG
>JAVJTD010000278.1:0-47007 GCA_040219065.1 Planctomycetota bacterium
CGCTCGCGTGCACGGAGCTCATGACCGATTGACCGGGGCCTCGTGAGGGACGACGGGACCGGATCCCGCAAGCGATGGCGTGGGACCGTTCCGACGGCCTGACCGACGGGCGCGTCCGCTCGTCCCTTACTCATCGCCAGACGGAAGAGATCCTCGCCGTGAACCTCGCCGTTCCAACGGCAGCGGCTCCGTGTCAGGGACCCGTGCGGGCTCTGGTTTCAGATCAGGGGCGCCCCCGCCGGCGGAACGGCGGAGCATACAGTGGTGAAACTGGGCCCGAGGGCGATGGAGTGCCCAAGTCGAGCGAGCCAGAGACCGGGTCTGGCTGCGAAAGCTTTCCCAAGCGAGCTTGGGCCTCTTCGAACGTCCAACGGCTCAACTTCCAACTCTCAACTTCGAAGCTGGCGGTAGGATCGCACCCCTCAGCATCGAGCCACGGAGCTTCGGATGTGAGGTTTGGGTCCTCTCCAAGGCGCTTGGATGGAGGACACGGAGACCGGCTGAAGCCGGCGGTCCGAATGCGCATGCTTCGAGTCAGCGGCGCCTCCGCCGGCGGACCGGCGGAGTATACAGTGGTGAAACTGGGCCTGAGGGCGAGGGCAATGGAGTGCCCAAGTCGAGCGAGTCAAAGACCGAGTCTGTCGGCGAGGGCTCTGCGCAAGCGAGCTTGGGCCGGGGCCGGCGTTGCGACGATAGCGCACCCTGAGTGGCCCCTTGCTCGGCACCTCTTCGCTCGATCGCCGGGTACGTCGAGGAAGCGGCTCCCAGCTCAGCAGCCGCTCCCCGTTTCGGTCGCGCGGGCTCTGTTTTCGGTCGCGCGGGATCTAGTTTCAGATCAGCGAGCGCGGAACCCGGAGCAATATTTCAAAGTCGGTGAAACACTCCTTCGGGTTCTCGGATTCAGTGGCCAAACCGATTCCCGCACTCTGGAGGCCTCACCATGATCGCAAGACTCCCTTGGCTACTCGTCACGCTTTCGGCTCTCGCCCCGTTCGCTCGAGCACAGGTCCCTCAAGAGCTCCACGCCCCGGGCCTGCCGGGCTCGGGCGGCTTCGGCAAGTCGGTCGCCATGGATGACGAGCGCGTCGTCGTGGGGGCGGTCGGGCTCTCGCAACCCGGGCAGTGCTTCATCTTCGAGCGGTCTCAAGGCTTTGGCAGTCCGTTCGTGCTGGCGCCCGTGACGACCGAAGTCTCCAACAACTTCGGCAACGCACTTTCGCTCGATGGCAACCAGCTCGCCGTCGGTGCGTCCTGGGAAGGCGATCGCGGCGCCGTCTACATCTACAACCGTGTCGGAGAAGATTGGGTTCAGGAAGCCGTCTTGCATGGCAGCGACTTCATCCCGAAGGATGCCTCCGATTACAACTTTGGCTACGACGTTGCGATCCACGGCGATCACCTCGTCGTGGTCGGGCTGACTCGCTGCGACTTCTTCGAGAGAGTGGGGCGCAAGTGGGTGCGCATCCTCGCGGTGGCCGATTCTCCGGGAAGGCAATCGATCCGGAGCTGTGATGTCGAAGGCGATACAGCCGTGGTCGGTTATGCGTACACGGCCCATCCCAAGGATGATGGCTATGGCGTCGCCTACGTGTACCACTTCGACGGTCGGACCTGGAAGCGGGCTCAGACCCTCATCCCGCCCGACTCGCCGAACTTCTCGAGCTTCGGATCCAGCCTCGATCTCGATGGCGATCGGCTCGCGGTCGGCGCCCTATCGGCCCTGGTCGGAGAGGAGAACGATGGCGCGGTCTACGTCTATCGGCGCCTGTTTCGCGGGAAGTGGTTCCTCGAGCAGAAGGTCGTCACCGAGAACGAGACCCCCAAGAGTTGGTTCGGGAAATCGGTAGCGCTCTCGGGTGAGCGACTCCTGGTCGGAGCCCCGGAGAGTCGGTTGCTCGGTGAGCTGGAGCCCGGGGCGATGCACCTCTTCCGCTTCGCCGGCGGCTCTTGGATGGAGATGCAGACGTTCACCAGCCCTCATGGCTACGGTCCCTGGGACGAGTTCGGGGAGTCCGTCGCGATCTCCCAAGACCAGATGGCCGTGGCCTCGCACCGCGATCATTCGGCGTGGGTCTACCACGACATCCCGTCCTGGCGAGCGGTCGATGGACGGTTCCGGTTGGTCGCCGAGATCCTGGTGGGTGTCTCGACCGGTGGCGGTGGCATCATCATCGTTCCCGGCGTGGGCCCGGTGCCGGTCGACGAGTACCCGCCCGACCCGATTCTTCCGGTCTTCACGATGATCTTGCGCGACGACCGGCAGCGCACGGTCACCCTCAAAGAGCTCCTCACCCAATGGCCCGACCAGGAGTTCCGGGTGACGCGGAGCCTCGAGGAGGCCATGGCCTATCCCGACCGACTCGTCGTGCTCCTCACCGACGACATCGGCCGGCAAGCCGAGTGGATCGTCGACAGCGCCGAGGACCTCAAAGCCTCGAGACAAGCGCCCCTGGTCCTGCTCGGCATCCGAGACGACGCCTCGGCCGAGATCCTGCGCGACCTGATCGACAAGGGCTTCTGGCAATGAAGGCGATCAGAGCCCTCGCGAACCGAAAACCAGGGCCCGCACGGCCGAGACGATGAGAGGTCGCCCAGCGTCCGGTGACGTTCTCGACGGTGCCACCCATCGAACGGTGAGGTGCCGAGCAAGGCTACGGCCCTAACGATCGAGTGCACATGACCAACCCAGAGCGTCAGCCCTGGGTTGGTCTGCTTCACGACCGTTGGAAGTCGCGGTAGCGGGCGTACGAGAAGCAGAAGACGCCATAGGCGACAAGACCGGCGGCGACGATGCCGAGGAGCCATGGGCCGGAGGGTTGACCTGCCAAGTTGGATAGGGCGCCGCCGAGTCCTCGCGACTCGGAAGGGTCGGCTTGAATGGCGGCTCGAATCACGAAGATCCCCATCAGTGCGAAGACGACGCCTCGTGCGGACAGGCCGATCTGACCGAGCCGCTTCGACCACATTCGTGACTTGCCGCTCAACTTGGATTGGTCGTAGTTGTCCATGAAGCTCGCCTGGTAGGCGCGCATGAATTGTCGGACTCCGACGGTGATGATCACGATTCCGGCGATGCCGACGAGCCATTGGCCAAATGGCTGGCCCATGAGCTTGGCCGTCCAGTCCGACGCTCCGCCAGAGCCACCGCCGCTCGAAGAGCTCGAGCCACCGAAGACGAAGGAAAAGGCGTAGGCGGTGAGCCCGAGGTGGATCACGCCACTGATCACATAGGCGACGCGCTTGATTGCGCCTTCCTTGTCGGTGCCTTCGTCGTTCGGATCGACGAAGGCCTGAGCGATCCGCCAGATGGCGTAGCAGAGAAGACCAATTCCCGTGGCGATCAAGAGAACCTGGCCGAAAGGTTGCTGACCGAGCTTGGCGATGGCGTTCTTGGATCCACCTACCTCTCCACCTGCGCCCGCGGCTGCGGCGATCGCGAGTCCGCCGACCAAGCAATAGACAAGACCCTTGGCGACGCAGCCGGTGCGACCCAGCGAGAGCAGCCAACCAAAAGTCTCTCCGCTCTTACTTGTCGCAGAACGAACCGAGTGCGTTTCCATGGAGTCCTCTCTCTCACCGGAGTCGCTGCGCTTCGATCACGGGCCACGGACCCGCGCATCGAAATGGATCAGGAAGGCACTTGGCGTGCCAGGGATTCTGAAACCGGCTCGAGGGGGGAAGCGCCCCCTCTGTATGAGGCGAGATCGTCGTGGTGAGAGCGAGTCCCTCCGGGCGATCCTGAGCATTCGGGCCGGCGAATGTAGAATCTACAGGCGAGCGAGCGTGCAAGCGTCGCTGCCGAGGGCGCGACAGCCCGAAGGCGAGAAGTCACGGCCACTCGAAGAGCACGATGGAGTCCATGGGCCCGGAGCGATCGGCGCCCGAGAGAAAGCTGCGGAGCCGCGCGACCCAGCGCCGAAGAGGCCGACGTCGCGGGACCGAGGCGGGGTCGTCGTAGCTCTCCCGCACACGAAATCCTGCCTTCGTGCCTAGCCTCTCGAGCAGTTGCCTCGGGTAGGGACGAACGTGGGTCGGATCGAGCCAGAAGACCTCCGAGAGCACGATGAGGCTGCGGGGGTTGGGAGTCACCATCAGCAGACGACCCCCCGGACGTAGCACGCGTGAAAGACACCGAAGCAGGAGTAGCGCTCGATCCGGCTGCAGATGCTCGACGAGGTGGCTCACGACCAATCCGTCGAACAGCTCTCCCTCGCTCGCCCACCGTTCGGGCACTTCGAAGGCGTCTACCTCGAGGACCTCGTGACCTCGCGCCCGGCACGCCGACACTGCCGCGGCGCTGGAGTCCGCACCCACCCCCTCGATGCCTGCCTCGCGCAGCAGATCGAGAAAGGTCCCGCGCCCGCAGCCGACATCGAGGACGCGCTCTCCGGGACGAAAGTAACGTAAATAGCCCTGCTGAATCGCCCGCGTCTCGTCCTCGCTGGAGAGCTCGTCGGTGAGCCGGGCCAACTCGTCGGGAAGGGTGCTCTCATGCGTCATGATTGGAGATGCCCGCTCGGAGGATTGGCAAAGGTCCGATTCTGGCAGCTCAGCACCCGTTTCTCACGAGCGATCTGCGGTTCCTCGCGCTGTTCGTCTGTGAGAGATCGTTGAGAGACTCTGTTGCTCGCGTTCGTGCCCGTCTGGGCAAGATTGCTTGGTGCTTAGATCCAATAGGTTGACGAGAAGTCGTTCGAGAGCGTCTCCGGTCGGTCGGTGAAGAGCCCGTGCGACGAGTTCTGGTCGTTGGCGTTCAGGACGCGCAATCTGCCCACTAGGCCCATCGTCTCAGGAGCCGTCAGCGTCAGCAGGCTCGCCCGATCGACGAGCAGCTCCGGCGTCGGTCGACCAGAGCCCTTGCCGAGATGGTTTCGAAGGCAGTCGGCGGTCGGCTCGAGGACGGAGAACGAATCGAAGTAGACCATCTCCTGCTTCGCGTCCGTTCGTGCCTATCGCAAACCGAGTGCGTTTCGAGTCCTGTCTCTCACCGGAGTCACTCGATCAGCGATGCGAGATCGTCGTGGTGAGAGCGAGCCCCTCCGGACGATCCTGAGCATTCGGGCCAGCGAATGTAGAATCTACACGTGCCCGAGCATGCAAAGGTCGCTGGCGAGGGGCCGGCAGCTCGAAGGCATGGCCCTTGCACCTGTGCCGGCTTTCCCACGCCGACGAGAGGTGCACATGACCGATTGGGTTGCGACGATCTCGAACGAGATGGGCTACGTCGGCATCGTCTTCCTGATGTTCGCCGAGAACGTCTTTCCGCCGATCCCATCGGAAGTCGTGATGCCGGCCGCCGGCTACTCGAGCGAGACGGGACGGTTGAGCCTCATCGGTGTGATCGTCGCTGGCATGATCGGCTCGGTCCTCGGTGCCATTCCTCTCTACTACCTTGGCGCTTGGGCGGGCCGCGAGCGAGTCGAGCGCTGGGCGGGCCGCTGGGGCGACTGGCTCACCGTCTCGAGGAGCGAGATGGAGCGCGCCAATCGCTGGTTCGAAGATCACGGTGGCAAGGTCGTCTTCCTGTGCCGCTTCGTTCCGGGCGTGCGATCCTTGATCTCGATCCCGGCCGGCGTCGTCGGCATGCCGATGCCTCGATTCCTCCTCCTCACCGCCCTCGGGACCGGAATCTGGGCCGCCGGGCTTGCCTGGGCCGGCAGCAAGCTCGGTGAGGAGCACGAGGTCGTGTCGGACACCATCGATTACGCGCTCTACGCAGTCATCGGCATCGGCGTGGTCGTCTACGTGACACGGCTGATCGCCAAGCGCAAGGAGCGCCGCGCGACGCGGTGAGCGCAGGAGCGAGGACAAAGTCTCCTTCGCCGAGCGCTCCGCTGGCACACTGCTCTTCTCGAGCAGCCACTGCCTGCCATCGCACGGTCGACATCGGAGGAGCCCGTTGAGCGTCGCTTTGAATCCTTGCTGTAGAGTCGTCGGTGAGGCCGATGTGGCGGGACGCTACTTGAAGTGGAGGTCTCGGGGCGGTTTAGTTTCGAGGCGTGGCACTCTCGGTATCGGACAGGAGGACGGGACGAACAGGTCGATGGGCTCCGACGAGAATCCTCTCGACGTTTACGTGACGGGGCATCGCGATGCCCAGTCCTTGACTCGGGCCGAAGACGGGATTCGGCGGATCATCTTTCGCCACTTGCGGGCGAAGACGAGCGCCACGCACGACGAGATCGCCGATACCGTCTCGGAGATCCTGGCCCGTCTCTTCGAGGATCCGGGTTGGGCCAGGGCGAAGAATCCGCAGGCCTTCATCAGCTTCCTGAGGACCACCGCGTTTCAGATCTGGAACCAGTCCAGGCGCCTCATCCTTCGGCGGCGAGAGAGCCTCTTGGAGAACCGGGACCGGCTTCCGAGCCGAGAGCTCTCGGACCCGGTCCAGAATGTCTATGAAGGCGAGCTCCTCGCCGCGTTCGAGGAATGCGAGGACGAGCTGCCTCAGCTCCTACGCTTGACGTTCCAGCAGCATCATCAAGGTGTCTCGCTCGCCGAGGTCGATACCGACGTCTCTTTGCGGCGCAATCAGCAGCGCCTGAAAGAGGCGCATCAATACTTGATCACGTGCTTGCAGAGGAAGGGTCACGATGTCAGCGCCTGATCCCCGGCCACGCTTCGAGGACCTTCTCGCCGCGCGTGAGGAAGAGGAGCGCTTTGCGGCAGGGCGTGGTCGAGGTCCGGAGTGTCGGTCTTACGAGGAGCTCCGGTCATTGGCTGGAAGACCATCCTCCGGGTCCCTCCCAGCTCACCTCGAGAGCTGCCCGCGCTGCCGATCCTTGCTCGGTGCCTTTCGAAGAAGAGCGGATGCAGGACCGGTAGATCGCCACTCGAATCGACGGCTCCGGCGCGTCGCCGGGATGAGCCTGCTGGCTGCTGCCGCAGCGATCGCGCTGTACGTCTTGATCGATGGTGGCGCCCTGGACGATCCGCAGATCGAGCCCGTGCTCGCCGAGCTCGTTCAGAGGGCGAGACCGGCGGATGCGAGAACGGACGTCCTCTCACTGAACGTCGAAGGGCAGGTCGTCGCGTCCATTCGAGGCGTCAGCGGCGACTTCCGCATCGATGATGGAGAGGTCCGATGGTTGGAGCCAGGAACCCTGGAGCTCGAGATCCCATCGTCCTGGGTCGCCGCCCTCCTCGTCATGGCGAAGCAGCCCGATGCCCTCGAGGCCGCATCGATTGAAGGGCTGATTCGCTCGCTCGAGCGGAGGTGGCTGCCGCAGGAGGTGCTGGCCGAGACGGGCCGTTACTTGCCCGGTGCGACGAGAGAGAGCTTCCACTCGAACGCGGCGTCGGTCGTCGAGGCACTGGCTCGATCGAGCAGCGACTGGACCCTGGCGATCGAGGAGAAGTCCATTGCGGTTCGATTCTTCTCGATCCGAGAGCCGAGCAGCGTGCCACCTGGCCCGAGCCAGTGGGTCGTCGCGCTCGCCCCGACGGAGTCGTCCTTGCTGGCAATGACCACGCGCTCGCGCTCGGGAGTCTCGAGTGATGTGAGCTGGAGCTCGGGCGAGCTCTGGGTCGACGTCACGACGGCGACGAGCGCAACGCTGGCGCTGATTGGCGTCGATGAGGTCGGGCAGTTGCACACGCTGGCGGAACAGCGCTTCGATGCCGAGGCGGAGGAATCGGCCACCTTTGGTCCGATCGAGGCTCACGCCGGCAGCAAGCTGCGCCAAGTCATCGTGCTGGCCAGCGCCAGCGAGACGAAGCTCCGTGCCGAGCTGGAGCGCGTCTCGAACGGCTCCCTCGAGGCCAATCGAGACCGTTGGATCGCAGAGGGGCTCCTCGTCGGGGAGTACGAGCTACCCGATTGATCTGAAACCAGAGCCCGCACGGGTCCCTGACACGGAGCCGCCGCCGTTGGAACGGCGAGGTTCACGGCGAGGATCTTTTTCGTCTGGCGATGAGTAAGGGACGAGCGGACGCGCCCGTCGGTCAGGGCGTCGGAACGTTCCCACGCCATCGCTGCGGGATCCGGTCCCGTCGTCCCTCACGAGGCCCCACTGAATCGGTCATGAGCTTTGTGCGCAAGCGTGTTCCCAACCCCGCGACAGGGACCTGTTCGGGCTCCGATCGTTTCTCGCCTGTATGCTCCGAGCGCCGCGCCCGGGGGCGCTGCTGACTTGAAACTAGATCCCGCGCGACCGAAACCAGAGCCCGCGCGACCCAAACGGGGAGCGGCTGTTGAACCGGAAGCCGCTTCCTCGACGTCCCTGACGATCGAGCGGAGAGGTGCCGAGCAAGGGAGCACTCGGAGTGCGCTGTCTCGCCGCAACGATGTCCTCCGGCCCAAGCTCGCTTGGGAAAGCCCTCACCGACAGACCTGGTCACCGGCTCGCTCGACTTGGGCACTCCATCGCCCTCAGGCCCAGTTTCTCCACTGTATGCTCCGCCGGTCCGCCGGCGGGGGCGCGGCTGACTTGAAACTAGAGTCCGCCCGACCGAAAACAGAGCCCGCGCGACCGAAACGGGAAGCGGCTGCTGAACCAGAAGCCGCTCCCTCGACGTTGCCGACGATCGAGCGGAGAGGTGCCGAGCAAGGGAGCACTCGGAGTGCGTTGTCGTCGCACGGCCGCCCCGGCCCAAGCTCGCTTGCGCAGAGCCCTCGCAGACAGACTCGGTCACCGGCTCGCTCGACTTGGGCACTCCAATGCACTCGAGTACGTTTCACCATCTGCATGCTCCGGCGTCCGCCACCGGGGGCCTGGCTGATCTGAAACCCGGGCTTCGCCCGGAGCTAGTCCAGCGCCGGCGCTCCGCGCCTCGTCGTCAGACGAAAATAGCGGAGACACGGACTTCGAAGTTGAGAGTTGGAAGTCGAGCCGTTGGACGTTCGGGAGAGCCGGGCTCGACGGGTTTCACTACTGTATGCTCCGGGCGCCGCGCCCGGGGGCGTGGCTGATCTGAAACTGGACCCCGCGCGACCGAAAACAGAGCCCGCGCGACCGAAACGGGGAGCGGTCACCGAGCTAGAAGCTGCTTCCTCGACGGCGCCACCGATCGAGCGGGAAGGTTCCGAGCAAGGGGCCATTCGGAGCGCGCTGTCTCGCCGGCACGCTGCGCCCCGGCCCAAGCTCGCTCGGGAATGCCCTCACCGACAGACCCGGTCACCGGCTCGCTCGGCTTGGGCACTCCATCGCCCTCGGGACCAGTTTCACCACTGTATGCTCCGGGCGCTGCGTCCGGGGGCGCCGCTGATCTGAAACCACTGGGAACGCCGCATTCGGACCGCCGACTTCAGCCGGTCTCCGTGTCTTCCCTGCGCCTTGGAGATGACTCAGCCCTCACATCCGAAACTCCGTGGCCCGCCCCTCGTCCGCGGACGATCCCGGCCCAAGCTCGCTCGTCAAGGCTCTCGCCGACAGGCTCGGTCACCGGCTCGGTCCGACTCGGGCACTCCCACGCACCGAACACGTTACTGGGTTCCCAATCCAGTGCCGGGGTCGTGAACGGCCGCACCAGCGAAACAGCGCCGGCTTCCGCCGGCGCTCCGAGCTCGCCACAGCCCTCGATCCTCCTTGGTGCACGCCGCTCGTTTTTGTCGTTATCATGGGCGATCCGCTGAAACCGTGCCCTTCTGAGGAGCCTCACCTGATGAGACCTGCCTTCCGGATCCTCTGCCTTGCCATCGCCATCGTCCCGACTGTCCACGCCCAGTCGTGGTCGCTCGAGTCTCGCGGTGGCGCGCTCGGTGCCCCGCTCTCGTTCACGATCGACGGCGATGCGAATCGCCCCTACTTCCTCCTCTTCGATCTCACCGAGCAGACGACGCCGCTTCCCGGCGGTCTGGCTTCGCTCGACATCGGCCTCAGATTCCTTGGCATCGCTTCGGGGCTCCCCGGATTCGTCGGCACGCTCGATGCCCAGGGACAGCGGAGTATCGCCACCTCCTTGCCCAACGATCCGCGTCTCGATGGACGGCGCCTCTCGTTCCAAGCGCTCGCGACCGACGCCTTGGACACCGTCAGCGATCTCGTGCGCGTCGTCGGCCAACCCGTGGAGACCTCACGTCCGACGCTCGACTCGCTCGATCTCTCCATCGCCGCCAACGGCGCGACGACGACGCTGGCCGATGGCCGTGAGCTGATCCTTTCGGCGCTCTCGCCCGTCGTGCAGATCTTCGATCCGAAGCTCGAGGAGTGGACCTCGTTCCCGCTGCTCTGCCCGGTTCCCCTTCTCGCGAGCGTGACGCCCTTGCCCGATGGCCGCATCCTGGTCGCCGGCGGCCTCGGGCTCGACGGTCAGCCGATCGATCAGGCGACCGTGATCGATCCGAGCGTGCCGAGCTGCACCGGATTCCAGATGTCGATCGCGCGCGCCGGTCACGCGGCGGCGATGACCGGGAACGGTGAGGTGCTCCTCACGGGTGGCTTCGAGGTGATCGACACGAGCGGTATCCTGCAGCTCTTCGGCGGTCTGCGCGCCTCGAGCGAGCTCTTCGATCCGAGCACGGGAACCTTCCGATCCGGTACCTCGATGCTCGAGCCCAAGGCGCTGCACACGGCGACGACCAATGGCTCTGGCGACGTCGTGGTCGCCGGTGGCCTGACCCTGCTCCCGATCATCAACATCCCGTTCGTCTCGAATACGGCCTACCTTTGGGACACCTCCTCCGACGCGTTCGCGATCCTGCCGCAGCTCTTCACCACCGGTCGCATGCTCCACAGCGCCACCCGGCTCGACAATGGCCGCGTTTTGCTCGTGGGCGGTGTGACCATCGACTTCACGGCCTTCCTGGATTCGGGTGATCCAGCCGACTTGGCACTCACCTCGCTCGCCGATGGTGAAGAATGGCGCTCGAGCTTCTTCGGTGGCTCGTTCACCCACGTCAGCGGCTTGCAGGTCCCGAGAGCACTGCCGGCGGTCATCGCGCTTCCTGGCGGCGAGGCCCTCGTCGCCGGTGGGTTGGAGCTCACCTTGAAGGGCAACCTGTCCGAGATCACCTTCAACGCACGTGACGAGGCCGACCTCTACGCCGGGCAGTCCTTCCGAGCGACGGGCTCCCTGACCGCTCCTCGCCTCGCCCCGTTCGGCGCCGCCCTGAGCAATGATGGCATACTCATCCTGGGCGGCGGCGGCAATACGGCCGAGATCTATCGCCGCTGAGACTGAGCGCGGAGCGGTCCGATCGGGGCCGCTCCGCCTGCGACGCCATGACGTGGATCGTCGAGCGAGACTTTTTTGACGTGTGATGCCGGCGTCGAAGCGTCTCCCCTTCATGTTCCAAGGCGTGAAGGAGATCGCGATGAACGGTAGGCCCTCTGCGCGCGGAGCGCGCGTCCTGTCCCTTCGGCTCGGCTCGAAGCTCGCGGGGCTCTCTGAGGTCACTCTCGGTACCCTCGCCGCCTCACGGCGGGTACTCCGATGAAGGCGACCTGGACCGCAGGCATCTTCGTCCTGGCGATCACCTCGATCATCGCAGGGATTCTTCTCGTACTTCGAGTCGAGGACACATCGACCGCGACGCAGCCCATCGACGTGCTCGCGTCAACGACCCAAGAAGCGGAAAGCCTCGATCGCGAGACCACGAGCCAGAGCGCCAACGAAGGCACGGCGGCTCCCGAAGCCACCGTCGCGTCGCCGAAGGAAGAGTCGGCCCCATCGCGTCCTGCTGGCGCCTCCCCTGCCACCGCGAGCGGAAGAGTGGTCGACTTGGAGGGCCGGGCGGTTGCAGGCGCGACCGTGCTGGCGCAGATCGATGATGGCCTGTTCGGCACGATCGCGAGCGACCCGCAAATCCTTCCGCAGGCTCGAGCGATCACGGATCTCGCCGGCGAGTTCTCTTTCGAGCTGTCGCTCGGGCAGTCGCTCGATCTTCAGGTGGAGGCCAAAGGCTTCGCGACGCACACGTCGGCGAATCACGCGGCCGGCGACTTCATCGAGCTCACTCTCCTCCCAGCGATCGACGTCACGGTCGAGCTCACCACAGAGAGCGGCGATCCCGTCTCGGACGCCCTCGTCATTACGCGGCCGCCTCAGCCCGACTCAACTTATCCATTGCCAGTCGTGATCGCCGAGGCAAAGACGAACGGGTCGGGCCGCGCCGTCTTGAACGGGCTGTCGGAAGGAAGCTGGTTCGTGGGAGTCGTGCCTCCTCACGCCGTGAGCTTTCAGCAGCGCATCGACGTCCGCGCCGGTGACCAGACCGTGCTTCGTTGGCAAGTCGAAGAGGGCATCGTCGTCTCCGGCGAAGTCGTGGATCAGCGAACGGGCCTGGCGATCGAGGGCGCGACTCTCGAATGCCAGGACCAGTTCTCTCAGCCCCAGGAGCGCCGTTCCGTTCTCTCCGATGCCACTGGCCAGTTTCGCCTCGATGGCGTCCGCCGCGGCAAAAAGCTGCTCAGGGTCTCGGCACCCGGATACACGGAGTCGAGGACTCGCCTGCGCCCCGACGATGCCGCCGTGGACTCCTTGAAGATCGAGCTCCGGGCCGGCCGACGCCTGCGCGGTCGCTTCATCGACGCTCGTGGCACTCCAGTGCCGGACCTGCGCTTCCGAGTCGCTTGCTACGAAGACGGTCACCACGAGATCGCTTCGCGCGCAGACTCCGACGGGCGGTTCGAGGTCGACGAGCTGCTACCGGATTCAATCTATCTGCTCTGTCCGGTCTCGAACGAGTGGGCCGCGAGCGCAATTCCGACCGGCTCGAAGGAAGACCTCGGCGACATTCCGCTCATCGCGCCCGCCCGAATCGAGGGCCGGGTCCTCGACGAGATCGGGCACCCCGCGGCCGGCCTGAATGCTTCACTGACCATCCTGGTCGGCCGAGCCGAGGAGGGAATCTTCGAGCCGGGCGAGGAGACGATCGAGTCACTGAGCTGGCGGTCCATCCGCACGAACCTTGAGGGCCGCTTCGCATTCGGCGCACTCGCTCCTGGGAGGTATCGCGTCTCGATCAGTCAACGCGGCGTCCTGGGCTCGGAGCGCATCGATGTGGAGCTGAGCCCCGGCGAGGCTCGGCGCGACATCGAGATCGTCTTCCCGATGTCTCGGACCATCAGCGGCCGCGTGACGGACCCCGATGGCCGTCCCGTCTCGGGTGTCTATCTACGCGCGGGCGATGAAGAGACCAATGTGGGATTGGGCCGAGCAGTCTCCAATGCCGACGGAGCGTTCACCGTCCCAGTGCGAAGGCCCGGTCCATTTCGGCTGGCCGCGCTGCCTCCTGGAGACGAGGCCCGCAGCTCGGGCCCGGCCCTCGGGCCAGCGTTCCTGGCGAGAGTCGCGCCCGGTACCGAAGGCATCGAGATCGTCCTTCCCGAGCTCGCTCCCTTCGAGGGCAAGCTCATCGGTCTCGATGAGGAGCCGATCGGTCCTGCCTATCTCCAGGTGCTCGACTCCATGGGCAACCGGCTGACAGGGCAGGCGATCAAAGAAGACGGCGCGTTCTCGGTAGCGGTCCCCGAGCCCTCGATCCTCGTCATCGAGGTCACGCCCCTCGTTCCACAAGAGAACGGCGGAATGAGGCACGACACCGATCGGAAGCAACGCATCGAGGGACTCCGCCCCGGTCGCGCACTTCGGATCTCGCTGCCCTGGGACCGATGACCGGACCGGATCCGCAGTCCTCGTTTCCTCAAATGCTCATCAGCTCTCGCAGTCGTGAACGGTACATCGCGGGCAGGCCTTGAGCCGTCTGACGATCATCACCCTCGAGTTTTGATGACCGTCTTCGGGCTCGAGAACAGTCTTTCTTGTCGTGTTCCGAACGCTATGAGGGAAGGAAGTCATGAACATGAAGCACGCATCGATCGGCTCGGCTTTGTCGCTTTGTATCTCCTCGCTGGGATTCTGGCTCCTCTGGCCGGACGCGGACGAATCAGCCGCCGCCTCCACTTCTGCTGAGCCCGTTGCGGTGGTCGAGCCGGCCTCCGCTCGCGGCACGACACGCTCGCCCGAGCCCGAGAGGATCGCTCCGAAGCAGGAGACGGATCCGCAGCCCGCCCCACACTTCGCCGGCACCCAGGCGGACGAGGATGACGGCGCCGCGAGCGCGGCGCACTTGTCAGGAGAAGTCGTCGGGCCAGACAGGCTTCCCATCGCCGGAGCTTCGATTCGAGCCGAGATCTTCGCGCCCGAGCTGTCGCTCGAGAGGCAGGAGCAGGTCGGAGCTCTCGAGCAAAATGCGGATGAAGAAGGCCGCTTCGCCTTCGAGCTGTCGCTCGGCCAAGAGGCGAGCCTGACCGTCAAAGCCAAAGGCTATGCGTCGCACGTCTCGGTGAGCCATCCCGCCGGTGAGCACTGCCTCATCCGACTCGACCGACCGGCGAGCCTCGCGGCCGAGATCGTCGATGACGAAGGCCTGCCCGTCTCCGGAGCCCGCGTGAGCGCCCGCCCTCCCCATCGTGACCCGAAGTGGGCCGCCCAGGTGGTTCTGGGCGAAGCCACGACCGATGAGCACGGCAAGGCACGGCTAGAAGGTCTCCCCTCGGGCGTCTGCCACGTGGAGGTCGTACCCGATCGCCACCAGTCCTTCGAGCAAGTCGTCGAGCTGACTCCCGGCGCGACCACGACTCGACGCTGGATGGTCCAGCTCGGGACGACGTTTTCGGGCGAGGTCCTGGACGAGCGAACGGGCCTGCCTCTGGTGGACGCAAACGTGCGCTGCAAGAACGACTTCTTCGCTCCTCGTTGGGACCGGGGGGATCACACCGACGAGCTGGGGCGATTTCGAATCGAGGGCGTCAGCACGCAGACTCCGTCCTTCCTCGTCGTCCATCCGGGGTATGTGAGCGCCGGCGGACACCTTCAGATGAAGGCCGACGGCACGTTCTCCAAAGTCGTCGCACTGACTCCGGGCCGCCGTGTGACCGGTCGCTTCGTCGATCCCGATGGCCTCCCGGCTCCGGACGTGCGCTTCGTCATCGCGACCTACGAGGACGACTGTCGCCCACGCTCGCCTACTCTCTGCAGCCAACCTCGACAGATTGGGCGGCGACCTGCGTCCCGGTGAGCGACCATGAGGATCAAGGTGACATCGCGCTGACTCGAGGCGGGCGAATCGAAGGCCGACTCGTCGACCCGAATGGGCGGACCTTCGCCGGTGCGAATCTCCGAAGCGCGCTGATGCTGCCTGGGACCGAGTCGGGCCGCTACGGACCGGGAGAGAGCACGCGACAGATGCTCAGTGAACGTTCGATTCTCACCGACCGCGAAGGACGCTTCAGCTTCGGATCCCTGCCGCCGGGGAGCCATCGCTTGTACTTCAGCGACCGCTCCTTCCTCGGGTTTCCTCACCTGGACATCGAGCTCGAGGCCGGCGAGATTCGGCGCGACGTGAAGATGGTGGTCGAGCGGCCGGCGACTATCTGCGGACGCGTCATCGACGCCAGCGGCCAAGCGGCCGCCGGCGCGACCTTGATCGCCGGAGAGCCTGGCGCGCGGGTCCGGCGCTGCCGGACCATCACGGTGGCCGACGGCTCGTTCGAGCTGCCCGTCGCTCCGGGCAAGGTCTACGACATCCAGATCCTGCCGAAAGACACGAGAGACGCCCCTTCTCCAGGCGCTGCGACGCTCGCCCTGGCGATCCGGGCCGGCACCCGGGACCTCGAGATCGCGTTGCCGACCGCTCGCCGAGTCGAAGGCGTCGTACAGTCACCGACTGGAGTCCCGCAATCCAACGTGATGATCATGGCATGCGATGCCCTGGAGAACCGGATCGCCGCCGAAACCTCCGACGAAGCAGGCCGCTTCTCCCTCGACCTGCCCGACGCGACCGCGGTGACCCTGACCTTCACGGCCCGAAAGGAGCGCCGAGAGGGCGACCGAGTGCTCTGGGTCCAAGACACCTCCCGCACGCGAGACCTGACGTTCCAAGTCACGCGAGACGACTCGATCACCGTCGAAGTGCCCTGGGAGTAACGGCGTAGCCTCGACGAGACGCTCACCCGAGGGTTCTACCGGAGCCTCGGGTGAGCATGGCCGTCTGAAAAACTTCGCTCGCCTCTAACGCTCGCCCCTCGCCATTCCGTATACCAGCCAGGACAGTACTACTGGCGCTAGTAGATGGAGGTGGCGCGTGTCGCGACTCGACGAGCTCGGCGAAGTGCAGCGGACGGTCCTCGAGGTGCTCTGGGAGAGCGGCGAGGCGACCGTGCAAGAGGTGCGCGAATCGCTCGGACGGCGCAAGCCGCCGGCGTACACGACCGTGCTCTCCACGCTCCAGAAGCTCGAAGCCCTCGGCTGGGTGAAGCACCGCGCGGAAGGGCGCACCTACATCTACTCGGCCGCCCGCAATCGGCGCCGCGAGCGCAAGCGCTCCCTGCGCTCGATCATCGACACGCTGTTCGGCGGCGAGCGCGAGCTATTGCTCGAGCACGCACTCGAAGGCGAGACGCTCTCGCAGGACGAGATCGAGAGGCTGCGGGGGCTCATCGATCAGGCCGAGCAAAGAGAGCGCGGCAAGAAGGGCCAAGGCCGATGAGTACCTATCTGACGGCATTGGCCTGGCATCACCTCGTCTGGCTTGGCGCGGCCTTGCTGATCGTGCGCCGAGAGTCGGATCCGCAACGCGCTCACCGCTGGCTCTGCTTCGGCATCCTCGGAAGCTGGATATCGCCGGCTCTCGCGCTCTGCGTTCACGCCCTTGGAGGTGGCCTCTTGCCGGCGCCTGGAATCGAGAGGCTCACCGATCACGAGAGCATAGGCACTCGGACCTGGCTCCTCGCCGCTTGGGGGCTTCTCTCTTCAGGAGCGGCCGCCGGGTTCCTCCGGCGCCTCATCCGCACACGTCGACTGCTGCGTCTCACCGTCCCTGCCGTGAGCCCTCGGCTGAGCTCTGCCCTGCGAGAGGCTCAGCGCCGCACCGATGCGGGACCAGTCATCACTCGCCTCGCCGAGCAACTGGACACACCGGCGATCTGGTGCTGGAGCCGTGTCCCCACCATACTCATGCCGACACGATTGGTGAGCACTCTCGATGAAGAGGCCCTGACCGCGCTCCTCTGCCACGAGCTCGCACATCTCAGGCGCCGAGATCACTGGGCCCATCTGTTCCTGACGGTCAGTGCCATTCTCCTTCCGTGGAGCCCTCTGGTGCACCGGGTCCGGAGCCGCGCGCTGGCACTCGCTGAAAGCGCTTGTGACCAAGCGGTCCTCTCGGCTGGTGTGTCGCCGCCCCGCTATGCCCGCACCCTGCTCGGCTTGGCGACCAGAGACTCCGGGGCGTTGACGCTCGCGGCGACGGGCTCGAGCCTCACTCGCCGCGTCGAGAGCATCCTCGCCGGCCCGATGAGCTCGCCGGCCACTCGATCGGGGCGAGTCGGGGTCGCCCTCGGCGTCGCGCTCGCTGCGCTACTTTCGTTGCTTCAGACGCGGGCAGGCGTCGAGGTCGTGTTTCGAGGGACCGATGGCTCGGTGCAGCGGTTCGTCCATCGAGATGTGCCGCTCACTTGGAGCGCCGACCACGCCGCGCCACGGTCGCTCTCGGAAGGGAGCGCGCCGAGCGGCTTCCACTTCGTCTTCGAGAACGGTGACGAGGTGATCCGATGACCCGCCTCAGCCTCACGATCGTCATGGCCCTCATGATGAGCGCCGCCGGTCACGCCGCGCGACCGATCGTCATTCGACACGACCGCACGGACGAGGCGTACGTCCGCGCCGCGGCGGGCTTCGACTGCGTCGCTCGGATCGGGCTCGCGCACGGCACGCTCATCGGCGAGCGCTGGATCTTGACCGCGGCCCATGTCGCGGAGCCTCTGGATCCCTTCTTTGACGTTATCCACCTAGGAAGCTCTGAGTACCGCATCCGCCGCGTCGTCCTCCATCCGAGCTGGCGAGGTGATCTGGGGCCCGGCCTCGGCGAACCGGATTGGATCGACCTGGCGCTCATCGAGCTCGAGGAGGCCGTGATCGGTATCGAGCCGGTGGCGTTGGGCGCGGGCGGAGAAGCCAATGGGGATGTCGTCACCTTCGTCGGCGCGGGTCGGACCGGAGACGGTCACACCGGACCGACGCGCTCGGACGGCATCCTCCGTGCCGCGACCAATCGGATCGAGAGCCTGGACCAGGATTGGCTGACGTTCCTCTTCGACGCGCCGCCAGGAGGCACCGACTTCGAGGGCATCTCGGGCCCCGGTGACAGCGGCGGCCCCGCGCTGGCCATGCGAGACGGGCGCCCATTCCTCGTGGGCGTGAGCTCGAGGAACGAGGACCAGGGAAAAGGTCAGTGCTTCTACGGCTCGAAGGAGCTCTACACGCGTGTCTCCACCAAGCGGGATTGGATCGAGAGCGTCCAGCGGGATTCCGCACTGGGGGCGCCGCGCCGCCTCGACGCCGGCTGGCCGGGCGGGCCCGCTGCGAAGATCGCCCGCGCCTTCTTCGATCACCTCGCCCGCCCTACGGACTGGACGGCCTTCGAAGAAGCCCACCGCCTGCCCGAGCTCCTCGATCAGATCGGCGCCGAAGCGCGCGGGCAGCAATGGTCGCGGCAGCAGGAGGCGTGGGGCTCCATCGAGATCCGGTGGATCGCTTCCCTGAGCCCCAATCGGATCTCGGTGCTGACCGAAGGCCAAGGCGTCTGGCGCTCGTTCCGATTCGTCACGACACACGGCGCGGCTCCCATGCTCCGCTCGATCCGCGTCTCGCGCGGCCAGCCAGGGCCGTCGGTCACGGATTCCCTGGCCAAGCTGCGAGACGACATCGAGCGCACGTTGAAGGAGGCCCCTCTCGAACAGAGCCAACTTTCGGTCCTGGCCGGGCGTGCCTTCGCACTCCTCGAGCAGACCGACGATCGCGGTGACGCTCTCAGCTTGATCCGCCTGGCCGCCGAGCTCTGCCAAGCAGCCGATCCGCGCCCCGCGCGTCCTTGGCGACGTCGTGCTCTCGAGCGCTTGGCTTTAGAGGCCGAAGGCTCGCTTCGGGCGAGGACCATGCTGACGACGGCCTTTGTGCCAGCGTTGGAGCGGTGCTCGGCGGACGAGCAAGCCGAGGAGACCCGAAGCTACGAGTCGCTGCTCGCCTCGATGGCTGGTCAGGACGCACCGGACTGGTTGCGTCAGGACCTGCGCTATGCGCGGGCGCTCTTCCGCGTCGAGGTCGACCGCTGGTGCGATGTCGACTGGCAAGACGATGCCGTGCGACGAGAGGTTCGGGATGACCTGGAGCGGTTGCGGTCCGAGGTCCTCGATGCGACCGCGCCTGGCGGAGGCTCCTATGGCGAGGCGATCACGATGCTCCTCGATCGCATGGAGGCGGTGCCGTTCGGCGAGATCCTCGCCCCGGGCCCTCTCGGAACGGCGAGTGGAGAGAAGCTCGATCTGCTTGGGCTCCGGGGCCGCGTCGTCGCGCTGACCTTCTGGACGAGCTGGTGCGTGCCGTGCATGAAGGCCGTCCCCCACGAGCGAGAGCTGGTCGAGTCGCTCAGCGTCGAGCCGTTCACGTTCCTGGGTGTCAGCTCGGATCCCAGCGCCGAGCAGGCGGCCGCCACGGCCGCCAAGCGCGAGATGCCGTGGATCAATGTCTGGGATGACGGCCAGGGCGCCGGGTCCCTGGTGCAGCGCTTCCACGTCGACGCCTGGCCCACCACGATCGTGCTCGATACTCAGGGCCGCGTGCGCTTCAAGTTTCAGCCCGGCCTTCTGCGTCGTCACTACGACACCGAGGACGTCGCCCGCGCCATTGCTCAGTTGTTGAACGAAACCAAGTGAGCTTCGAAGGCTCGCCAACTCATCGAGGAACTTTCCCATGATTCGCTTTGCCTGGCTGCTGACTCTACTCGTCGCTTGCTCGGGACCCGACGACTCGAAGACGCCCGAAGAGCCAAAGGATACGGCCGCTTCGGCTCCCTCGAGATCGAGCGCCGCGGAGCCGGAGAGTTCAGAGCCGTCCGAGTCCGAGAGCAAGGAGATGACGAGCGCCGATCCTTCAGAGCCGTTCCCCTACCCGCACCAACCCGGAGCGACCCAGCCCGAGCCGGGAAGCGGCCCGCAGTTTCAAATGAAGCCCGAGGGCGCTCCCTCGGGGTGGCAATCCCAGCCCGAAGAGATCTCCGAGGAAGAGCTGGCCGGCAAGCCGCTGACCGAAGCGGAGCGGAAACAGTACAGCGAGATCGCCAGGAAGCTGGTCCAGGCGATCAACGCCGAAGATCGCGAGGCCTACCGCGCGCTCCACACGGATGCCGCCTGGAGCGAGGCCATCGACTGGTGGCGAGACATGTTCCCGCAGCAGATCGCCCGCTTCGGCCGGATCTCGAAGGCCTGGACACCCGTCCGAGAGATGATCCGCTTCGGCGGCATGGGCTTCCGCGGAGGCGATGGCAACATGGTCACCCTCGTCATCCGCTTCGAAGAGCCCATGGGCGGCGCCCTGAGCTTCGAGCTCGACGACGCCGGCAAGATCCAGCGCACCTCCGTCTACATCAAAGAAGAGCTCGCCCACTACGCCCCCGAAGGCGAGAAGGCGAAGCTGATCTACGAGCTGAAGTGAGAGTGTGCCCAAGGAGCCGGTCAACCAGAGCCCGCGCGACCGAATCGGGAACGAGCCGCCGAGCCAGGACTCGCGTCCTCGGCAATGTTACCCTTCGAGTTGAAAGGCGCCGAGCAAGGGTGCTGGCTCGAAGACCTCGAAACTCGGACCGCCGGCTTCAGCCGGTCTCGGTGTCCCCCTTCCAAACACCTCGATGAGGACCCCGACCTGGCATCCGAGACTCCGTGGCACGATCCTGCCGGGTGCGATCATGCCGAAACAGAGCCCGCGCGACCGAATCAGGAACAGACCGCCGAGCGATGATCCGCGTCCTCAGCAATGTTACCCTTCGAGTTGAAAGGCGCCGAGCAAGGGTGCCTGGCTCGAAGACCTCGACATTGGGATAGCGGACTTCAGCCGGTCTCGGTGAAACCCGGGCTTCGCCCGGGCCTAGTCCAGCGCCAGCGCTCCGCGCCTCATACGACTGAAGATTGGGCCTTTCACGAGTCTCTGCTCCACCAACGATCGGCCTTCAGCCCCTGACACTTCCGGTGAGCAGCACTACTGCACCTGAAACTGGATCGGAGAAGTGACCGACGAGATCTGGAAGCTCGCCGGCTCCCAAGTGAATGCTGCGGCGTACAGGTTGAGACCGAGTGGCGCTGGCGGGAAGACGATCTGCGGCGTCAGCGCGCGACCGGCACTCGTGACCTGTCCTCGGAGCAGGTTTCCCAGGTGCAGGCCGATCAGCGTGCAGGCATCCGGAGAGAGCGGGAGCCGCTCGCCGCCGGGCAAGAGAATGCCGCTCGTCCCCGTGCAGCTCAGAGCGACCTGTGCGGTGTGTCCGACCTGACTGGCGGAGGTCACCCGGAGCTCGAAGTTTACGGGGCTCCCTGTGCTGGGCGTCCCCACGAGTCCGAGAACGGGACCCGTCGCTAGGCGCGCCACGAACCCTTCGAAACCTCCGTTGGGAGTCGTGTCATACGCTCCATCGGTCACGGGAAGATCGAACAGCCCCCCGACGAAACCGGCAACAGTAGCGACTCCGTCAGGATCCAAACCCATTCCCTGCACATGCTCATCTCCAGAGCCACCGAAGTAGCTGCCGTAGAAGAGCTCGTTACCGAACGGCGCAAGCCTCACAAGGAACACATCGTAGCCACCACTGTGAGAACTATCGTAAGAGCCTGGAACGGAGGGAAAGTCGCCTGCGTTCGTCCAGCCGACAACGACGGCGGCACCGAAGGCATCGATTCGAACATTCCGAGCACCGTCTCGGCCCGAGCTCCCCAGAAAGGTCGCGTATTCGAGAGAGCTCCCGCTCGCGCTCAATCTTGCGGCAAAGCCGTCTGTGTGCCCACCATTGTGTGTCACATTGAATGCTGTGGGCGACACGGGAAAGTCGAGCGAGGTCGTTTCTCCCACGATCGTAACGTCACTTCCAGGCCCTAATGCCAATCCGTTGGCGCCGTCCCCACCCGTGCCACCCAAGTAAGTCGAGAAGATGAGGCTGTTCACTCCTGAGGCCAGTGGATCGACTTGGCTCACGAAGGCATCGCTGAGCCCGTTGTGCACGCGATCGTAGGTGCTCGGCGTCGTCGGGAAGAAGACCGAGTCAGTGAATCCACAGAAAGTCGCGCGAAACTGGGCGTCCATGGTGACAGCAAGAGCCACGTCGATACCGACGCCGCCAACGTATGTTGAATAGCGGAGGCTTGATCCTGATGGGTTCAGGAACGTCAGAAACGCGTCACCGCGAGGCGCCTGGCCAGCGACATCGTTATAGGATCCGTCGAAGGCGTTCGATGTGACAGGCAAATCATTCGACGTCGTTCGCCCCACTATTGCGATCGGTGAGCCCGGACTGGACGATACAGCGATGTCATTGACCCACTCGGAGTCTGCCCCACCGAAGAAGGTCGAGAGGCCGAGGACACTTCCGGCCGAGTCCAGCCGGGCTACGAATGCGTCTCTCGCTTGTAGGACGGTCGAGAAGGCACCTTGTGTCGTCGGAAAGTCCGGCGACTCCGTATCTCCCGTGATGTAGACCGAGTCGGAGTGGGCATCGTGCGCGACGCCGGTCACAGCCTCGAACCGACTTCCTCCGATAACGCACGAAAAGACGAGCTGGCTTCCGGTCGGATCGAACTGGGTCACAAAGGCCCCGATCTGAGCGTTCGAGAAGGCGCCCGGTGTGATCGGAAAGCCCTGAGAACCGGAGCCACCGACGAGGACTCTCCCGACTGAGTCGACGTCGACGTCCCAGAGGTAGTCGGTACTCGAGCCACCGAGATACGTCGACCAGATGAGCGGCGGGTCGATGACATATCGAAGAGCCTGGTCTCTGCCCTCGATCTCGAAGCCGTAACGATCGGAGCCGAGCAGACGGTACCGGCAAGGCACTGGCTCTTGCGCCCCGTCCGCCGTGATCCGAAGGGTCATTGGAGGCGCTTGACGCAGCTCGCCGATCGCGGTGTGGATCACCAGCGTGCCGCTCTCGTTCAGCTCGAGGCGGTCGGCTCCCTCGCAATGGACGACGAATTGGTCCGGATCAGCTCCTTTGTCGAGCAGCACGTCGTACTCGGCCGCACCCTCTCCGGCGCGAATCCGGAGATCGATGCCATGATAGAGGCCTCGGTAGGTCACCTGGCCGAAGGCGGGAACGTTTGTTCGCCATCCTTTCGAGTCGCCTCCCAGGAAATAGTGGTGCGCCCCGGCCAAGCGCGCCTCGGCCAACATCGTGACCTCCGCCAATGCGCCCTCGAAGCCTAGCCGCACGAGCACACCGGGAGTCGACTCGAGAGAGTCGTGTCCTTTGGGTGCTCCAGGTGCGCGCTCCTTTCGCACTGTCTGCAGGATGAGGAGACCATCGTCCTCCAGCCCCACCATGCCGCTCCCCGAGCTCACGGCGTAGCGAATGCCCTCTCTCCACTGCCCCCGATTCTCGATGAGTCGAAAGCTCGCATCCGAGACCATGGAGGCTGCTTGGCAGAGGTCTCCACGACCTGATGCAGCCATCGGGTAAGAAGTGGGCAGTGTCATGAGCACGAAGAGCGTCAAGAAGAGGGCCATGGATCTTCCTTCACTTTCCGAAAGGGATGGAGAATCGGCTCACTGAAAGGGCATTGCCAACACCGTCGTCTCACTCTGGAAGCGCATGTCCGCTCGGATCGGAGCAGGACAGAGTGTCGCATCGGTGCCCGAGCTGCTTCCGATCCGAGCCAATGACTCGACCGTCAGGAAGCACGAAGAGTGCACCGGCAACTCACACGACATCATCAGAGCTTCCCGAGCTCTGTCCCGCGCGAGATTCATCGATCCCCGTGAAGGCACCTATTGGATTTTGGCGGACGCAGGAGGAATCCCGAGCCGTCAACCCTATTCTTCCGCCGGGGCCTGGTCAAGGAGCATCGAGAGACGCGCCCGGCAAAGCGGCCGGGCCTGATCGAGTCACGTTTCTCGACTCGATTGACGAACTCGACAGAACGGAGTGCCCAAGTCGAGCGAGTCAAAGAACACTGCGCGGCCCGAGGCGGGCGGGACGCCCGCGCTCCCAGTGGGTCGGCCGCTGCGCGGCCCGAGGCGAGCGGGACGCCCGCGCTCCTAGGGAAGTCGTCGCTCTGAATGCACCCTTGCTCGGCTCCTTTCCGCTCGATGGGCGGTATCGTCGAGAAGGCGGCTGGCCGCTCCGTGACCTCCTCCCGTCTCGGTCGCGCGGGCTCTGATTCTCACGTCCGGCTCTCCTTCGTTCGGCGGACGACCTCGTCCCGTGCGCAATCGAAGCAGACTTCCGGCTTGGCGCGGACGAATATCTGCAGCTCGAGACGCGGCATACGGATCGCCGGCCTTCGCTATCGATAGCGCACGACCAGTCGCGGACGCTTCGAGGGGTCCGCGGCCTCACGGGACCACAGGTTGATGGCGCGGGCGCCCCCCTCGCGGTCGCTTCTCAGTCCGATCGAGCACAGGCCGTCGCCTGCCATTGCGGCGAGGACGTCGGCCGTGACGTCCCACTGCAGCGATGCTCGTCCGAAGTGAGCTCCTCGCTCAGCTCCGAGCGCGGGCTGCGTGTCCCAAGTGACCGCTATCTCGTCCCACGTGTCGTCACTCACCGAGTGGACCGCATACGGCGTGGTCTTGCCGAGAGGGCTCATACCTGCCAGCGACGTGACCAGGAAGATGCGCCCGATCTCGCCCGTGCCGATGAGCGGCGAGACGTCGAAGCGGAGGAAGGCGACTCGATCATAGTCGTCGTTGCCGTCCTCCTTGATCACGAGGCGATCGTCGGTGCCGTAGTTGGTCTGCGAGTACGTACCGCTTCGGACATGGGTATCCGCGATCGGCTCGAGCCAATTGATCTGCTCGATGACCAGCCTTGGCGCGGTTCCCGCACCGGCCTCTTTCGAGTGCAGGATGACCCAGCCGTTCGGGTCGAGGTCCAGGCTAGAGAGCTCGAAGGTGATGCGCTGCCCGCCATTCGCCAGCTCCGAGGCGATCGCTTCCGTCACGTCGATCTCGATCCTGCCTTCGACCGAGACCGCCGGAAAGGCCGGCCCCGTCGGTGAGGGCCGATCGTTCCAGCTCATACTCTCCGACCAATTGTCGGTCGTGCAGCGGCGAGCGAGCAAGTCGGCCGCTGCGAACGCTCCGCCGGACGCGGCGATGTCCAGCCGCAGCACGGCCCTTTTCACCGCCCCTTCTCCAATGAGCTCTTGCAGGAAGAACCGAGCGAAGGTGAGACGCTGGTCCTCCTCGGTGGCGGCATGGCTGATGGCGAGGACTTCTTCACCGCCGTGAGCCTCTCCGGCGTGGGAACCGCCGCGGACCCAGGTATCTCGCTCGGTCGGCAGGACCCTCTCCGAGCTGCGCGGCTCGTCGAGACGCTGCCGGATCTCGTCGAAGTCGACCATCACGTCGACGACCCCGAGATCGCTGGGATCGCCTGGCGTCACCGGGCTCCGCTGCAGCGCCACCGACAAGATCCCGCTTCGGTCGAATCGGAAGTGATCGGCCTGGACCGAGCTGCCGAACCGATCCTCCAGCTCACAGACGGTGCGCCAATCGAGGTAGTCGGCCTCGGGCGTCGCGACGTCGATCCGCAGGTCGCCCGCGGCGACATAGGCCAGAAGCAGATTCCCGTGATCGTCGGCGAAGAGCTTGGGACGATTGCCCATCGTCTCCAGCCGGTGCGAGCGCCAGGTGCCGTCTGCGTCTCGCCAGTAATGATGGTACTTCGAGTTCCAGATGTTGCCGTAGCTGACTTTATCGTCGGGCTCGATCTTGTGGTACATGACGACATGGACGCGGCCGCGACCGTCGACCACGTGGCCTTGATCGTTCATCAGGCCCCACTCGGCGCCGATCAAGACCTCGTTGATGCCCGGCGAGAAGGCGTCCATCACGGTGCCTGCCGAGAGGCTCGCGATCTCCTCGCCAGCGCCATTGAGCCACGTCGCGCCACCGTCCTCGGAGAGGGCGTAGGCGATGTCGCGGTTGTATCGAATGCTCGCCCGTTCGCGCCACGTCCACGTCGAGTGCAGCGTCCCGCGATCGTCGTAGGCGATCCGGTTGTAGTAGGGATTGCGCGAGCTCGAGCTGCCCCCGAGCGGGTCGGTGTAGGCGCCGTTCCGCTCGATGATCACGCGATCGTCGGACCAGGTCCCACTCGCCGCGTCGTAGTCGACCATGCGCTCGCGGCCATCCCCGCTGCCGAACTCGCGGTAGAGGAAGTGGAGATCACCGCCCGGCGTCGGGAGAAAGCGCGGGTAGGTCAACTTCGTGACGACGCCGCGAGCCGGGTCGAGGACGTCCTGGACCGGCCCGAAAACCGTCGCGTCCCACGGGAACGAGGCCGGATCACTGGCCAAGCCCGGCACGGAGACTCGGTAGTTCAGGTCGTCGGAGTGGTGATCGAAGGACAGGTGGATCGTCCCGTCGTTCGGACAGATACCGATCGAGACCGCGTTGTGGGAGTCCTCGCCGGGGATGCGATAATCCTCGAAGGCGAGAATCTGCCACTGCGTCCCGGGCAACTTTCGGCGCGCGACGGTGAGGCACCGGTCCCAGTCCCAGTACGCCATGTACTGGTAGCCGGCGTGACTGACGAGCATGTCCTGAGTGTGGGCAGCCCCGTTGGCCACGACGCCGAACGTCGGAGCCGAGAACGTCAATCCGAGATCGACGACATGGAACTCGGCGTGCGCGTCGGCACCATTCGCCGGTGCCTTCTGGGGCAGCCCCGTCTGGCAGAGGAGGACGAAGCACGCGAGAACGAACAAGAGGTTCCGTGGGCGCATGGATGCTCTCGAGGAGATTTCAGGAAGGGGAGCCTCCGATCGCGGCCCGGAGGCGTCCAGGCTCATCTCCTCTGTTCTCCCCTCGAGGCGGGGCTCTGTCAATGTCGCATGCGAGTGACGGCTCCTCACCGCCCCCCACTCACTCGATCACGAACGACCGCGTGCCCGAGATCGCGCTGATGACAGAACCCTCGAATGAGTACCCGGCGGTCGGCAGTTCGCCCGGCAAGGGCAGCTAAGATCGCCGGGCGCTGGCGATGACCTGAAGAGCCTTTGTAAACGGTCCGTGGACCGAAACGACTGAGAGCATCCACCAGAGCCCGCGCGACCGATACGGGACGAAGCCAACGAGCTGAGTGCCGCTCCCTCGACAATGCCGATGATCGAGTCGAAGGGCACCGAGCAAGGGTGCCATCGGAACACTTCAGCCGGTCTCGGTCCGCTCAGTGTGGGAAGGCTCCAGCCCAAGCTCGCTCGCTGCGAGCCCTCACCAATCGACTCGGCCGCCGGCTCGCTCGACTTGGGCACTCCAGCGTACTCCGACCGACTCACTTCCCGGGCCCGCGCTGGCGCCTTGTCGCGATCGGACCCTTTCGCCTTCGCGGCCTTACGACCCGCTTCCGCAGATCCTCGACTCGAGGCGGCTCAGAATCCCCTCCAGCTCGTCCATGTCGACGGGCTTGACCAGCCGGTAGTCGAACAGGCCCTTGGTCTCGGCCTCGGGTAGCGGGCGGCCGCTGAGGGCGATCTGCACGACCCGCGAACCGCCGGGGAGCTCGCGGAGCTGCTTCGCCAGGTCGATGCCGTCGCAGTCGGGAAGGCCCCGATCGAGGATGCAGACGTGGGGCTCCATCTGTTTCGCGAGCGCGTAGGCCTCGGCGCCGCTGGCGGCGATCTCGATGGTGCGCTTCTCTCCGCCGAGCAAGATCTTCAAGGCTCGGCCGGCGTCGGAATGATCCTCGATCACCAGGATGCGCAGCGCATCGGCTGCTGCCTCCTCCAAATGCGTCTGAAGAGTGTGGATCAGGGTCTCTCGGTCGATGGGCTTGGAGAGGTAATCGGTGAAACCGGCCTGCAGGCAACGCTCTCGCTCGCCCTTCATCGCCTGCGCGGTGAACGCGATCACCGGGATGGGATCATCTGAGCTCCGCACCCGATCGAGCACCTCGAAGCCGCTCATCTGAGGCATGTGCAGGTCGAGCAGCATCGCATCGACCCGGCTTCCCTCTCGCTCCAAGAACCGCAATGCATCGGGACCGCTGGACACGGCGGAGACATCGCAGCCCGCTGAGCGGAGTAGCTCGGACGCCCCCTTCCGAATGTCCTCTTGGTCATCGACGACGAGCACGTGACCATTCAGTCGCAGCAGCGGAGGATCCGGGCGGTCCTTCTTCGTGACCTGCGAGATGCTTTCGGTGAAAGAAGCGTCCGGGGCGAGCTCCCCTGTGGGGATGCGCACGGCGAACGAGCTGCCCCGGTTCGGCTCGCTCTCGATCCGGATCGTCCCCCCCATCCGCTCGACCAGCTTCTTGGTGATGCTGAGGCCCAAGCCGGTGCCGCCCGACTTCCGAGCGATGGAAGGATCCCCCTGCTCGAACGGCTGGAACAGCCGATCCACCAGCTCGGGTGCGATGCCGATCCCCGTGTCGGTGACAACGATCTCGAGCAGCCTCTTCGGCTCGAAGTGCGCGAGCCGGATCTGCACGCCACCTCGCTCGGTGAACTTGAGCGCATTGCCGACCAGGTTCATGAGGACTTGGCGCAGGCGCGCGCGATCGGACTGGATGACCTTGGGAATCGGGGTCTCGCACTCGATGTCGAGGCTGAGGTCCGCCTCCTCGGCGCGCATCTCCATGAACGATCGGATGTCGCTGATGAGCTCGGGCACGTCGACCTCCTCGACGTGCATCTCCAGCCGCTCGGCTTCCACCTTCGACAGATCGAGGATGTCATTGACGATGTCGAGCAGGGCCCGCACATTCCGATCGATAGCGCTGACGAAGTCCTTCTCCTTGTGGGACTTCACCTCGAGACGCAGCAGCTCGGCAAAGGCCATCACCGCGGCGAGGGGTGTTCGGATCTCGTGGCTCATGTTGGCGAGGAACTCACTCTTGGCGCGATTGGCGGCTTCGGCTTGGCGCTGGGCCAATTCGAGCTTCTTGGCCTGGAGCGTGCGCTCGGTGATGTCCTCGAAGGTGAGCACGTTGCCCAGCCGCTGGTCGTCGACCTCGATCGGTTGCACGCAGATCTCGACCGGGACCATCATCCCGTCCGAGCGCCAGAACTTCTGCCCCATCAGGCGAGCGGGCTCGTCGCCCTCGATCTGCTCCAGCGCCTCCTCGAGCTCGGGAAGGTGGCGCTCCTTCCATCCGACGACCTCCGCAATCGGGCGCCCCACCACGTCCTCGGCTGAGTGCTGGAGCATCCGGCGTGCGGACTCGTTGGAGAACGTGCAGCGACCTTCGGGGTCGATACCGAGGATGCCCTCGGCCGTCGAGTTGAACAGTGCGCGCAGACGTGCTTCTTGATCGCGCCTCTCGATGTCGGACTCGACGTTACGAGTGACGTCGTCCTGGACGCCCACGAAGTAATCGACGTCGCCGTCCTCGCCGCGCACCGGATTGAGGCTCACGTCGTTCCAGAACGGCGTACCGTCCTTTCGGTAGTTCCGGATCGTGACGCGCGTGTGTCGTCCCTCGTCGATCGCATCGTGTAGCTTTCTACGGTGCTCGGCGTCCGTGGCAGGGCCCTGCAGGAACCGGCAGTTCTTGCCGAGGACCTCGTCGATCGAGTAGCCCGAGATCCTGGCGAAGGACTCGTTGACGTAGACGAGCGGGTAGTCGGGTAGACGCGCGTCGGCGATCGACACACCGCTCATCGTGGCATCGATTGCACTGCGATAGAGGAGGAGGCGCTGCTCGGTGGCCTTCTGCTCGGAGATGTCGCGCGCCGCGGCGAACAGGAGTATCTCTTGCCCGAGGCGAACCGGGTTCACCGTGATGCCGATCTGGAAGCGCGTGCCGTTTCGACGCACGAGCTCGGTCTCGAACTGGAAGCCCCCCTTGTTCGAGGAAGAGGCTTCGATCAGATCGGGCACGCGGAGAGGGCGGTCGGTCGGGAACAGCCGCGAGAACGACGTCCCGATCAGCTCCTCTTCGCTCAACCTCGTGCTCTCCCACGCCGCGGGATTCGCATAGCGGATCGTGCCGTTGCGGTCGACGAGGAAGAGCATGTCGGCAGCTTGCTCCGCCATGTCCTTGAACATGACGACGTCGCGCTGGGCCGCCTCCAGGTCTCTCACGTCGATCAAGGTCAAGGCGACGCCGCGGACGGTGTCGCCCCGCAGGTAAGGAGCGATCCGAAGCAAGAACGGATTCCGGCGCCGGTCCTCGATCCGCTTCTCGATCTGCCGCCCTTCCTCGAGGACCTCGGTGAGCCATTCGCTCAACCCTTCGACGACGAGGTTGTGCTCGAAGCCCTCGAACGGGCGGCCGATGTCTTGTGGCATCAAGTGAAAGAGCCGGCCGATCTCGGGCGTGAAGCGCCGGATCGTCAGGTCCTCATCGAGGAAGATCACGCCGACCCGCGTCAGCGCGAGCAGGTTGTCCATGTCGTCGTGGGCGCGGGTGAGCTCGTCGATCTTCTTCTGGTGCTCGGTGTTGACCGTGTAGAGCTCTTCATTGACCGACTGGAGCTCCTCGTTGGTGCTCTGCAGCTCTTCGTTGGAGGCCAGCATCTCCTCGTTGGTCGCTTGCAGCTCCTCGTTCGAGGTCTCGAGCTCCTCGATCGTCGCCTGGAGATTCTCGCGCGTGTAGCGGAGCTCTGTCTCGAGGGAGACGATACGCTCCTGAGTCGCCTCGCCGACATCCACCTCGGTGCCTTTCGACTCGGAGGATGCTTCCTTCGGCTCCCTTTCGGCCGCGAAGGTCACCAGCAGCCGCATGACGTTGGTGCGAGGATCGTGCAGAGGGCGCACCAGGATCTTGAGCGCCTCGCCGCCGTGCTCGGCCGTCGTCGACAGGCCGGTGTACTGGACCTCGGTGTTCTCGCGAATCGCGTGCTGGATCGCGCCCGAGAGCGGCGTCTCGAGGTTCTCATCGATGATGCTGAGGATGTCGCTGCTCTGACGGCCGCCTCGGTAGGTGAGGTAGCGCTCGGCCCCCCCAAAGACTTGCAGCACCGTGTGATCCTCATCGAGCAGCACGCTGGACGGCATGTGCAAATCGAGGAGGCGATCGTAGATCGAGAGCCACTGACTCTCGAGCGCGGTCGGCGTGGACCCTTTGGGCACGAGCGCCGGAGCCGGCTCGGGCGCCGCGCTCGACATCGTGAAGGGCAGGCGCGTGTCGATGGGCAAGCGCACGTCTCGGCGCTTGCGATAGATGCGCCAGCGGCTCGAGAGCGTCTCGAACTCGTCGCTCAGGTCGCCCGGCGTCTCGCTGGGTCCGAGGAAGAGCGCGCCTCCGGTCCGAAGCGCGAAGTGGAAGAGCGAGAGCGCCTTCTTCTGGGCGAGGGGCTGGAGGTAGATGAGCAGATTGCGGCAGCAGATCAGGCTCAATTGAGTAAAGGGGGCATCGTTGAAGACGTTGTGCCGGGCGAAGACCACCATGCTCCGCAGGTGACGGCCCACCTCGTACTGATCTCTGCGCGCGACGAAGTACCTCGAGCGCCGCTCCTGGGAGAGCTTCTCCAGGGCCTCTTCGGGATACACGCCGGCGCCGGCGATCGCGAGCGAGCCGTGGTGGATGTCCGTCGCGAAGATCTTCGCTTCCGCCCGAACGCCCTCGCGGCGAAGAGC
This sequence comes from Planctomycetota bacterium, assembly GCA_040219065.1. Lineage (GTDB taxonomy): Bacteria > Planctomycetota > OFTM77 > OFTM77 > OFTM77 > OFTM77. Next base: position 31,507 of record JAVJTD010000278.1, read on the forward strand.
CTCGTCGATGAGGATGGCGATGGAGTAAGCCTCTTCACCTGAGGCGCAGCCGGCGATCCAGACTCGGAAGGCTCCGGTCTCGCGCACCTTCGGCATGAGCTCGGGGATGACCCGCGTCTCGAGGAGCTCGAAGGCTTCCTCGTCCCGGAAGAACTCGGTGACCCCGATGAGCAGGTCCTTGTAGAGGTTCTCGAGCTCTTCGGGGCTCCGCTCGAGGAAGGTGCAATAGTCCTCGATGCTCTCGATCGAGTGGAGCTGCATCCGCCGATGGACCCTTCGGCCAACGGTGCTCGCCTTGTAATGGGAGAAGTCGACGCTGTGGTCCATGCGGAGGAGCTCGAAGACCTTGTCGACACCGGTCGTGCTGGACTCCAGCTCCTCCTTCGACCGTGACAGCGCTTCGGGGCTCAGGCGCTGATCGATGTATCGCGTGAGTGCTTCGGGGATCGAAGCGGGCGGCAGCACGAGATCGACGACTCCCGTCGCCACCGCATTGAGCGGCATGCCGTCGAATTTGGCCGATCCCCCATCTTGCGCGATGACCAGCCCGCCCGCTTGCTTGATGTCCCGGATCCCGCGGGACCCGTCGCTGCCCGTCCCGGACAACACGACCCCGACCGAGTACTTGCCGAGATCGTTGGCCAGGGAGCGGAAGAACTGGTCGATCGGATGGGACAGGCTGCGGTCCGGACTGCGCTCGGTCAGCCGCAGGCGGCGACCCGAGATCACCATCTCCATCTTGGCCGGAATCAGGTAGATGCTGTCGGGCTGGACCTCGATGCCGTCCACGACGCGGTGGATCGGGATCTGGGTCTTCCGCGACAGCAGCTCCTCCATGTGGCTCTTGAAGTCGGGAGACAGGTGCTGGACCACGACGAAGGCGAGCCCGGTCCGGAGGGGCATGCCCTGGAAGAGAGCCTCGATGGCTTCCAGGCCCCCGGCCGACGCCCCGATGCCCACGACGTGGAACTGATCGGAGCCGGTGCGCGACTCGGAGGCAGGTTCACGGTTCACCGAGCGGGACCTCCAGTCAGAGTACCGGCGAGACGCAGTGCGATCGGCCCGGCCTGTCGGATGGCGACCGGCGGATCTTCGTCGGGCCGGCCCAAGTGGGCTCGAGCGACATTGGAAGTCGCGAGCCCTGCCTCTCGGAGGTGCCGCCGCATCCGCCAGTAAGCGTCTTCCGAGCTGTCTGAGCGGAGGGAGTCGTCGTCGGAGATTCGAGAGTCACGGGTGCGTCGTCGAGGGACCGAGTTTCCATCTTTTCCATGCTTGCCCCTCGTCGCCGCCAAGAGCTGGCTCGAGCTCATGCAGCGCCGAGGTACGAGGCGAGACGCGACCCAGCGCCGAGTCAACAGCCCATTCGCCAGACACGTCACCGAGCCACAAATGATCGGGCGGGCCGCCCGTCTTCGACCGGCTCAGGCGGCACCAGCGTCCGAAAGCTCGCCAGCGACCCCTCCCGAGATCCGGCCGCTCTCCGGTCGACCACGGGGACTAGAGTCGGAACCTGGGCGCCCGGTTCCATCGCGCGCAGATTTCTCACCCAGCCCGGTTGCAATCCAGGGCAAGGTCTCTAAGATACCGCCTCGGACCGAGCTAGCTCGGTCCACGACGGTCGGGGCGTGGCTCAGCTTGGTAGAGCGCTACGTTCGGGACGTAGAGGTCGGAGGTTCAAATCCTCTCGCCCCGACCACTTTTCCACTTCTGCGGAAAGCGGAAGTGACGAAGAGCTCGAGCCGAACACCCACGAAGTGCCCAAGCCGAGCGAGAACGGGACCTCGTCTGTCGGTGAGCGCAATCCCGAGCGAGCTTGGGCCGGGAGCGAAAACCCGCCGGGCACACGAGAAAACGGGGTGCCCAAGCCGAGCGAGCCAGGGACCTCGTCTGTCCGTGAGCGCCGCCCCGAGCGAGCTTGGGCCGAGGCAGAACCAACGGAGGAGTGCCCAAGCCGAGCGAGCCAGGGACCTCGTCTCTCGGTGCGCGCAATCCCGAGCGAGCTTGGGCCGGGGCAGCGGTCGACGCCCGATCGCATCGCGCCACGGAGTTTCGGATGTGAGGTATCCGGGTCCCTTACGAGGCGTTCGGCTCGAGGACACCGAGACCGGCTGAAGCCGGCGCTCCGAATGATGCTTTCCTCATACGCTCATGCCATCATCACCGAGCCCCCCAGGGCCGAGGGCCCTAACAGCCCAAGGCAAAAGCCTTGGGTGGCACCGGCTCTCAGTCGAAGAACATCGACATCCATCCGAAGAAGCCGATCGCTACGGATCCGATCGCCACGGCCTCTGCGAGGAGCAAGCTCCTGCCGTGTCGGTACCAGGCGATGCCGATGGCAATCAGGAAAGGCATGGAGCAAACGAGGGCCACACCGCAGCAGCCGCTCGCGTAGCGACAGAGCGTCAACCAGGCGTCTGCCGAGAGCTGCTCTTCTGCGCCATGCGCGGCCGGCCAATAGCCGTGGATGGTGTGGAACCGCCAGCCGGCTCCCCAGACGCTGGCTTGCAGGAGGACCGACAACCCGAGCACGGTCGCTGCCATCCATTTCACGGCTCTCGGGAGTGCCGGTCGAGCCTTGGCCCAAAGCGATGCAGTGTGCGGTCGACCAGCCGAAGCCGCGATGCGGTTCACGACGATCGCCGAGAACACGGTGACGATCAGGAAAGGAGCCCCGTCGGGGAAGACCTCCACCGAGAAAGGCTCGGCGAGCTGCGTGAGAAACGGAAATGTCACCGCGGCCAGGATCGCGAGCCAGCCGAGACGCCGCTCGGAGCTCGATGTGTCGGTCCGAAGCGGGAACGCCGTATAGAGCCCGACCACCAGCAATGGAAACGCACCAAACAGCCCCAGAAGGCCACTGGCCTGAGAGACATCCCGGAGCGCATCGAGACAGCGGTCCTGAAGGATGAGAACCCGATCGACCTTGCCCTGCGGAAGCCGGCCATAGAGCTGATAGAAGCAGAGGGCAGCGCCGAAGATCGCCGCGTGGAACATCAAGAAGAACGCAGCGACCACGCCCGCCGTGCCGATCTTCAAGATGCGCCGGTCTTGCTCCAAGATCATGGAACGGGACATGGGCTCTTCCCCTTTCATGAGCGATCCTTCCGAAGGGCTTCCCCGGTCCCGCAAGCTACCACGGCGAGCAGGGGGCCGCCAAACGCTTCGCCAACGCGCCAACGCGGGCCCTTCGCAGGGGAGCTCCGCCAAGCGGCGACGGCTTCCGGGCCGATGCCGAGACCGTGCCCAGGTGTGTGTGAATCCCCCTCACCGAGGGTGGGGCAGTCGAGCTGCTCTCGGCGCGCTTTCTGGCGCTCGATGATCTCGACCCAGGACCGCATCACTGGGTGAGGTCGAGTGACACATTCGTGTGACAGTCGCTGGGTGGATGGCGCGGCGAGAGGACAAGCCCTGGTCGCTCGACGTCACGGACCGGGCTGATCGCGTCGCAGTGGCGCCGGATCGCGCTTTGCTCCTGTTGGATCCTTGCGTCTTCGCCGACTTGCCTCACACTCGATGGCGAGTGGCTGCGCATGGCTTTTGAAGGAGGATCGACATGTACCGTCCCATCCCTACTCGTTCCCTGCATTCGGCAGTGCTGCTCTGCTTGGTCTCGGCCGGCTTCCTCGCCTCCGCCGCATTCGCATCCGCGCCGCCTCCGAGCGACGAGCGCGGCGCGGCGTTGCCTACCTCGTTCATCGAGAATTGCGGCCAACTCGACGAGACGGTTCGCTATTCGGTGCGCGCTCGGGGAGTCGATGCCTTCTTCCTTTCTCGGTCGGTCGTCCTGTCCATGTCCGCGAGTCAGGCCCTCGAGGGCGGTGCATCGCGGACAGACACGGCGCTGCACCGCGCTCGCCTCGAGCTCGAGCCCGTCGGCACGCAAGCGGGGCAACTGCCCGAGCCTCTCGAGCTGCTTCCGGGCCGCGTAAACGTCTACCGAGGCTCGCAGCATATCGAAGGAATCGGCACCTTCGGGGGCGTCGTCTATCGCGGCCTCTATAGCGGTATCGACCTGGTGTATCGCGCCGACGGCCGACGCCTCAAGAGCGACTGGATCGTCGCGCCCGGAGCTCGGCCCGAGGAGATTCGCTGGCGGTACCGCGGCGCGATCGACATCGCGATCCGATCGGGGCAGCTCCACATCGAGACGCCACTCGGTGTCTTGGTCGAAGCCGCGCCGACGATCTTCCAGGAGCAGCACGGCGACCGCACGAGAATCGAGGGCGGCTTCCGACTGCTGGGGAACGGCGAAGTCGGCTTCTGGGTCGGCGACCATGACCCGTCCAGGCCGCTGGTCATCGATCCGAGCTTGGAGTGGAGCACTTACCTCGGTGGCTCCGAGGAGGAGCAAGCGCGCACGTTGGCCGTGGACTCGTCGGGCAACGTCTACGTCGCCGGCCTCACGCGATCCACGGACTTTCCTGCAACCGTAGGAGCGTTCGACACGAGCTACGGCGGCGGCTTCTACGATGGCTGGGTCGCCAAGCTGGATGGCACGGGAGCACTGATCTGGGCCACCTACATCGGAGGGGACGACAAGGACATCATCGATGCCATCGCGGTCGATGCGAGCGGCCAAGTGACCTTCGGCGGTGAGACGCTGTCCTCGGACTTCCCGGTGACGCCCGGTGCCTACGACACGACGCTCGACGCCTCTGAGGATGGCATGATCGGACGGCTCGACGCCACCGCGGGTACGCTCGTGTTCGCGACCTACTTGGGCGGGATGTTCAGTGACCGCCTGCATGCGCTCGCACTCGACGCTGCGGGGAACGTCCTCGTCGCGGGCGAGACAGACTCGCTCGACTTCCCGACCACGCCGGGTGTGTTCGATGCCATCCCGGACTTCGGCTCGGGCTTCGTGACCAAGCTCGATGCGACCGGCTCCACCCTTCTCTACTCGACGATGCTCGGCGGAGGCACTTCCTTCTGCCGTGTCTTCGCGATGGAGGTCGATGGCGGCGGCAATGCTTATCTCACCGGGCAATGCAGTGGCGCCTTCCCGACCACGCCAGGAGCGTTCGACACGCAATCGGACTCGGGCGACACCTTCGTGACGAAACTGGATCCCACCGGGAGCTCGCTCGTCTACTCCACGTTCTTCGGCGGAGCGACGGGAGGCGGCTTCGGTACGATTGCGCGAGCGATCACCGTCGATGATCAAGGTCGAGCGGTTATCTGCGGCTACACGAGCTCTCCCGACTTGGCGGTGACACCGGGCTCGTACGACACGGTCTACAGCGGTCAGAACGGCGCCGACGGGTTCATCGCCCAGCTCAGCGCGACGGGTGCGGCCTTGGTCTTCGCGACCTATCTGGGAGGCGGCGGCACTTCCCTCCAGTCGATCGACCTGGAACCGGGAACGGGAAGGGTCCTGGTCGGTGGAAGCGGCGTCAACGACTTCCCGACCACGCCGGGCGCCTTCGATGAAGATGCCTATCGAGACGGCGTCGTGGCGCTCTTGGATGCGACCGGCTCCTCGTTGCTCTACGCGACGGGTCTCGGGGGATCAGCCTTCGATACCATTTATTCGCTCGCCTTCAACCCGCTCGGCTTCGTGAGCGTCGCCGGTCTGACGACTTCCTCCGACTTCCCGATCACGCCAGGTGCCTTCGACCAGACAGCCAACCCGGACGACGCCTTCGTCACGGCGCTGCGGCCAGGCCCTATCCTGAGCTTCCACGGTGCTCCGTCGAGCGGGCAGAGCGTTCACTACGAGATCGACTGGGCGGCTTCCGCCGAGACGGGCAATCTGGCGCAGGTCTTCCTGAGCTGCAGCGGGACATCGGGTGTGCAACTTCCCGGTAAGGTGATCCTGCCGCTCACCGTGGACAATTGCACCCGGCTGGGGATCTTCCTCGCGTCGATACTGCAAGGCACGATCGACACCACAGGCCACGCCGCCTCGCCAGTGACGGCCTTCCCGGCCGTTCAGCCCGGGATTACCGTCTACAGTGCGGCCTCCACCTGGGACGTGGCTCACCCGCGGGCCCTCTCGGTCACGCCGCCGATCACTTATGTGACGCAGTAGAGGGCCGATGACTTGGCCCGGGGCACCGGCACCCTGGGCCAGCTTCAACGGCGCTCGCCGCGCTCCTCGATTCTCCGACGCAATCCATCCAAGCGCGCCCGCTCCGCCCTTCCCATTGCGAGACTCCTCTGCTCGCCGAGTGCCTCCAGGACCCCGCGACGGTCGGGCAAGCGGAGCGCGATCTCGAGGGCGACGGGCGGAAAGGACGGGTCCCGTCCCGCGTCGATCCGAATCGCCTCGACGAGAAACCTCTCCGTCAGCTCGGAGCTCGCGCATTCGGGATGTTCGCTGAAGGCCCGATCGCAATGCGTGCACTTTCCCCGGTGAGCCCCCGAGTACAGATTCGCGAGATAGAGCGCCGCCCGCGGATGGTCCGGCCAGCGCGCGATCACATCGCGATAGCGCTCGATCGCAGCGGGTAGCTCGTGTCGGCGATCGGCGAGGACTGCGCGCTGGAACCTGGCCTCCAGATCATCTTCGTCTCGTTCCAACAAGCCGAGGAGAATCTCATCGGCCTCATTCCACGCCGTCTCACCTCCTTGGCGACCGAGGAGCTCAGCGAGTTGGAGCCACGACGCCGGAGCGTTCGAGAGCCCGCTCCCTTCGCGGGCAGCGGCTATCGCCGCGTCGAGGTCGCCCAGACCAGCGCAGCAAGTCGCCCAGGCACTTTGAATCGCGGCGTCCCGCGGTCGCAGGCGTCGCGCCGCCTCGAGCCATGGCCGCGCTCGTTCGAAGTCACCGCGCTGATTGAGCACGCTCCCGAGCTCTCGAGCGACGTCGGCGGTCTCGTTCAGCCGCGCCGCCACCTGGGTCAACTCACGCTCGGCCAATGCCCAATCGTCCGATGCCGCGGCCGCTCGCCCCAGCATCCAGGAATGGAGAGTCGACCGGTGTCCACGCTCGCCCAAAGCCACCAAGTCGTCCAGACGATCCGCGAGCTCTGGGCCAGCACATTGCAAAGCCTCGCCGAGGATGCGCGCATCACGCTCGATCGACTCCGCGACCGCATCATCGACGGAAACCTCTAGCCGGCGAGCGAGGGCGACGGCATCGGCTCTCGAGACCGGCACACCAACGGCCAACTTCCTGGTTGCCGCTTGGACAGACCCTTCGATCCAATCGGCGAGGACGGCGTCCAGCCGCGCCTCCTCGGCCCGGACATCGCGCCGAATCGGGAGCACGAGCGAGAGAACCGCCGTCAGGAGCACCAGGATCCCTGCGACGAACCACGCTCGCCGTGACCGAACGAGGTGTCGGCCCGGCAGCTGGCGCGGCGCATGGACGGGCTCTCCATCCAAAAACCGCTGCAGGTCGCTCGCCAACGCTTCGGCCGTCTCGGGCCGGCGCGCCGGCTCGGTCGCGAGCGCGTGCTCGACGATGCGCCTCAGTCCTGGAGGCCAGCGTCTCGATCGGAGCGGCGGTAGCACCCCGCGACGCGCCGCGGCGAGGACGACGTCCCGCGAGCCGCTGGCTCGGGCCGGACGGCCCGTCACGAGCTCGGCCAGCAACAGACCGAGGGCATAGACGTCAGCGCTCCCGTCGACCGCTGCGCCGCGCGCCTGCTCCGGCGCCATGTAACGCGGTGTCCCGAGCACCTCGCCGTCCATCGTGAGGGAAGGCAAGGCGTCGGTCGCCATCAGCCCGAAATCGATCAGGACCCATCGTCCATCGGAGCGCGCGATCACGTTGCTCGGCTTCAGATCACGGTGCAGGACGCCTTCTCGATGGACCGCATCGACGGCGAGGGCGAGGTCACGGATCTTCTCGGCGGCCTCTGTTGGCTCGAGGGTCAAGGCGAGCTGACTGAGCGGCTGACCTTCGACGAGGTCCATGACGAGATAGGGAACGCCGTTGAAGACGCCCGACGCGTGAATGCGGACGACCGAAGGATGGCGTACGCGGCTCAGCGCGAAGACCTCTCGCCGGAAGCGATCGACTGTGAGATCCGGTGCGACCAAGGCGCGCGTCAGGAGCTTCAAGGCATAGCGGCGGCCGTCGCGCTGCACGGCGTAGACGACGCCCATCCCGCCGCGTCCGATGACCTCGAGCACGCGGTAGCCGTCGATGGTGGCCGGCTGCTCCCAACGATCCGGCTCGTCTTCGCTCAGGATGCGGAGCACCTCCAGCGCTTGCTCGAGAGCGCTCAGTACCTCGGCCCGATTGGCGTATCGCTCGGAATACTCCTCGGGACGTATCGACGGATCTGTCTCCCGCTGGTCCAAGAACTCCGCGACGATGGCCTCGAGATCCAGAGCGCTCATTCGGCAGGCCTACCCGGAAGCAACGTCAAGCTGAGCTTGGCGATCGCGCGATTGTAGAGCTTGGACATCGCCTCGGGCGTCTTGCCCAAGGCCTGCGACGCTTCCAGATTCGACAGACCTTCGATTCCGCGGAGCATCACTGCCTCCCGCATCTCGGACGCGAGATTGGCCAGCGCTCGCTCGAGTCGCTCGTAGCGCTCGGCGTCGCGGTAGCGCGGGGCGGAGTCCGGGGCATTGGGCAGGCCATCGAGGATCGCCTCGGAGAGCGGGACCTCGCCGGCGCGCTTTTGCGCCGCGTGGTAGCCGGCCTTGGCGCAGATCTTGTTCAGCACGCAGGCGTGGAGGTAGCGCTCGAGCGACCGTCCTCCGCGCGGCTCGAATCCCTTCAAGGCCGAGCCGATGACCTCCCGCACGACGCTGTGCAGGATGTCCTCGGACTGGAGCCGCGAGCGCAGGTGCGGTCCCAATCGGCAACGGATCGAAAGCAAGAGGCGATCGCGATAGCGGAGGTAGAGGCGGTCCCAAGCGGACGTGTCACCGTCTTGGATGCGGCGCACCAGATCGATCGAGAGCTCGCCGTGGCCAGAGTCATCGCCCATGGAACGCCTTCCTCGGTCACCGAAGGAGGCGTCATTGTACTCCCGGTGTGGGAGGCGTGACAGCGATCGATGACCGAGGAGGGCAGTGCTCATGGCGAGCTCACTGGCTGAGCCATTCGATGGTCGGAGAGGCGAAGGGGATGGACCCCAAGCTCCAGTCGATGGCGACGGCCGCGGCGAAGACTCGGATGCCGGGCGGCACGGTCGGCCAAGGGAAGGGCGGCGTGGTTCCGACCCCCGCAACGATCGGCGCCTGGAACACCGGCCCGAAGCTCAAGACCATGGCGGTGATGGCGTCGGGCGTGAGGCACATCGACGTCGGACATCCGGGCAGCTTCCAGTGATCGGTGCCGCTCGTGCTGGCGAGCACTTGAGCGATCGCGCCCGGGCCGAGCGAGCTCGGGTCGCCGAGCTGGGCGGTCCAGGACACGATCTGACCGGGCGCCGGCACGCCGTTCATCGTCAAAGTCATCTCGTCGCCGGTCGGACAGGAGATGAAGCCGATGCCCGAGCCCGGCGCCTTTTGGATCTGGCCGTGCCAACCGGGATCGTCCCCGCTTCCCGAGTCCGGGACGTTCGAGCGCTGACCGTTGCCGTCGGGCACGGCGGGCAAGAGGCTGCCATCGTTGGTCACGATGAACTCGATGCTGTCGTCCAGGTTGTTCTTCGAGCCGCAGTAGACGAACGAGAAGCGAAACGTCTCGCCCCTGTTCAGGACCTCGCCGCCGAAGTTGCGGTAGAAGCTGAGATAGTGGACCTTCCGCTTGCCCTCGTCCTGGCTCTGCAGGCTCATGCCCCAACCGACGTCCACCCATTGGCCGAGGCTAGTGTCCCAGCGCTCGATCTGACCGCAGCGGAAGTTGTCCGCCCGCGCGTCGTTGACTTCGACGTGGAAGTCCTCGGCACCGTCGTTCTCGGCGCCGCTCGCGAGCGTCACCTCCCAGCTCAGCCGCGTCCCCTTGCCGCCAGGACAATCGACGCACGGCTCGTCGTCCGTGCGCGTCGCGTTGATGGTCACGTCGCCTTGAAGGCAGAGGCTAGCACCCAACACGAGGCTGGCCCCGAGACCCAGAGCCGGAACGATCCAGAGTTGCCACTTCATCTCGACATCCCTCCGAGTTCGACCACATGATTCGAGCCCACGGCTCGCACTCGAAAGGCAAGAGGTGGTTCGGGGGCCTCGAGAGGACAAGAAAAAACGGAGACGCGCCGAAGGGACGGAATCTCCCGGCCTGTTCTCGCAAGAACGCCGAACGGCCTGCCAGCCCTTTCGGAGGAACCCATGATGTTGCGAGCGGCACTCTTGCTCCTTGCTTTGCTTCCGATCGACGACCTCACGCCTGCCCAGTACGCCGCGGATCTCGACTTCTTGCTACAGGAGCTCGAGCGGGTCCATCCCGACCTCTATCATGCGCGGCCGAAGACGGACTGGCAGGCTGATGTCCAAGCGCTCCGCGCGTCGCTGGACGACACCGACCTCGCCCACTTCTACATCGGCGTGCAGCGCTTGGTCGCCCTGGCCGAGGACGGTCACACGCGCTCCCTGCCGCCGCACGATTCGGAGCTGTTTTCCAAGCTCTTCCCCGTGCGCTTCCAGATCTTCTCGGACGGCGTGTACATCACTGCGGCCGCACCGCAGTACGCCGAGATCGTCGGGGGCCGCGTGCGCGAGATCGGCACGACCTCGATCGAGGATGTGCTGACGGCGATCGATCCCCTCTGTGCTGCCGACAACGCGAGCGGTCGCCTCGCCGATGCCGAGCGATTCCTCTCCTTCCCCTCGGTCCATCATGTCCTGGGCTTCAGCGATCAGCCCTTCAGCTCTCGGCTCCTCCTCGAGGTCGGCCCTCGTCGCGTCGAGGTCGTGTTGGAGAAGCCCGAGCCCGGTCCGCCGTACGCATTGATGGGCGTCACGCCCGAGGGTTGGCCGACCGCACTGAAGGCCGAGGCGCCTCTCTGGCTGCGTCATCCCGAGAAGAGGTACTGGTTCGAGTACGACGAGTCCGAAGGGCTGGTCTTCTTCCAATTCAACGAGGTCCAAGACGATCCGGCCGAGCCCTTCTCCGCGTTCTGCGATCGCCTGTTCCAGTTCATCGAGGAGCACGACGTCCAGAAGTTGGTGATCGATATCCGCCGCAACTCCGGCGGCAACGGCTACCTCAACCAGCCCCTCGTCCACGGCCTGATTCGAAGCCGCAAGCTAGACGCTCCCGGTCGCATCTTCGTCATCACCGGCCGGCAGACGTTCTCGGCGGCGCTCATGACCGCGTCGGCGATCGAGTCGAACACCAAAGCCCTCTTCGTCGGTGAGCCAACGGCTGGCAGTCCGAACCATTACGGCGACGCGAGCCGGTTCCGACTCCCCAACACCGGGCTCATGTTGATGTGCTCGACGCTGTTTTGGCAGACCTCGGATCCGCGAGACGACCGCGAAGCGATCGCACCCGACATCCCGACCCCGCTCTCATTCGTGCAGTGGTCCAAAGGCATCGATCCCGCCCTCGCCGCCATCCGCTACTGCACCCCCGCCGAAGCCGAGAGGCTCCTCGCGGGCACCTACGGCAATCGAGCGTGGAGAAGGCCAAGGCCGGATGGGGTACGGTGATTGGCGGAGCGCCATTGCGAGACTCCAGGAAGGAGATTGCGTCCTCGGTGCCCGAATGCTGAAGGTCTAGGCGCGGAGGTGGCATCGTCATCCGCCCCTGGCCCAAGCTCGCTTGCGCAGAGCTCTCACCGACGGGCCCGGTCTTTGACTCGCTCGATTCCGGCACTCCAATGCAATCGAATACTTGACGCCCTGGCGCTGAGGAACCTTCGCCTCCGGAGCCTTCATCACTTCATTCCTCCACCACCCGAACGTCCCAGATCGCGCTGAGTGCGAGCCGGTAGTGGAGGCCGTTCTGGTCGAACTCGACCCAGTGGTGGCTCAGGCTCAGGAGGCGGCAGGTGGGAGCGTCTTCGAAGGCGTCTGGGCCGGCCAGGGGCGCGCCCCAGCAGATCTGGACGGACTGGCTCTGATCGCCGGCTCGCTTGAGGATGTGGTAGACACCGAGCTCACCATTCAGCCTCCAGTTCGCCGGGATCACCGCTTCTTGGGAGCCTCGTTTCCACCAGACGTAGCCCTGGAGTTGGCCGTAGCGGTAGTAGACGGCGAGGGCTTTGAGGTCCTTCTCGAGCCGCTCGCGAAGGCGTGCATCGTTGCCGGATCGGAGATCCTTCTCGATCTGCTTCGGGTCGCCGAGGGGACGGCGCCAGCCGGTCGTGCTCGTGAGGAGCTGCTCGGTCGTGAGGCGATGTGTGCGTCCATTCGTTCCGAGCTTCTTCGTCTTCTGCGGCGGACGAATGTCGATGGTCTTCCAGGCATTCGGATCGCGGCCCAGTCGCTCGAGAAGCGGCAGGATCTCGTCTCCGACCAAGACGTCGTATTGCCCCAGGAGTGATCGCCACTCCTCGAGCTCCGTCGGACCAACGAAGGTGCGGATCGAGTGACTGGCGAGGTCGAGGAGCGCGGCCGCCTGCGGCTCACCGTCGCGCGGCAGCACTCGGACGAGAGCGCGACGGTACTGCTCGGCTAGGGCCTCGTCTCGCGCTCGCCCTTCGGTCCGGCTCTCGCGCGCCCGGGACAGGTTCTGCGCGATGTGCTCGTGGCGCAGATTCTCGCGCAGAGTCGGCAGGGCCCTCGTCCGCACGGCCACGCGCATCTTCTCGATCTCGGCAGCGTCCTTCGATAGCCGCACTCGGTCACCCTCCCGAATGACGAGCCGCTCCTTCCAGCGGGCGAAGTCGCGATCGGTGATCGGCGGACGATGACACTGAAGCTCGTCTAGCCGCTCTTCGAGTCGCGCCAGAGGCAGTGAGCCGCCGGCCAAGTCGAGGATGGCGGCCACCTCCTGGATCTTCGAGATGTTCCGCGCGTCCCGTCCTTCGAACGCGGCGATCAGCTCGTCGTCATGCAGCGGCTCGTGCGGAGCTCGCCACTCGGGCTCGGGCGGACGCGGAATGTCGCGCCCGATGGTGCGCACCACCGCCAAGTCGTCTTGCATCTCGGGCGAGGAGAGGTTCAGCGTGAACCGACCGTCCGCATCACGTCGAACGGAGTCCCGACCATGCCAGGCGCTCCTCAGGGACTGCTCGAGGTCAGCCTCGTCCGAATGGATGCCCGCCTCCCGAATCCTCGCCGCGATCTCCTCGAGGGTCATCGGCCCACCGCGCTCGAGCAGCGTCAGGATCATCAAGAGCCGGTAATTGCAGCCGTGCTCCCGAAAGTCCTCGAGCACGGGCGCCGTCATGTCCAGCCGCTCGCAGTAAGGCACGTGGTCTGGGGAGGGTCCGAGCGATTCCATCTCTACCTTCTTCTCGATTGTGATGACCTTCGGCGCGGGATTCGTGCCGGCGAGCCATTGGAAGCCCGGCGAGATCCCGAGGATCTGCATACTTCCCAGGTCTCCTCATCCGCTGCTTGCTCGTGCTGAGGCGAAGGGCGCACCCACGGCGAGGACCAAGAGGATCGAGGCAGTACGGAGAGAGAACCAAAACGGAACCTGGCCATCAATCGCCTCCTACGTACCCAGAAGGAAAGGGAACACATCGTGGACCAAGTCGCCGATCTGCTCGAGCCGGCGCCCCAATCTCGACGAGCGTTGCAATCGGACCTGCCTTTCGAGCATGTTGTGGCTCACACGGGTCCACCATCCTTTGGAGTGAAACATCTCATGAGCATTCGAGCTCTCGCGTCGATGGTCTGCCTTCTCTGCTCCGTCTCCCTCGCCGATGACTGGAGCCGCTTTCGCGGGCCGAACGGCTCGGGCATCCTCGAGACCGAGGGCTTGCCGACGACGTTCGGTCCCGACACGCAGCTCGCCTGGAAGACCGAGGTGCCGTTCGGCAGCTCGTCTCCGGTCATCTTCGCAGGGCACGTCTTCCTGACCGCTGCGGACGAGGATGCGCTGATCGTGGTCTGCCTCGACGAGGTGAGCGGCGAGGTGCTTTGGCGGAAGGAGATCCTTCGCGCTCGGCAGGACGAGACCTTCAAGATGAGCGACTCGGCGATCCCGACGCCCACGGCCGACGCTGACGGCGTTTACGCCTTCTTCCCCGAGTTCGGGCTGGTCGCCTACGACCACCAAGGCCGACTGCGCTGGTCGCACGCCCTCGAGCCCTTCGTCAGCTTCTACGGCATGGCGTCCTCGCCCGTGTTGACGGATGAAGCTTTGATCCTCCTGTGTGACCAGCAGAAGGGCTCCTACCTCCTCGCCGTCGACAAAGCGAGCGGCAAGGTGCGTTGGCGCCAGGACCGCGCGCGGATCGAGTGCTGGACGACGCCCGTCTTGTGGCCCGCGGCCGAGCCGACACAGCTCTTGGTCTTCGGGTCGTTCTTCGTCGATGGCTACGACCTCGAGAGCGGCGAGCACCAGTGGGAGGTCGGCGGCTTTGGATACACGCCCGTGCCGAGTCCGACTCTCGGTGACTCGGTGCTGTACACCTGCGTCCCCTATCACGCCGAGCATCCCCTCCCCGGCTTCGAGGACCTCGCCAAGGCGATGGACCAGAACAAGGACGGCCTGCTCTCGAAGGCCGAGGTGCAGGGCGAGCTCGGCGAGCACTTCGGTTGGGCGGACGGCAACCAGGACGAGCAGATCGACGCGGCCGAGTGGAAGTTCGTCAACGACGGCATGTCGTCCAAGGACTTCGGTCTCGTCGCCTTGGATCTGAAGGCCGACGGTCCGGCGACCGAGCGTTGGCGCTTCAAGAAGAGCCTGCCCTCCATCGCCTCGCCTCTGCTCTATCAGGGCGTCCTCTATCTCGTGAAGCACGGCGGCATCGTCACGGCTCTGAATCCGGAGAATGGCGAGGAGCTCAAGCGCGAGCGACTCGGCACGACCGGGGACTGCTTCCCTTCGCCCGTCGCGTCCGACGACAAGATCTTCGTCGCGACGAGCTCGGGTGAGGTGGCGGTGCTCGAGGCCGGCGCCGACTGGAAGGTGCTCGCCAAGAACGACATCGGCGAAGAGATCATCGCGACGCCCGCCATTGGATCGGGACGCTTGATCATTCGAACGAAGCAGTCGCTGATGTGCTTCGGCGCCGCATCCGGGCAGTAGGCGACGCAGGCAATCGTCCGTCGATCACGGGTCCGGTGTACGTCGGATCGGCGGACGGTCGTGAAGCCCGGGAGTTGGACGTCGGCGCTTCACCGTGGGCGCCGCTGACTTGAAACACGCTCAGCGGGAATCCCTGTATCCCCCGACTTCAGTCGGGTTGGTTCCCCGGCTTCAGCCGGGAGGTGGCCCGAAGCGGCCAGTTTCACCCCTGTATGCTCCGCCGGTCCGCCGGCGGGGGCGCCGCTGACCTGATACCAGCGCCCGCGCGACCGAAAACAGAGCCCGCGCGACCGGACGGGGAGCGGCTGTCGAGCTGGGAGCCGCTTTCTCGACATCGCTGACGATCGAGCCAGAAGGCGCCGAGCAAGGGGCCGCTCGGAGTGCGCTGTCGTCGCACGGCCGCCCCGGCCCAAGCTCGCCTGCGCAGAGCTCTGGCTCGTGAGGGGACGCAATGCAGCGGCGCAATCCTGGCCGGAACCGGGCCCATGCGTCGCGCAGTTCACAGCGTC
>JAVJTD010000286.1:0-31303 GCA_040219065.1 Planctomycetota bacterium
TCCGCCAGCCCCCAGTTCGCTTCCTGGCCGAGCATGAACTCGATCGTTCGAAACCCGCCCACCTCGCCACTTCCGGTTTCGTGGAACTGGGGCGAAGACATCCGGGGAGACTTGCGGCAGTACGTCGAAGCCGGAAGTGGCGAGGTGGGCGGGTTTCGAACGATCGAGTTCATGCTCGGCCAGGAAGCGAACTGGGGGCTGGCGGAACTGTATCGCTTCGGGATCATACCTTTGTCCGTCGACTTTCCGAATCAGCCGACCATTGTCACGATTCGAACGATCGAGCTGCTCAAGATGCGGCCGGCCAGCCTGCTCGAAAAGGCCGGCTGGAGCGCCCAGGATCCACGGATCGACTTCGTCAACGACACCCGAATCGTCTTTCCCGCCGCGGCGGGGAGGTCCTGGGTGTCCCGCGAGCTGACCCCGGATGACGGCACCTGGCTGGAGGGCACGACTGCCGTCAGTCCGATGTTCGGAACGGTCGACAGCGCCGGTTCCTTCGTGGTCGAGGTCCTGACGGACGGTGAGGTGGACGGGCGTTTGGAAGCCGAGCCGATGTTCGTTCGGCGAGGTCAGGGAGTCGTCACTCAAAGGCTGCGTCACTCCCTCGGTGCCTGGGCTGGGGAGAAGATTCGCCTGAGGTTCCTGATCGAGCCATTCAAGTCGCGGCCGCCGATCAGCGGGGGGATCTGGATCGAGCCTCGCCTCGCGCACTGCGGTGAAGCAATGCCGAAGGGGCGACCGCGGCGAGTGGTGCTCGTCACGCTGGATACGACTCGCCCCGACTACCTGCAGCCCTACGGAAGCGAGTGGGTGAAGACACCTTTCTTGCAGTCGCTCGCCGATACCGGGACGCTCTTCGAAACCTGCTACGCGACGGCGAACTCCACCAGCCCTTCGCACGCTTCGATCCTCACGTCACTTCACGTTCAGGATCACAAGCTGATCTCCAACGGAGGGCGGATCTCGGCTCAGGCTTCCACGATCGCAGAGAAGTTCCGAGAAGCCGGTTACCGGACCTTGGCGGCCGTGAGCGTTTCCCATCTCGCCCATTCCATTTCGGGGCTGGCGAAGGGATTCGACCACTTCATCTTCCCGCACTTGGGAATGGCCGAGCCCTCGGCCGAGCAGACCAACCAGGCGGTCTTCGATCTCCTCGACGGAGACCTGGCCGATCAGCCTCTCTTCGTGTGGCTGCATTACTTCGATCCGCACGCGCCCTACGAGCCGCTCGGCGAGTACGACCGAATGTATTACGAAGGCGATCCGAAGGACCCTTCGCATCCGGGGCTCGCCGGGACCGGCGTGCCCGAGGATCCGGCCAGCCTCGACTATTGGCGCTGGCTGGACGGGATCCGGGATCCCGAGTTCGTCGTCAAGCAGTATGGCGCCGAGATCACCTACACCGACGAGCAGCTTCGCAAGTTCGTCGAGAAGCTGCGCGAGGATGACCAAGACGCCTTGATCGTCGTGACCGCCGACCACGGCGAGTCGCTCGGCGAGCACGGTATCTTCGTCGAGCACTACGGGCTTCACGATCCCGTGACTCGCGTGCCATTGATCTTCAACGGCGCCGGCGTTCCCGAGAACCGGAGGATCGGCGGCGTCGTCTCGACGACGAGCATCGCGCCCACGATCCTCGAGCTCTGCAAGATTCCAAAGATGGACCTCGAGCGCGGCGTCAGCCTGGTGCCGTACTTCGAGTCGAGAGATGAGCCGAGCTTCGAGGTCATTCTCGAGCACGACAACTTCTCGCAGCGCGGGTTCCGCCGCGGGTCTCGCAAGTACCTCCGTCACGAGGTGGACTTGGCCGGCGCGCATTGGAACTACAGGTTCGAGAAGGGAAAGGAAGAGGTCTACGACCTCGAAGACGATCCGGGTGAGCTGAACAACCTGGCCGACACGCTCGACGACATCGACGCGCTTCGACGAAGCTATGAGAGGCAGCGCGCTTCTGCTTTCACCAAGCTCCAGCAATCGGATGGGGGCATCACCCCCGAGTTGCAGAAGAAGCTCGAGGCGATGGGATACCTCGGGACCAAGGGTCAAGTGCCTCCGCCCAAGAAGGACGACGAGAAGAAGGAAGAGGAGGACGAGGGCAAGGAACGTGACGGCAAAGGCAACTGAGGGCGCTGAAGCATGCCGAGACTGGCTGAAGCCGGCGGTCCGAATGCGGCGTGTTTCCGATCAATCGCGCCTCCGGCGCGGCGCCCGAAGCATGCAGATGGTGAAACGTGCTCGATGCATTGCAGTGCCCAAGACGAGCGAGTCAGAGTCCGAGTTTGTCGGTGAGAGCCCTGCGCAAGCGAGCTTGGGCCATCTCGAACGTCCAACGGCTCGACTTCCAACTCTCAACGTTGAAGTCCGTGTCTCCGCTGATCGTGTCTGTCGACGAGGCGCGAAGCGCCGTCGCTGGACTAGCCCCCGGGCGATCCTGCACGAGCGAGCTTGTGCCGGGTGACTGCTACGACGAGACAGCGCATTCCGAGCGGCCCATTGCTCGGCGCCTCCTGGCTCGGTCGTCCGCGACGCCGAGGAAGCGGCTCCACGTTCAACAGCCGCTCCCCGTTTCGGTCGCGCGGGCTCTAGTTGCAGATCGATCGAGTGGATTCACCGGGGTGACGCGCGGACGAAGGAGGCTTAGACTGCTGGGAAGCCATTCCCCGCAGAAAGAAAGCTCCTCATGCTCGCGACCTTTCGATGGGTGCTCGCCGCATCATTGCTGGTGCCGGCGTCCTACGCACAAAGCCCGTTCGACACCTCCGCTGTCAAATGGACGAGCTGGCCGGCCGAGGGACTTGGCTCGGGAGGGCCGCTCTCCAGGCTAGTGACCGGAGACTTCAACTCCGACCGTCATCTCGATGCGGTCTTGGTGCAGGGTGACGCGGCCGGTCTTCTGTGCAGCCCCGAGCAATACCAGCAGCTCGTGACGATCCCGGGCGTGACGTTCGATGTCGACACGGTCGAACGGACCGTTCCTGGCGGCGCGGACTCGCTGGTGCGTGTGAACGGCGCCGGCTTGGAGCGCATCTCCTTTCGCTACGATGCCGGCTGGATCTTCGAGCCGATCGCGGCCGGACCCTGGCAAGGGGCCCGGCGCGTCATCAGCCGCCGGACGACACAAGGTCGCACCGACATCGCCGGGGTCACGGCCAACGGACTGGACTTGATCGTCACGAAGAACGCGCTCGAAGCACCCACGACGTCGGTCGTCTGGACTGCGCCGGGACCGATCTTCGATATCGCGTGGATCGACTGGCAGGGAGACGGCGCCTCGGAGATCCTGGTCGTGCATGCCGGTGGCATCGACGTGCGCAGCGATACGGGCGCCGAGATCTTCGCCCAGATCGCGCCGCTAGAGAGCGGGATCGCCTGCGTGTTCTCGCAGCTCGGCTTCGCGCCCGAGCGCGCGGCCGTGCTCTTGAAGATCCAGGGCCTGGCCGGCAGCCTGCTCCAAGTCTTCGATGGGAACGACGTCGAGCCGTACTGGCTGCTCGGCAACGTTGGCCCGACGGGCATCACTGCCGGGGACATCGACGGCGATCAGGATGACGACCTCCTGGTGACTTGGACCTTCGACCGGACGGCGCCCTACCTCCGCAACGTGAGTGACGGTAATCCACCTGATGGATCGACCGCGACGTTCGCCTTCGAGCCGGGTGGGTTCCTCGACCTGGGCATCGGCGTCGGTCCGAATCCCGAGCAGAGCGGCGAGCCGGCACTCGGAGACTTCGATGGGGACGGGGACCTCGACGCGCTCGTGCCGGTGCCAGCGGCCGATCAGGTGGGGCTCTACACAGGATTGAAGGAAGATGCAAATGAGCATCGCGTCTCGGTCGATAGCGCGCTCGGGGAGTACCGCTATACCTTCGACTGGGATCAAGGACCGGCCGGCACGCTGTCGATCCCGATGCTCGCCCCGCTGACGCCGTTGGCCAGCGCGACCGACTTGGAGATCGTCACCTGGAGCCAACCGGCCTTCGGACAGCCCCTGGATCCCCTGGCCAAGAAGCGTCAGCTCCTCGCCCTTCCGGCGGCCTTCCAGTCGCCTTGCATCCAAACGTTCTCGCCGGTTCAACCATGGATGCCGACGGTTTGGTCTCTCGAGGCTCGCCTCGTCGAGCGAGACGGCATGGGCCGACTGATATCGGCTGGGCCGACCCTTACACTGGCCGTGTCGATCGATCAGGATTCGACCGAAGGTCTCCTGCCCTCGTCGATCGGACCCCAGATCTTGCTCACGTTCCTCGAGCTGGGCAGTCCGCCGAACGGCCTGGGTTACCTGGAGCCGCCGGGCGGCTTCGGCGGAGAGCGCGTCATCGGATCGGGGCTGACGCCGCTCCTCGATCCGCCCGACTTCGACGACGAAGACTTCCCCGATCCGGATCAGTGACCGCGTTGTCGCCGAAGCATCCACCCCGTGACGCCAAGGAGAGCGATCACCAGTGCGATACCGAGCCAGGGCCAGCGCGGCGTCGGACGCTGCCAAGCTTCGCCCGGCTTCCAGAGCGGACGGTGACCGGCGCCGACGAGTCGGAGCTGTCCATCGATGAATGGAAGCATCGCGCCGTGCTCTTCAAACGCCGCGCGCCTCGCCTGAAGGAGCGCTTCGGCCGGTGAGGTGCCCGGATCGAGCGCGGCGTGGAAGCGCTCCGAGAAACGTTGCGCGACGCTCGATCGCAGGTTCGCGCCGGCAGTGAGGACCACACCGGTTCCTCGGCTTAGCCAGGCACCCGTCAGGTCCGCGGCGTGTGCATCCCCGCGGCGCATCGGACCCAGGGCCGATCGGCAAGCCGTCAAGAGCACACAGCGCGGTGCCCCCAGATGCTCGATGTCGTCTGCCCACAGCGCATCGTGGCCATCGCCATCGCTCGTCAGCAGGAGCCCGATCGAGCGCTCTCGCTCGGGATCGACGACGCCGTGCGTGATGACTTGGAAGATGCGGACCCGGTCGAGGTCTACGCGTCGCAGGCGCTCGAGAGTCGCGCCGTCACCGAGGAGCTGATCGGAGCGCGCATAGAGGCTCTCGAGCGTCCCGATCAGATCACGGGTCAACGGGATCGGATCCAAGCCCGTCCAACGGCTCCGGGCATGGGCGCCCGGCACCGGATCGGCCAGCAGCACCAGGTCCGTCGTCGGTAGATGTTTGTCGCGACTCGCCCGCTCCAGCCCGGCGCCGACGGTCAGTGAGGGCCAATGAGTGAGCGGCCATTCGAGACCGAGGTATGGCGTGTCGCCACAGGGAAGCCATTCGAAGGGCACGTCCCCGATCGCGTCACCGCCCACGATCGTGAGGCGCTTCCAGCTCCGGATCCGCTGCTGCACCGAAACGGGCAACAGCCGCTCGCCGAGCACCCTCGCGAGTCGGCGCTCTTCGGAGCCGGCCCATTCGCGAGACTCCGTATCTCGCAGATCCAGACCGAGGGACAAGTGGGCTCGGTACTCTCGGAGCGCAGCGCGAATGGCGGGATAGGCAGGCAGTCTCTCCTGCGTGACGCGATCGCGGTCGAGGCAGATCACGAGTGAGCGAGGAGACGCGGGCAAGTAGATCAGCACGCCATCTCCCTCAGCGAGCGCCTCTTCGCGAATGGCGGTCAGGTCCACGGGAGAATCCACCAGGCTCTGGGCGAGCTGGCTGAGCTCTTCGATGCGAAGCAGACGAGTGAGCGTGGCTTCGATGCCGGCGCGCTCTCCGGACGCCAGCACCGCGATCTCGTGAGCGGCGACCAGTAGCTGGCGGCGACTGCCGTAGAGCAGGAGCCCGAGACCTCCCTCTCGCTGGGGAGCGGCGCGCCAGTCGGTGACGAGGCGATCGAAGACGGACTCGATCCGCCGCGTCAGCGCGCGAGCGGAGCTCACATCCGCACGGAGCAAGGTCAGCTCGCACTCGAGGGCGAGTCGGCGGCAGGCGACATCGAATGGCGCGTCACCCTGATCTCCGCTCGAGATGACGTCGACCGATCGAAGCAGCTCGAGCGCTCGGTCGTGACGTTCCAGGGAAAGCGCGACCCGAGCGAGGGTGAGCACGGCGTCGATCCGGATCTGGGGACGCTCGAGACGGGGAAGGATCTCTTCGATCTCCTGCGCGATTTCCTCGAGGACTTCAGGATTCGTAGCGTCAAGCTCGAGCCGGGCCTCGGCCCGGAGGATTCTCAAGTGGAGCCCCTCGGACTCGAAGCGGCTGCCGGCCTCGTAGAGCGGATGCTCCATCAGCTCACCGACCCGCTCGAGGACGCGCTCGTGATCGGCGACCGCCAAGGAGGCGAGGACCGCCACCTGATGGGATTCGACGACATTGACGGCGAGCTCGCCGGGATCGTCGCCGAGAGCCAAGGCACGCTCCCAGCAGCGGCGAATCACCGGTGCGGCACGATCGACGAGGCCGAGGTCGAGGAGGCACTTGCCCTCGAGGACCTCAAAGGACCAGGCGAGCTTTTCCCCGTCGACGCGCTCATCGAGGTCCACGGGCAGGCCCTCTATCGCCGCGAGCGCCTCGCGGCTCCGGCCGAGCTGACGCAAGAGCTCGGCCCTCGCCAGCACCAAGTAGGGCTGCATCCGATCGAGGCGCGGATACTCGGCAAGCGTGTGCTCGGCGATGTCGAGGGCGTTCTGCAATTGACCGAGGGAGCGCAGCTCTCCGAGCTGGAGGTAGCGCTCGCGTGCGGCGCTCTCTTCGAAGCCCAATCGATCGGTCAAGACCGCCGCGATGGCGCGCAGCCGAGCGCGTCGCTCGAAGTCGGCCGTCCTCGATGCGAGACGGCGAGTGGTCTCGAGTCCCCTGCGAAGCTCCGCCTCGAGGCGCTCTTTGTCCTCGGGCAGTGCGCGCAGCGACGACAGCTCGGACGCTTCCGGCTCGGGCAATTCGGCGAGGAGGCGCGTCAGCTCGTCATCGTGTCGGGCGGCGACCGTGCCCGCGAGGAGGATCGCCGACAGCAGCAGGCGGATCAATCGAGCGTGGTGACGATGTTGAACCAGGCGAGCGTCGAGTCGGCGCTCGAGCCGTCGAGGATCTCGAGGCGCCAGCGAAGTCGGCGCGGCCAGTGCTCGGATTCGGGTGGAGGCGTCCACGAGCTCTCTTCGAGGCGCATCCGCTCGGTCAGTGGCGCGGAGTGTCCGGGCTTCGTGCCGTCGAAGACTTGCAGGACGTACCAACCACCCTTGGGCGCGGTGTCGGGCCAACTGAAGCGGGCGAAGGAGTCTGCATGACCGGCCGGCGTGAAGCCCGGCGGGTTGACGCCGAGCAGCGGGTCGCGATGCGTGGGGAAGAGCACGGTCCAGAGGAGGACCAGGACCAAGGCGCCGGGCACCAAGACGAGCGAGGCCGCCACGACGCGTCGCGGTCGCTCTCGCCGGTAGTCTTGGAGGGTGAGCGGAGGAGCCGCGGAGATCTCGGAGAAGAGCCGGCTGGCGCGATGGAGATCTTGATCCGCGGCGCGGAGCTCGGTCTCTTCGATCTCGGCGAGGGAGGCCTGCTCATCGCGGCCGACGAGATCCAGCTCGTCCATCAAGGAGAGGTTGGACTCGAGATGCTCGCGGCACTCGAGGCATTCCGAGAGCGGCGAGCCCTCGAAGTCGGTCTCCGGCTCGTCGGATTGGACGAGCAGCTCTTCGAGCTGGGCGAGATGTCGCTCGTCGTGGGGGATCATGAGCTCTTCTCCTCGGACCGACTTCCGGCGGGTGTCTGCAGCAGGGCGCGCAGCTTCGGAAGTGCTCGATAGTAGCGAGTCTTGACCGTGTTGGAAGAGACTCCGAGTCGCTCGGCGATCTGGTCGAAGGTGAGCCCTTCGAAATGCTTCATCTTGAGGATACTCGCGGAGCCGGCATCCAGCTTCTCGAGTCCGCGGTAGATGGTCTCGAAGCGGAAGGGGTCGGGCGGCCTGGCCGATCTCCCGTCAGTCAAAGGCTCGACGTCGGACACGAAGGTCGGCTGCCGATTCAAGTGACGCAGCCTCGCCATCAGCTCGAGGAAGCAGAACCGGTAGACCCAGGTCTCCAAGCGACTGCGTCCTTCGAATCGGTCGAGCTTCTTCCAGATGGCGAGGAGCGTCTCCTGCGCCAGGTCCTCGAGCTCGTGTCCGGAGAGAGGCGCACCGAGCTGGCGATTCTTGTAGAGCAGGATGCGGGGCACGCACTGCAGCCGCTCCACGAGCCCACCCAACGCTTCCGGCTGCCGCAGCAAGGCACGCTGGACCAGATCGAGATCTTGCTGGCAGCGTTCTCGGTCGGCCTCGAGGGATGGCGGTTCGGACGGTCTCTGGCTCATGGATCTCGGCGATCTCCTCACCCCCGAGCCCGAGGCTAATCGAGGAAGGAGGCGATGCCAAGTCTGACAGAGACCGGCTTACGGTCATTGCGCGATTCGACGAAGCGCAGCATGAAGAAGTCGGAGGTATTGCGTCGGCGGAGCCCGAAGGCTCCGCCGCTCCGCTTCACTCCGTGTAGCGCTCGGAAGCCAAGGTGGTGTTGAGCGAAGTGTCGCCGCCGCCGGTGAGCAGGACGGACCCATCCGGCAAGCGGACCGAGGTGTGGAAGCCGCGGCCCGTCTGCAGTGCGCCGATGGTCTGCGTCCAGGCTCCGGTGACGGGGTCGAAGACCTGCGCGATCGGTTGGGCGCTCGGGTTGAAGATCGCTCCTTGTACGCCACCGGCGACGAGGAAGCGTCCGCCGGAGATCTCGACGGGCTTCGCGTAGGCCGATGCTCCGATCAAGGAGCCGGTCACCTGGAAGCTGTTCGCCACGGGATCGAAGATCTCGCAGTCGGTGATCGCGGCGGGGTTGTAGGCATCGCCTCCGGCGCCTCCGACGACGAGCACGCGGCCATCGGGCATGAGCGCGGTTCGATGGGCGAGGCGCGCGGTGTGCAGATTCCCGGCAGCAGTGATCGACATCGTGACCGGATCGAGGAGGTCGGCCGTATTCGAGATCACCGGGATCGGCACGCCCGCCACCGAGACCCAGCTCATGCCGCCGGCAACGAGGAAGCGGCCGTCGGTGAGGCGAGTGATCGTGTGGGCGAAGCGGGGCTCGGACAGCGTGGGGCCGCTCGTCCAACTGCCCGTGGCCTTGTCGAAGACTTCGCCTTGCCCGGTGATGCCCTGGATGAGCGTCCCGATGCTGGAGAAGGTGTTCGTGCCGCCGAGAGCCACGACGCGGCCATCCGTGAGCTTGGCGGCCACGTGGCCGGTGCGGGCGCGACTCATGGTGCCGGTGAAGCTCGAGCTGAATCCGCTCGTCGGGTCCACGATCTCGCAGGTGGCATCGACGTTCCAGGCGGTGTCGATCCCTCCGACGACGAGCACTCGGCCATCGTCGAGTGCGGTGCTCGTGTGGATCGCGCGGGCGCGTCGGAGGCTGCCGGCCGATGCGTAGCTCTGGGAGGCGAAGTCGTAGAGCTCCATCGAGCTCAGGGAGACGGCTCCCGAGAGGTTGCCCGAGCCGCCGCCGATGATGAGCACCCGGCACCCGTCGTCGAGCGGTGTGGCTGTGTGCAAGGCGCGATCGCGGAGAAGCGAGCCGGTCGCGATGAACGTGCCTTGCAGGTTCAGCGGCAAGACCGAGACCTCGGAGACGGCGGCGATGTGTCCGCTGGCGGCGAGGGTGATCGTCTGACCGTAGAGCACGAGATCGTCCCAGGCAGTGTTGTTCGGGATGATGTACGAAGCCTGCGCTTGGCCGGAGCCGTCCAAGGTGCCGACGAAGCCCGGCAAGCCCGAGGTGATCGCGAGAAAGTCGGGCGGCACGTTGATCGTCGTGCCCTTGAAGGTCCAGTCCTGCAACCGCGCGGCGATCAAGATCACGTAGGCGTGCGAGGCGTCTCCTTCGATCTCGATCTGACCGGGCTTCGAGATCGTGGTGCCGAGCACCTTCATCCGAGCGTTGCCTCCAGGCTGGGAGAAGGCGGAAGCGGCCAGGGCGAACATGGACAGGACGATCAGCGCGAGCAAGATGCGGATAGGGCGTGGGGGCATAGGGGACTCCTCCGAGAGTTCGGGATGGGAAAGGGGGGCTCGGAGGCGAGAACCCGGACGCGCACCTGTCATTACCTCGAAAAACCCTGCCGGGCTGCGTCGACCCGGTTGCACCGGCGTTCTGACCGTTCCCGAGCCACGGGGATTCTCGAGCAGGTTCGTTTTCCGGGAACCAGGGTATCTGGTAGAGACGGGACTCGAGAGAGAGCTGTTCCAGTCGGGCGCCTGCGGTGGAACAGCCGCAGAGAACGGATCGGAGACGAAAGAGACATGACTCATCATGACCCGAGAATCGCCCTGAAGCTCGGGGCACTCCTCCTGGCCCTCAGCCCAGTCGCGCCTGCGCAGGACTGGGTGCGCGGCGAACAGGTGGACTTCCACATCAAGAACCTTGGGAATGCTCCGGCGGACGCGTTCACGCGGACCTTGGTCGGCCACTTCTCCGCGGAGCCCCAGGCGGACGTGGCCTTTCTACGCGATGAACAGGTCATCATCCTCACCGGACCCGCGAGCTTCGACGCGGCGCTGCGGGTGCCCGAGCCGACGCCGGTGACCGCGATCGGAAGGCGGATCCTGAGCGGCCGCAACGAGGTGCTCGTCTGCGCCAACGATGGTCTGATCATCTGGACGCACTCCGAGTCGACCGGCGACCTGGACGGCTCGCCCTACGGTCGCATCGCCTACTGGCAGAATGCTCTTTGGGTGGGCGCTGGTCAGCTCGATCGTCAGCACGGACAGGATTTCTACGGGATCCGGTCCAACGGCAACCAAGCGATCATCCTCTTGGCGGCCGCCTCGGGGTTCCAGATCGATACCCTGTTCTCGATCGCACCCGGCGCCCAGGAGATCACTCACTGCGACTTCGCCGGGGACGGTCTACCGGAGCTGGTCGTGACCACGCCGAACGGCGTCTACGTCTATGCGATCGATGGCACGCCGATCACGAGCTTTCTGACATCGGGGAGCAAGTCGGTCACCGCGTTCCCGCTGGACGACGGGACCTCGCGCGAACGGATCGTCTGGGTGGTCGACCCGGCGCCGGGTATGGGGAGCATCCAGATCATCGGCACGAACGGCGGCTCGAGTCCCGTGCAGCTCCAGTCGTTGCCATTGGGAGCGATCGTACCGGTCGCCGTGGCCGCCGGAGATCTCGACGGCGACGGCGACAAGGACCTCGCCTTGAGCCAGCGCTCGAGCCACGACGTCTTGCTGATCGAGAACACATCGACCGGCTACGACCTCGGGAGCGTCGTGACGGTCCCGCTCGGTCCGGCCGGGAGCGCTCCGACCAACTCCGCGCACCCGGCCATCGGCGACCTCGACAACGACGGGGACCTCGACGTCTTCTTCCCGGTCCAGTCGAGCGGGCGTGCCGTCCTCTTCAAGAACCATCTCGTCGAGGAGCGCCTCCAGACGCCCGCCCTCTCCGGCTCGGTCCTCTACAGCTCGGGCTATCCGACCGAGACCTCGCCCTACACGGGATTCCTCAACATCCACCTGGTGGATTCCCCTCAGATTCCCAGCGGCGCGACGCACGTCGAGGTGATGGCCTGGCGAAAGAACGGCCTTGCTTCGTCGACGGATCCCGCCGCGACGAATCTGTTCCGCGCTCCCATCTCGAGTGGACCGAACTACGACGCCGGGCAGTTCATCTTCGAGAACCCGGACTCCAGCGTCGTCTTCTGGCTCCAGCGCTACGTCGAACTGGAGGCCGGTACGGAGAACTACGTGCAGGCTTTCCCAGGCCGGACGTTCGCCTTCGTGCCCGAGTGGACGGAGGCGGACGATTCTCTGAAGCCGCTGCTTCTCTACCTCGAAGGCCTGGGCGCCTCCTACCACAGTGACACCGAGCCGAACCTCGCGGCCGAGCTTGGCTTCGTGATCCAGGTCAACCGCACGGTGACGACTGTCGTCGACATCGAGCCGATCCCGGACTACGAGGACGACGAAGAGCCCGAGACGCCTCCCGGCGGCGGCAACTGATCGAATGGCGCTGGGGGCGACTCGTCGCGCCCCATCGAGGGACCGGCCCGAGCTCGGTCTCACCCGGTCTTCTTGACGACGGGCCCTCAGCGTCTCCGGTAGATCCAGAGCGCGACTCCGACCATCGCACCACCAGCGAGAGTCCAAAGGAGCCAGCGTGAGCCGCTCTCGGCTTCGACCACCACTGGCTCGTAGTAGCGACGGTGCACGCGACCGGTGGCATGGAGCAGGGCCCAGTAGAAGGGGTCTGGGTTCGAGCCTGCCCGCTCGATGCGAGACCGGTGCAGAGCCTCGGCGAGGGAATCGCCCGCACGCAGTCTCTCGTGCAGAGTTGCCGAGAGCGCGAGTGTCGGCTCATAGGCCAAGTCGGCGAACGGGAGCGCGATCGCTTCTGCACCTCGGAGGAAGAAGGCTCCTCCCAAGTGGGACACGGCGCCATCGCCACACCGCTCGGGACCTCGTCCCGTGCCACACGCGGTCAGGAGGACGAGCGGCGGCACCGAGTCGAAGGCTTCGATGTCCTCGGACCAAACTCGGCCGTCTTGCTCAGTGGAAGCCGCGCTCAAGAGCAGACCGGCCGATCGCTCACGCTCGGCATCCCGGATTCCGTGAACGATCAGGTGAGCTCCGGTGGTCGACGAGGACAGCGCAGCCTTCCACGCCGTCAGGCTTGCGGCGGCGCCCGAAAGCACGTCGCCGTCGGCCGGATGCCACGGACGGAGCAGCGCTTCCCTTTGCGCGCTCGTCATGTCCAACGAGGCGAGGCGGGACTCGGGACTCTCGTCTTGGGGGAGCTCGGGGGAGATCACGAACAGCATGTCACGCTCGGCTTTGGCCGAACGCCGCCCGGCTCGCTGCTCGAGAATCAGCGCGATCGACAGGGACGGGTAGTAGCCGATCGGTCGCGCGAGGCCGAGCGGTCCCTCCACTCCGACCGGCAAGCATTCGAAGGGCAAGTAACGAAGGAGATCTGGTGCAGCGATCGTGACCGCGTCCCACCCGAGCACGCACTCGGAGAGCGCGGAAGGAAACAAGAGGTCCGACAGCTCACGGGACAGGCGGTCAATCGACTGCTCGCGCTCGAGGCGGTCACTTTCGGACAGCCCGAACGGCGAGGTGACGATCTCGCTGACCAGGCGACCGCGGAGGCTCTCGATCCGGTGCTCGGGCGCGAGCTCGAAGCACTCGACGTGATCGGTATCGATCGCGATGGCCCAAGAGCGGTGGCGAGAAGGCAAGAAGAGAAGGACTCCCTCGCCGGAGCGAATCAGCTCGCGCTGGATCTTTGCGACGTCGACCTCGGGCGCCTTCATCCGCCGCGCGAGCGAGCCGAGGGGCTGGGTCTCGAGCAACCAGTCCGCTCCGGTCCGCGAGCCTCGCTCGCGACCTTCGAGCTCCAGCGCGGTCAGGATGATCTCGTCGAAGAGCTCGCGCGCTCGGAGGGTCGCCAGGAACCCGATGCCACCTGGCCTCGGCTCCTTCGCTCGCCAGAGCTCGAGCAGAGCTTCGGACTCTCGCAGCAAGGCGCTCCAGCGCTCCTGGCGGATCTCCGGTGCGGCCGAGGTTCGTCGAGCCAATTGGTTCTGCAGGACGGTGAGGTGGGCCTGATCCAGTTGATCGAAGGCGGCCGAGCGGCGGGCGTCCGCCTCCGATTCCTCTACGGCCGAAAGCAGCAAGCGGGCTTCCTCGAAGCGGGACTCCCTCAGGTACACCTCGGCCAAGCGCAGGCGAGCCGAATGAACGTCGTGAGCCGAGCTGGACTCTTCCGGGGAGAGGATCGTCCGAAACGCCTTCTCGGCCCGACGCTCACGCTGCGGATCGCGGTCCTCCAACATCGAGAAGGCGACGCCCAGACGGAGGAAAAGCGCTGATCGTGTTCCCGGGTCCGAGCGGAAGCCGTCGCCGTCGGCGAGCGCCGACTCGATCTCGTCCGCGGCTCGCTGCCAGTCATCGTTGGTGAGGCGCAAGTTCGCTCGCCGAACCGCCGACCGGCCCGCGAAGCGTTGACGGTCCCCGAGGCTGTCGAGCTGCAGGCGGGCGACGAGCTCGCTCTCCTGCTCGGTCCACTTGGCGGCCAAGTCGATGAGGCCGAGGCTGATGTAGGTGTCGGCGAGGGCACGGGCGGCGTCGACGTGTGCGGTTCCGATCGTGCCGTCCTTCGGAATCGTGAGGCGCCATGCTTCCTGGAACAAGGTCAAGGCCTCGTCCCAGCGCTCGTCGATCTTGCGGTCGAGCCCGAGGTACAAGAGAAGCTGGACGCGTTGCACGTATTCCTCGGGAACGACCTCGAGAGCCTCCTCGAGCGCCGCCGTACCGCCAGCGCGTTCGCCTTGGCTTGCGAACAGCGCGTAAAGGCGAATCGCGTCGTAGGAGGCCTTGCCGAATTGCTCGTTCGCGAGGGCGACCTCGAGGGCGGCTTCGTAGTACGGGATCGCTCGGGCGGCGTCATTCGCTTTGCGGAAGTGTCCGGCGAGGGTTCGTAGGCAGTACTCCAGCGAGAGCTGAATGTCCTCGTTGTCCGCCCAGCGCGGTGCTCGCAGCTCTTCGAGAATGGCGGTCAGCGCCTCGCTGGTGGCGGGATCTCTCTTCAGTTGCTCTCGAAGCCCCTTGGCTCGAGCAACGAGGGCCTCGGCTTCCGGATCTGCGGTCCGGGATTCGGTCTCCTGCGCGACGAGGGGAGTCGCCCCGCAGAGTACGGTGATCAGCGCGAGGCCGAGACCCAGTCGGAGCGGGCGACGCGGATGCCCTCGGTCCAGACTTCCACTCGCCAATCGATCTGCTGGGGCCATGTAGAGATCGTCTCCGGATCGGGTTTCCACTCGGGGACACTCAGTCGATAAGATCCCGGAAGCTCGTCTCGGGACTCGGCGTCACGGATCAGGACGCGATACTCGCTGCCGGGTTGGGCCGGGTACGTCCAGGTGAATCTCTCGAAGCTCGCGCCGGAGCCGCTCGGACTCAATCCCGTGATCTCGGTTCCGATGGAGCGCTCGGGGAGCCGGCCGGGTTGATCGCCGGAGCGCGTCCCCAGCCAGTAGGCGAGGGCGGCGACGACGACGGCGGCCGCCACCCAGAGAGCCGGGCTCAGCCACCGTGGCCGCGCCGGCGAGCCGAGGCTCCTCGGCTGGCTCGGTGACTTCTCGGCGCGCATGGCAGCGACTCGCTCCAGCCCGGGCGCGTCTTCCCCGCGTCTGGCTTCTGCCAAGATCTCTTGCTGGACATCCGCGCTACGCTCGAGAGAGTCGACGACTCCTCGAAACTCTCGCCAACGGCTGGCGAGCTCCGGATTCCGGTTCAAGCGTTCCTTCACTTCGGGCTCGTCCTCGCTCGTCTCTCCGGTCAACAAGGCGGCGAGCAGTGCCTCGTCGTTCAATCGTCCGAAGGTCATCTCTCTCGTTCCGGGCGCTCAGGGGCGAGGCGACGTCTCAGCCAATCGATGCCGCGGTAGTAATACGTCTTCGCGGTGTTGGGAGAGACCTCGAGAAACTTGCCGATTTCAGGAAAAGTGAGTCCGTCGAAGTGCTTGAGCCGGATCACCTCGGACTCGGGTGGCCCGAGAATCTCGAGCTGGGACTCGATCTCCTCGATCTCGAGGGCGATCGGGTCGGGGCCACCGGCCGCGGGGTCGTGGTGCTCGATCGACTCGGACTGGAGCTTGCTCCGGCGGTTCTGCTGTCGCAAGCGATTCATGAACTCGAGGAAGCAGAATCGGTAGGCCCAGGCGTCGATCGGGCCCTGCTGTCGGAAGCGATCCAGCTTGGTCCAGATCTTCGTGAGGGTCTCCTGCGTCAGGTCCGCCAGATCGGCGGCCTGGAGAGGTGAGCCGAACTTTCGATTGATGGCCGCCAAGATCCTCGGCAGGCACTCGAGCTTCTCGAAGAGTCGATCGAGGGCTTCGGAAGAACCGGTGAGAGCGGCCAGAACGATCGGAAGATCATCACGCTCGGCGGAGATGGATGCGGTCTCGGTCTGTTGGGAGCTCGGCATGCTGGCAGGGAGGATGGGGCCCGTGGGGATCTGCCTCGAGACGTCATGAGGATTGTCGGGCGCTCCGCCCATCTTAGCGGTTCTCGTCGAAGGCAGGGAGTGGGGCCGAAGAAAAGTCCCCAACCTCGAGGCCAAGTCGGTCCACGGGGCCGGCGCGAGCGGCCCGGCGGAGCACACGGGTGGGAAGTCGAGCCTGAGTCCGTTGCAGTACCGAGGTCGAGCGAGCCGAGGCCCCAGTCTGTCGGAGAGAGATCGCACGATCGCTCTTGGGCCTTCTCGAACGTCCAACTCCGGACCCCAAAGCTCTTGCGGCACTTGAAAGGAGGACGCCGAGACCGGCTGAGCTCCGTTCTCTGAAGCGGCCTCACTCCAAGAATCCTTCGAAACAGAAGAACCGACCTCGAGGATCGCGACGGATCAACCTGTGGGCCCCGGCATTGATCAGCCATGGCCTACCGCTAGCAATTCTTGGAGGAGTACTTCGATGTTACGCGACTCGATGCCTGGGCGACTCGATTCGAAGAGTCGCCTGGCGAGCGCCATGCTCGCCGTTCTGCTGTTGGCGGGAGCGGTCGTTCAGGCCAATCCAGCCGATATTCGGCACCGCCTCGGCAATGGTCTGGTGGAATTGCAGTTCACGCAGGAGGATCCCGCCAATGGCGACGATCTCTGGCTGACGAGGATCACTGCGCCGACAGGTGGCATCGTCAGTCTGGAGAAGGGCTTGCCGTTGTGGGAGGTCGAGGCGCGGATCGACCCGACCGTGCCGGCCAATGCCGCCTACGACCTGTCGATCGTGCCCGACGACTTGCCTCTCGTGTCGGTCCAGATCTTCAACGTCGGGACGTTTCCGGGCCAGACCTACCGATATCTGGTGGCGACCTGGGGGCCGGGCAGCGTGCCCGTGGCCGGCGGTGCTCCGACCGGCAATCCGAACGTGACGGTGACCGCGACCTGGATCCTGCCCTATGGCTCGGATACGGCCGAAGCGCATCTCAACGTGTCGCTCAACAATCCCGGGGCGACGACCTACCGGCTGTGGCTCACCCGCTATCCCCGCCTGGCCGTTCGCTCGCTCGACATCGCCGACGGCGACGATGGCAATGGCAGCGATCGCCTCGCGACCGGGCGTGTCGGGGGAACGTTGTACGGCGATCCGATCGGCTACGTCGACCCGGTCAGCGGTCAACCATTGCTCCTGACCCAAGATCCCGATCATCAGATCAACGTCGTCTCGCCCGACAGCATCGATCCGGGCACGTTGTCGGTGCCTGTATCGGCCTATTACGACCAGACGACGGGCTTGGGTCTGTACCACGCCAACAATGACGATGAGGGCTACGTCAAGGGCATCTACTGGACGCAGGACCCGGCTCTGGGGACGGCGGGCTCCATGGTCGTCGAGACCATTCAGTTCGTGACCGGGAACGTGTTCGACGCGACGAGCTACACGTCGCCCTACCATGTGCAGATCGCGGCGTTCGAGAACGGTGATTGGATCACTGCGGCGCACAAGTACCGTGAGCAGTACCGGACGTATCCTTGGTACACCGGTCCGATCGGGGCGAGCTCGAACCTGAGCGTGCCCCTCGCGCTGAAGACGAACCCGCTCTTCGGTTGGATCGAGACCGGGAACGGGTACTGCCCCGAGACCTTCGACTTGACGACGGCGTCGGCCGAGCTGTCGTTCTTCAACAATCACTTCGGTCAGCCGTTCCCGATGCTCATGTTCAACCGATTCGTCGTCGACCCGATGAGCGAGGTGACGCTGGCTGGCGGCTACGCGCAGAACCCGAGCCCGCCGATGAGCGCCGTCCACCAGTTCGTGACGTCGGCCGAGAACGCGGGCAACAAGGTCACGGTGCACGCCATGACCGAGAAGATCAGCGTGACGCCGACGGACTCCAAGTGCACGATCTTCGCGAGCTGTCTGGGCGGAGGTTACTGCGCTCAGCTCGATCCCTCCATGGTGCAGATGGTGCAGGAGAACGGCCTCTGGCTGAAGCCCAACGTCGGACCGGTCGGCATCGCCTGCGCCGCTGGCAAGGGCTCTCCGAGCGGCACGAATATCGACTGGCCGACCTGGTTCTCGGGCGTCAGCGCCAGCTTCCTCAACACGCTCGGTGCGAGTGGTGGTCAAGGCTGGCCGTCTCCGAACCCGTTCTCGGGCTGGTGCTTCGCGACCACGCACGACCATGACCCGGGCTTCGGCAGCTTCTACGCGCAGGCCTGGTTGAGCATGCTCGACGATGTCGCGGCGCAAACGACCGTCTCGCCGGTGCCGACCATCATGGAGACCTCCTCGGCCTTCTTCTCGCAGAAGGTGCCGGTGCAGAACCCTTGGGCGCTGGACTGGTCCTACGAGCCGAATCACGTGCTCGACCAGGCGAGCTCGCAGACCTGGTACGAGTATCACGACGCCTACATCCGCCGGATCCCGATGCTGCCGATGGCGGCCGACAACCTGCGCTACGGGAGTGTCTATGATCCGAGCTTCTGCGCGATGCCCTACACGCGTCTCCTGACGGCCAACCCCGGAGATCAGTTCTTCGAGCCGTTCCCAGCGATCACGGCCGCCCTCGGCTGCTGGCAGATGGGTATCCGGGTGCTCGAGCATCAGGGCTCGGTCTTCATCAGCAACCGGTTCATGGTGTCGCCGCAGGACGTGCAGAGTCCAGGACTGGACGAGGCCAAGCTCGCCGCCGTCGATCTCTACGACTACTACCGCAGCTTGAGCGATTTCCTGACGGCGAGCTCGCCGGCTCCTTTGATGGACTACCACGCCGGGTCGCTCGAGAGGGCGCCGGATGTCACCGTCATCGGCGCGACCCAGGATGTCGTCCTGGACCAGTCGGTGGTGCAAGGCTTCCTGCCCAATCTTTGGAGCTATTTCAGCACCTACTTGGGTGTCGGTAGCAATCAGATCACCGAGCTCGACTTCTCGCAGTATGAGCCGATCAAGCATCTGGTCGGGCTCAATGCGTTCTTCGGTCCGACCTGGATCCCGGTCTCGGCCGACGAGAACCCGACCTGGCTCCCGCGCGGCATGTACCGTCATCACAACGGCGGCTCCTTGGCCCTCTTGATGAGCAACCCTTGGGGCGCCGAGCACTACGACGCGAACACGGCGACCAGCACGCCGATGAACCCGTTCAGCTTCGACTACTCCAATCCGCCGGCGTCGCCTTCGAACACTTATGCCTACTCGTACAGCTTCGATCCGGCCGACTATGCCGGCTTCCCCTCGACCTACCAGGTGGCGTTCGCGGTCTACGACGTGACCGGCACTCTGGTGAGTCAGAGCAGCTTCCAGCCGGCGAGCGGCATGCAGAACTTCGCCGGGACCCTGGGACCGTTCCAGTCGGTGGCCTGGGTCTTCAAGCCTTGAGTCTGTCTCGTCCCTGACCGACGGCAGCGGGCGGAGGAGGGACTCCGCCCGCCGCCTTTTGGGCGGTGTCGATCACTCGAGCTCGTACTCGGCTTGGAGCCGCTCGAGGAGGGGACGAATGTGGTCCACGCAGCGCGATTTGGCCACGTAGACCTGCTCGACGCTGAGGCCGAGATCGCGGGCGATCGACTGGGCACTCTCTTCCTGCAAGGCGAAGCGTATGAACGCGGCGATCGTCTTCTCATCGCAGCGCGTGCTCCGCCGGAGTCCGTCGACGGCTCGCGCCAAGACCGTCTGGCGACACTCTTGCTCCCAGCGTGCCGCCAGGTCGTCGTGGCCCGCCAGCTCGGCCCAGCGAGACTCCGGGAGCGTCTGTCGATTCCTCTCCCGCTGATGCGACCGGGCCGCATCCTGCAGACAGCGACGAGCGATCGAGAGGAGCCAGGCCGAGGTGGAGCCACGCTTCGGGTCAAAGCGGTCGGCGTTGTCGGCTACGCGCAGCAAGGTCTCTTGAGCGATGTCCTCGGCTTCTTCTCGAGTGAAGCCGCACCGTATCGCCCAACCCAGGACGATGGGCCGGTAGCGATCGTGAATCGCCCG
The DNA here is from genome assembly GCA_040219065.1 of Planctomycetota bacterium. Taxonomy (GTDB): domain Bacteria; phylum Planctomycetota; class OFTM77; order OFTM77; family OFTM77; genus OFTM77. Next base: position 19,927 of record JAVJTD010000286.1, read on the forward strand.
GAAGTCCTGCGTGTTGCCAGTCGCTGCAAATCGGAGCAGCAGGCCGGTCGTGCTGTCTGGACCAGAGCTGCACATGAAGCACTCTCCGATGCTCGGCACCCGGGAGAGAAGCGCCGAGATCCTGGGCAATGCTATCATCGCCGCAGGTGGATCTCCAAGCGACAAGTACCGCCTCCCCCGCATTCGAGTGCAATGGCGCCAAAGTCCGCAGGTTTTTTTGCATCTCCTAACTCCCGTGTGGGTCGGCCTGCAGGCCACTGGGGCGGATCAAACGGTGCTCGGGCTCGCTGGCTGTGGGCGATCCGACCGACGTGTCCGCGCGACGCGGGCTCAGCGAGTGCCGCGTGACTTGGCCGTGTCCTCTCGTGAGATCGGGCCGAGGAATGTGCGGAGAACTTCGGAGATTGGGAGAAAACCCCCAGTTTCAGCCCGCAGCCTGGCGACGAAGTCACTCCTCACTCCCCTTGGGGCCGTTCGCCGACCCACACGGCATTTGGGAGATGTTTTTTTCTTAGAAGTGCAAGGTCGGGGAGAGGTCTCCGTTACTCCTTGATGAGATCCCGAAACTCCGCTTCACAATCCGACGCTACGCACCTCGGTGCGACCGACTGGTCGTGGGGGCACTGCGTGTGTAATCAACGTTGACGACGTCACTGGCCGTCTTCCGTCCAGGCCATGATGTCGAAGGGGTCGGGATCCGTACTCCGTGTTCGCTCTCCTTCCGTGGGAGCAATGTTTCCAATGACCCCGTACATCTCTAGGAGGAGACCATGAGGTCCCGTCTCATGTTCCTCGCAATGGTGAGCATCGCAATTGCTTTTTGCGTGCCGGCCCATGCGCAGACCAATCAGCAGGCATTCAGTAACGGCGTCGACTACTTCTTCGGCAACACCGTCGTGCCGCCCACGAATACGACGACGTTCACGCGAACGACACCGGCTCACGATCCCAATACCGGGAATCGATCCGGCGGCGTCGAGGGCAGCATTCACCCGATCGGCGTCCAGCAGGACGGCTTTCAGGGTTGGAACGGCCAAGCCGGCGTCACGCCATCGGTCGCTCAGCCCTTGGGCTTCAGCTTGATGCAATTCCGCCGTGGCGGCAACTTCTCGCAAGCGACCGGTACCGTCGTTGCTTCCGCTGCTTGGGCCACCTCGCTGCCCTGCAACGCTCCTTGGTTCTGGATCGTGACGTTCACGTGGGGCACGACGTACACCCAGACGTCCACCGTCTTGGGATCGAATCAGAAGTTCTCGTTCTCCATGCGCGGTGAGACCAACCAGACCATCGGTAACCAGAACTACTGGACCGGTTCGGGTAACGAGCGCAACCTCAACTCCGGTGGTATCTCCTTCTTGGAAGACACCATCGCGAACTCGGCCTTCCAGCTCATCGGCGCCCAGGAGTGGAGCCATAGCTGGTTCACGGTCGACGCGACCACCCAGACCAACCGCGATCCTTCGGGCAGCACGTCGGGCTCGTTCGGATTCGACACCGGCACCGTCGGCACGGGTGGCACGATCATCCGCTCGAGCAACTCGCTCCTCAACCCGGGAGCGCCTGCCGATGCCTCTGCCATCCGGCACGAGGCCAATCAGCAGCTCACGGGTACCTCCAACACCGTCCTGTCTCTGATCGCCGCCGGAAACCTGGGCGGTGGCTTGACCGAGAATGCCTCGGGTACCTTCGTGCTGCCGGCCGGTGACGGCCGCCGGACCAACCTCGTCTCCGACCCGGTTCTCACGGGGCTCGGCCTCAGCCTCTCCATCGTCTTGACGACCGGTGGTGGGCTGGGCGGTCTGACGGGTGACGTCGGCTTGTCCGGCTCCGCTCAGACGATCCCGCTGGACAACGCCGCGGTGCAGGTACCGCCGGCACTCCAGCCGCTGACGGTCTTCACCCAGGCGATCGGTATCCAGCTTCCGGCCTTCAGCTTCATCACGAGTGGTGACTGCTGGATGGTCAACTGATCCGGTTCTGACCGACTGCCTTTCAGCTTCTCTCAGACCTCCGAAGCGGGAAACCGCGGCTTCCCCTTCCGGCCCCCACCCGGAAGGGGAGGCTTCTATTCACAGAGAGAGCCTCATTCAGATCTCAACTCTCGAGATCCGGCGAGCCGACCTTCATGCCGAAGTGCTCGGCGAAGAAGACGAAGAGAGTCGGCACGACGAGGAGTGTGAGCGCGGTCGAGCACACCAAGCCGAAGATCATCGCCCAGGCCATCCCGGCCCACATCGGCCCGCCGAAGAGAGCGAGGGGAATGAGGCCGCCGACCGTCGTCATCGTCGTGAGCAAGATCGGCTTCATTCGCAAGAGCCCGGAGCGCGCCACCGCGTCCCGAAGTGGAGTACCTTCTTTGACCGAGCCCTCGATGAAGTCGATGAGGATGATCGCGTTGTTGATGACGACTCCGACGAGCGAGACGATTCCCAAGCTGGGCATGAAGCCCAGTGGCCAGCCGGTGACATAGAGTCCGATGAGAGCGCCGATGAGCGCCAGCGGTGCGGCCGCCAGGACGATCAACGGCTTCACCAGAGAGTTGTACTGTGAGATCAGTACGAGAAGGATCAGCAGCACGCTCAGTTGAAGCGCGCCCAGGATCTTCTCCTGACTCTCCGACGTCTTCTCCTGCTCGCCGCTGGTCTCGATCCGGTAGCCGGTGTGCTTTGCCACGAGGGTCTCGAGGCGAGGTCGGATCTTTGCGGCGACGGCGTTGCTGAGAAAGCCCTCTTCGACCTGGCTGCCGATGGCGATGACTCTCTGGCCGCCTTCCCGCCGAATGACCGCCGGCTGCCAGGTCGGCAGGATCCGAGCGATCGAGTCGAGGGGCACCTTGCCCTCGCGGCCCTCGACCGAGAGCCCGCTCAAATCGCTCACTCGCGATCGCCGATCGCCGGGCATCCGGAGCATGACGTCGATCGAGTGGTCTCCTTCGCGATAGGTCGTCAAGGGAGCACCCGAGACGAGGCCGCTCATCGTCTGTGCGACATCGGCATTGGTCACGCCTGCCAGGTTGGCGGCCGTCGGATCGACCTCGACTCGGAGCTGATACGCCGAGTTTCGCCAGTTGTCGGTGACGCCGCGCGTGCCCTCGGTCTCACGAAAGAGCCGCATGGCTTCCGGAGCCAAGTTACGGAGGACATCATCGTCCGGGCCGAAGATCTTGAACTCGATCGCATTCTTGATATACGGCCCGAGCGCGTAGTCGCGGATGTCGATGCGGGCATCCGGAATGTCGGCCACTGCGTCGCGAAGCTCTTGGGCGAGGCGGCGCGAGTGCTCGGCATCGTGCGTGTTGACCAGAATGAAGGCGTAATTGGTGTAGTCCTGCTCGGGCGAGCTGGTGAGCATCAGGCGTGGTCCGCCGCTGCCGACGAAGGTCACCGAGCTGCGGAGCGGCGGATCGACGGTTCGATCGCGAAGGAGCTCGTTGCTCTCCAGGAGAGCCCGCTCGACCTTCTCGCAAGCGGCTTCGGTTGCCGCGAGCGAGCTGCCTTCGGGAAGCCAGACGTGGACGAAGAACTGGTCCCGAATTCCGCCCGGGAAGAACTGGGACCCGATGCTCGGCACCAAGAACAGGCTGCCGATCAGAGCAGCCGACGCCAAGCCCAAGGTCACGAGCTGGTGATTCAGGCAGGCCCGAATCACGGGGCCGTAGGCATCTCCCCTGGCGTCACCCGGGTGCGCCTTCCGGCGAAACCGGGCCCACCCGCGGCGAGCGGCCTCCATCGCGCGATCGCCGAGCGGCCGGGCGGGCTTGGCCCGCAGGAGCCAGAGGCAGGAGATCGGCGTCACCAGCATCGCGACTGCGTAGCTGACCGAGAGTGTCGTCGCGACGACGATCGGCAAGCTGCGGATGTACTCCCCCGAGTTTCCCGAGAGGAAGGCGAGGGGCAAGAAGGCTCCGACGGTCGTGAGCGTCGAGGTGAGGACTGGGATCGCGAGCTCCTGAGTCCCTTGGATCACGGCCAGGCGATTCGGCTTCCCTTCCCGAATGAGGCGGGCCGCATTGTCCGAGACCACGATGGCATTGTCGACCACCATGCCCAGCGCGATGATCAGGGACGCGATCGAGAACTGCTCGAGCTGAACTCCGAAGCGGGGCACGATCGCGAGGGTGAGGATCATGCTGAGCGGTATGGCCGCCGCCATGATCAACGCCGCTCGCCAGCCCATCATGAGAAGAGCGACGACCAGGACGATCACGATCGCTTGCCAGAGGTTGCCGACGAAGTCGCCGACGAGCGTGCTCACCTGGCGCGGCAGATCGTTGATCCACTCGATCCTCAGGTCGGGGGGGAGTGAGCTCGCTCGAAGGTCCGCCAGGCGCTCACGCACCGCCTCTCCCGTTGCGACCACGTTCCGGCCGCTCTTCATCGTCAATGCGAGGACCAACGCCTGCGGCGCATCGAGCACGGGTGTCCGGTACCGGATCTTCTGGCGAGGCGGGTCTTCGAAGCCGCGCGTGATCGCGAGGGGAAGGCTGTCCAATCGAATCGGAACCCGGCCCTCGTGGAAGCCGACGATGACGCCTTCCATCTGCTCGGGATCCTGGAGCTCGCCCGTCGGAGTGATGGAGAACCGATCGTCGGCCGTCTCGAGCTGCCCGCCGGGAGCGACGATGTTGCGTGCCTCGAGGAGCTGACCGAGCTGGTCAGGAGAAAGCGCCACCTGTCCCCAGTCTCCGGGATCGACCTCGACGGTGAGGACTTCCTCCTGAGCACCCAGGATGTCGATGCTCGCGACGGGCTCGATCGTGCGGAGCTCGGTCTCGATCTGCTCGGCGTAGAGCTCGAGCTCGCGATAGGAGTAGGAACGCTCGAAGGTGCTCTCGCCGGCGAGTGGTACCTGGTAGAGCACGAGGCAGATGACAGAGACGTCGCCGAAGCTCGTGTTGACCATCGGACGGCCACAGCCGGAGGGAAGGCGCCCCGAAGCTTCCTGCACCTTGTTGCGCACCTCGTCGAAGATCTGATCGATCTCGGTGAGCTGCTCGTCGATGTCCACCGAGACGATGGACGTGCCGACCCGCGACTCGGAGCGTATCTCTTCGACCTCGTCGATGCGTTGGATCGCATCCTCGATGGGATCGGTGACGAGCGCCTCGATCTTCTCCGCCGTGGCTCCCGGCCAGTGTGTCACGACGACGCACGTTCGAATCAGGATCTCGGGATCCTCACGCCTGGGCATGGTCCAAAAGGCGGTGACGCCCAAGGCCAAGCCGATCCCCAACGCCGTCAGCACGACGGGCTGATGGCGGATCGCGAAGCGGGGCAGGTTCATCGTCCGGGCTCCGAGGAGGCGATCACCCGTACCGGCTGACCGTCCATGACGAAGTGGGCACCCTTCTCGATGATGGCCGCTCCATCCTTCAACTCGCTACCGGTGATGCGTCGCAAGTCACGGTAGGGCTCGTGGACCGCGACGGCAGCCTCGTGCGCGCGGCCCTTCTCGACCAAGAACACGCTGGTCGCGCCGTTGCGCTCCCGGATCGCGTGAACCGGCACGTAGTATCCGGGTGGTGCCGCGCCGAGCTCGAGGATCACCGGGATGAGCTCGCCAGGTCGAATCACCCACTCGGGACGCACCATCGAGACACCGCGCTCGTGCTCCTCTCGTGGAGAGACGATGAGCAGATCGAACGCTCTCAGGGAGCCAGGATCGGCGAGGCGGCGAAACGGCCATTGAATGACGTTGAAGTAGTCTTCGCCCAGGACGACCGGAACGCGCTCGGGCATCACCGTGCCTTGCGGGAGCGTTGCTGCGCGCTCGCGGGCATTCAGGCCCGGGAGGCGAAGCACGGTTCCGTCTTCGGCGACGCAGTCCGGGTGCACGAAGAGCGGACCCGGCTCGAAGGCGTGCTCCTCGATTACTGGCAGGAACCCGTCGACGGGAAACGGGGCACTGTCCTGGCCGGGACCTCTGCGAATGTTGCGGACCATGATGTCGAGTCGGAAGGTCCGCGTGCTCGCATCGGCCACCTCGCTCTTGGTGCGAACCGTCCCGATGACGTGACCCTCCGGAGTGACGTCGGGCGGTAGTCCGGGCGGGAGGATCCGAACGACGGAGCCGACCGGCAGCTTTCGGTCGTTCTCGGCGGAGACACTGACCGAGATCTTGATGGGATCGAGGAGAGTCAAGGTGACGACCGGGGTGCCCGCGGCGACGATCGCGCCGCGACTGACGTGCGTCGCGGTGATTCGCCCGTCGAACGGCGCTCGCAAGACGCAGTCTTCGAGGTTCGTGGTCGCTTGTCGCAATGAGAGCGTGAGCTCGGCCACGCGGGCTCTCGTCTGCTCGATCTGGGCTTCCTTCAACTTGATGGCTCCGAGGGAGCGCGCGACGGTCGCGGCCGCGCTCTCTTCGGTGCTGCGCTTGGCCGACACGAGCGTCCTCGCCTGGGAGCGGGTCGCCTGCGCCTTGTTGAAGGTGTTTTGGCTCTCGTCGAGCTGCGCCTGCTGAATCACGCCTTCCGTCAAGAGCTGACGATATCGCTCGAGGGTCGACTGCGCCAACTCGAAGGCCGAGTCCGCCGCCTCGACCTCTCGCTCGGCGGACTCGATCTCGAGCTGTGCCGCGCGCTGCTTCGCCCGCGCCGAATCCAGATCGGGACGCACGACCTGCTCGAGCTCGATCTGCTGCGCTTCCAGCCCCAACCGTTGAGACGCGAGCTGGAGCTCGATCGCTTCCTGAGCCTGGCGGTAACGCGTCGAATCGAGCACCGCCAAGACGTCTCCGGCCTCGACCGGAGCTCCGTCCGGGCCGAGCACCCGCTCGCCCGACTCGTCGAGGATCGTGCCCCGAACCTCTTCGCCGATGTCGAGGACGTACTCGACTCGGCCGGTGACCTCGAAGCCGACCTCCGATTGACGATAGGGCTCGGCCACACCCGTGATCCTCGAGGCGAGACCGGGCGTGAAGGTCTCGAGGATCCGGGTCGTCACGGGGGTCGCTGCCTCCTGGCGCTTTTCGGTGTCGCCGGGTGAGCAGGCCGTGATCAGCCCGAGCAGGAGCAGGAGTCGCCAGGATGCACGATGACGTGGCCAGGCAGGCACCACGAGGGCATCGAGCCGCAGGATCGTCATGAGAGTGCTCCAGGGAGTGCTCGAATAGGACGGGACGAAAATACGGCGCGGGGGTAGAAGAGTCACTCTCCCAGGCAGATTCCTATGGAATCGGCGCCTGAAGACCGGCCTCATGGGGAGACCGCTCCGAGATCCGACCCGCTTCCCTTCCGAGGTGACCGATGAGAACGACTCTGATCCTGCTCTGGCTCTGCAGTGCGATCTTTGCCCAAGAGACACTGCCCGAAGGCAAGCTGATCGTGACCGTCAGCGTCGATTGGGAGGGGCGATCCGTCGACGACGAGAATGTCTCGGCGATGGTCCGATTGCGCGAGCGCTTTCCCAAGGTGCCGTACACGCAGTTCCTGAACGCCGGCTATTACACGCACGAGGATGCCGAGGCCGAGCAGATCGATCAGCGTATTCGCAAGACGATGCTCGATGCCGACGAGATCGGCCTCCACATTCATTGCTGGAAGTCACTCATCGAAGCCTCAGGCGTTACCTACCGCGATCGCCCCACGTTCTGGGGACGACCGGCGGTCAGCCGCCGCGGTCGGGAGCCCGGACACGAAGTCGAGCTCGACGCCTATGAGCTCGACGAGATCGGCAAGGTGGTGCGCTTCTCGAAGACGAAGTTGAAGGAGCGAGGCTTCGAGCTCTCCCAGAGCTTCCGCTGCCCGGGGTGGTGTGCGAGCGAGAAGATCCTCCACGCGGTGCGCGCCGAGGGCTTTCGCATCGACTCCTCGGCAACCGATGCGACGTGGCACCAGGAGGAGCTCGACGGGCTTCCGATCCACGGCCGCATTCGCGAGCTCTGGCCGAAGATCACGCCCCTCTCCCAGCCCTACGAGATCGAGACGCCGGCGGGTGCGATCCTCGAGATGCCCGACACCGGTGCCTTGGCCGACTACGTCACCGGTGAGGAGATGATCGCTCACCTCGAGAGCTGCCTCGAGAGCTTGCCCGAGGACGAGGTGCGATTCGCGCACATCGGATTCCACCATGAGACCGCCGCCCGCTACGGTCCGCGTCTCGAGGAGTGCCTGACGAAGCTAGCCGGGGACGAGCGCTTGATGTTCGTGACGCTGGAGCAAGCAGCGCGGATCTTCCGCAAGGCGAGCGCGAAGGTCGAGGTCGGCCGGTAGATCGAGCGCCAGGCGCGGCTCGGACCTACTTGTCCAGCCGGCGGGCGCTGTGTCCTCGCTCTCGGATTCGCTTCAGCCGAGAGCGGAGTTGCTGGACGACTTCGGGGTGACCACTCGCGATGTTGACGCGTTGTCCGAGATCTTCCGCCAAATCGAAGAGAGCCGAGGCGCCCTCGTCCGGCGGAAGGTCCTCGGCTTCGGTGTACCACTCCGGCACTCGCGTGTGCTGTCCGTTCGGGGCATCGATCCAGAGCCAGCTTCCGACGCGAATCGCCCACTTTCCTTCGAACGTGTTGTGCACGAGCGCTTCGCGGGGGCCGGTCTTCGCTCCTTCGAGCAGCGCGAGGAGGCTCTCGCTATCTTCCGCCGCGTCCGCAGGGAGCTCGAAGCCGACGATCTCGGCGAGCGTCGCCATCAAGTCGATCTGAGAGACCAGGCTGTTCGAGACCGTGCCCGGCTTCACCACACCGGGCCAGCGGACGAGGAAGGGCACGCGGTGTCCACCTTCCCACACATCGCGCTTGAGGCCTCGGAGAGGGCCGGCGCTTCGGTGCCCATGTTCGCGAGCTCGCGGGTAAGCGTAGTGCTCGGGACCGTTGTCGGCCGTGAAGATCACCAGCGTGTCGTCGCCAAGACCGTTGACGTCCAGGGCGGCGAGCACTTGCCCCGCATGATGATCGCTCTGATGGACGAAGTCGCCATAGCCACCGACCTCGGTGCGCCCCAGGTACTCGGGCGCGGGGACGATGGGAGCATGCGGCGAGGTCCACGGGAAGTAGAGGAAGAAAGGCTCGTCCTGATCCTTCTGACGGCCGAGCCACTCGACCACGTGCCGTGTCAGAGCCGGCATCACGGCATCCTGCTTCCAGCCTTCGGCCATCGGACCGGGGCGCCCTTCTGGGGATCCTTCGGCGGGCGCGGGATCAGGGAGATAAGGCACCGTCGGAGCCTTCAGAATGCGATCGTCCTCGATCCACGTGTACGGCGGAAAATTCGGGACGTCGTCTCCGAAGTAGTGATCGAACCCGTGGGCGAGGGGACCGCCCGGGATCGGGCGGCTCCAGTCGAAGGCGTCGGCTGCGAAGCCGCGATTGCGCCGTTCGACCTTCAAGGGTCGGGCACCGGGCTTCTTCAATGCCTCCCAGTTCCAGCCGAGATGCCATTTGCCGATGCAGGCCGTTCGATACCCGCTCGCCCGAAGCATCTCGGGCAAGGTGAGTCGCTCCGAGCTGAATACCGAGCCACCGAAGGCATTGACGATCCCGTGAAACTTGCGCCAATGATAACGGCCCGTCAGGAGCGCATAGCGGCTGGGCGTACAAATACCCGAAGAGCTGTGGGCATCGGTGAAGCGCAGGCCTTCCCCGGCGAGGCGGTCGAGGTTGGGTGTCGGGATCTTGGAGCCCGTGCCGTAGCAGCCCAGATCGCCATAGCCGAGATCATCGGCGTAGAGGATCACGATGTTGGGACGCCGCGGAAGGTCTGAGGCGATGGCCGTCGTGGTCAGCACCAGCCACAAGATAGGAAGACACTTCATCGGTGCGCCTGTCGTCGGGGGTCCGAGAATCACCGGTCTCGCCAGCGCGGAAGAAGTCGGATACGATCGAGGGGCGCGACGTTCCTCGGGAAGTTCCGAGGCCGGTAGGGCGTGCAATTCGAGAGGGTAACATGTCGACGAATGAAGAGGTCGTGATTCACCGCGCGCGGACGCCCTTCGAAGCCAAGATCCTCCAGGCGCTTCTCGAGGATGCCGGCATCCCCGTTCGGGTCTCGGGCACCGAGGCCATGGACGAGTTCTCCATCAGTCAGCGCGGAATGAACCTCACTAACGTCGAGGTGCGAGTCCTCGCCGATCGCGCCCAAGATGCGCAAGAGATCATCGACGCCGCGCGGGAAGCCGGGACGTCGCTCGAGGATCCAACTGTCGAGGATTCCTCCTGATTTGGCCGAGGAGCAGCACATGTCGCGAGATGTCGTCGTCCTCATCGCCCGGAGCCCGTCCGAGGCCGACCTCGTTTGCGCGATCTTGCGGGATGCCGGTATCCCGGCGCATTCCCCATCCTCCGAAGGCTGGGACGGCTACTCGATCGCTCGCAAGATGATGAATGCCGATCTCGAGATTCGTGTGCCCGCCGAGCTTGCCGAAAAGGCTCGCCGGCTCATCGAAGAAGCTCGGGACCAAGGTCAGGACTGATCTGCGCGATCTCCTCACTGCCCAGTCGGAACGATCGTCCAAAGAACCCACACGATGTCCCGCACACTCCTGCTCTCCTGCTTCGCGTCCGTAGCCCTGGCGTGCTGGGCATCGGCTCAGCCCGACTTGCCCTCCGAGGCGGACGGGACTGCCGTCGAATCTTGGAGCCGCGTCCTCGAGGAGGCACCGGGATCAACTCGCCCCGGCTTGGAGTTCCTCATTCGCCATCTGCCCGAGAGAGACGCCGAGTCCCTGGATCCCAAGGCGCTCCTCGCCGAGGTCGAGCTCGCGGTTCGCACGCGTGCCGAGAGGCCCTGGGGCGCCACTCTCCCAGACGACGTCTTCTTCAACGACGTGCTTCCCTATGCGTTCTTCACCGAGCCGAGACATCTCTGGCGACAGGATCTCCATGCGCGATTCGATGCGCTCGTCCGCGATTGCCGCACGCCCGGCGTGGCGGCCCAGGTGCTCAATCGCGAGATATTCGGTCGGTTGAAGGTGCGATTCTCGACCAAGCGGGAGCGGGCGGATCAGAGCCCGAGGCAGACGATCGAGAGCGGGACGGCGTCCTGCACCGGCCTCTCGATCCTGCTGGCGGCGGCGTGTCGATCGGTCGGCGTCCCGGCGCGCGTGGTGGGAACGCAGTGGGTCGATGGCTCGGGGAATCACTCGTGGGTGGAGGTCTGGGACGACGGCGGTTGGCACTTCATCGGTGCCGCAGAGCCCGATGGCCGTGGCCTCGATCACGCCTGGTTCGTGAATCGAGCCAAGAGCGCACGCCCGGGCGACGCCAAGCACGCGATCTTCGCCACGAGCTATCGATCGACGGGCAGCCACTTCCCCATGGCCTGGTCGGCAAGGGATCGAAGCGTCCCCGCCATCGACGTCACGAAGCGCTACGTCGCGGACAAAGATTGAGCTGAGGCATGCCGTATTCGGACCGCCGGCTTCAGCCGGTCTCGGTGTCCTCC
>JAVJTD010000327.1:0-9224 GCA_040219065.1 Planctomycetota bacterium
GCCTTTTTCAGACGCAGGCCTCGCTCGACGACGCCTGGGTGGTCGGCCGCCATCTCGACGGCTCCCTCGTAACCGAGGAAGTCGGGGGCGTGCAGCAGATAGACGTGCAGGGTGTGGCTTTCGATCCACTCGCCGCAGTAGAGGAGCCTTCGCAGCTCGCGGAGGGCCCCCTCGACGCGCACACCCGCCAAGCGCTCGATGGCGTGAACGGCACTCATTTGATAGGCGACTGGGCAGATGCCACAAATGCGCGCGGTGATGTCGGGTGCCTCGGCGGCGAGCCGACCGCGGAGAAAGGCCTCGAAGAAGCGCGGCGGCTCGAAAATGCTGAGCTGGGCCTCCAGGACACGATCTCCCTCGATCGTCACGCGCAACGCGCCCTCTCCCTCGACGCGAGCGAGCTGGTCGACACGGATGCGGCGCGTGCGGCGAGGTGGCTTCGGCTCACTCATGATGGTCCTCGGCGGCTCGGGCCGCTTGCTCGAAGGCGGGTGCGGCGACATTGAAGGTGGAATACAGGCGCCGGATCGCATCATTGTCGACCCCGAGCTCCGCGACCCGGTCGCTCAGCGCCTTCGTGTTGACCGCTTCCTTGGGACCGAAGCAGCCGTAACAGCCGCGATCGTAGCCAGGACAGATCGCTCCGCATCCCGTGTGGGTCACCGGACCCAGGCAGGGCGTGCCGTGGGCGACCATCACACACACGTGCCCGCGTCGCTTGCACTCGAGGCACACCGAATGCCGGGGGACGTCGGGGCGCCGGCCTCGCAGGAACGCCCCGATCACCTCGAGGAGCTGCCGCTTGTCGATCGGGCAGCCGCGGAGCTCGAAGTCGACGGGCACGTGCTGGGCGATGGCGGTCGACGTCGCAAGTGACTCGATGATGTCCGGCCGAGCATAGACGAGGCGTCGGTACTCGTCGACATCGGCGAAGTTCCGCAACGCCTGGATGCCACCGGCGGTGGCACATGCACCGATCGTGACGAGGGTCTTCGCCCGGGCTCGAACCTCTCGAATCCGCTCGGCCTCCTCGGGAGTCGAGATCGAGCCCTCGACCAGCACCAGGTCGAAGGCCCCCGGAACCCGCCGGCTCGTCGCTTCGGCGAACTCGGCGATCTCGACGTGCTCGGCGAGCGTCAGCAGCTCGTCCTCGCAATCGAGCAAGGTGAGCTGACAACCGTCACACGATGTGAACTTGAAGACCCCGAGCTTGGGACGCACCGTCATCCTTCAGAGCTCCCGAACGTTCAACCAGGGGGCTGCTCGCTTCCAAGAGACCACCGGCCCGTCCCGGCAGACCAGCAGCGGACCGAGCTGACAGTGGCCGCAGAGCCCGATGCCGCATTGCATGTTCCGCTCCAGCGAGACGAAGAGCCGCTCGGGGGCGACCCCTCGCTCGAGCAGCCCCATCGCGACGAAGCGCATCATGATCTCGGGTCCACACACGAAGGCCGTGGAGCGGGGACCCGAGAACCGAGCCGCCGGCAGCAGGGTCGTGACCACGCCCACCGACTCGCGCCATCCCGGCTCGGAGACGTCGACCGTGCTCCGCACCTCGAGGCCTCGCCCTCGCCACTCCTCGAGCTCCCCGGGGAACAGGCGCTCGGATGGCGAGCGGGCGCCGTAGAGCAGCACCACCTCGCCATACTGGTCTCTTTCATCGAGGATCGCTCGCACCGACGGTCGCAGCGGCGCGAGTCCGATCCCTCCCGCCACGATCACGACGTCGCCGCCTCGCGCCTCCCGCACCGGCCACGAGGTCCCGTAGGGTCCTCGAACACCGATCCAGGCACCGGGCTCCAGAGCCACGAGGGCTCGCGACACCGCCCCCACGGCGCGCACGGTATGGAGGAGCGCGGCGCCGGGCGCGGCGCCTCCGCTCATCGAGATCGGGACCTCCCCGATACCGGGAGCCGTCAGCATGTTGAACTGTCCCGGCCGAAAGGGAGCCGCGTCGGCTGGTGAGTGCTCGAGCTCGAGCGTCACCGTGTCCGAAGTCTCGACGCGTCGAGCGCGGATTCGGCGCCACGTCGGTATCATCGGATCGGCGGCCGTGGGCCCGAAGGGATCAAGTTGGCTTTCCATAGAGGTCGAGGAGCTGGAGTCTCGTGGCCTGAAGGCGCTGGAGGATGACCTGGGCGAATCGCTTCATGAGGCGGTAGCCCAGCCGTGGGTCTTCGTCGCACTTGTCGCGCAGGCAAGTCCCGTGAATCGAGAGCGCTCGCACGTCTTCTAGGGTCCGGGCGCTGAATTGCCAGATGTGAGGCGGGAACAGCCAGGAGTAGCCGATCACCTCGCCGGGACCCACCGTTTGCAGGTCGATGGCGCCCCGTCCAGGAGCAAAGATCTCCAGCGCGACTTGCCCCGTGCGGATCAGGAAGAACTCGTTGGCCGGATCCCCCTCTCGGATCAGATGCACTCCCGCGCGAAAGCGGACGTTCTTGGCGCACGAGACGATCAGCTGAAGGTCGGAATCGGTCAGCTCCGCGAAGAAGGGATGCCGCTCGAGCAAGGGCTTCAAGTCACTCATCTTCCCCCTCCGACGAGGACGAGAGCAGTCGTGGCACCTCTTCGGTGAGGTCGATGCCAGTCGGGCACCAGGTGATGCAGCGGCCGCAGCCGATACAGCCCGAGGTGTCGAATTGGTCCCACCAGGTGGCGAGCTTGTGGGTGAGCCACTGCCGATAACGAGATCGGATGGTCGGCCGCACCGATCCTCCATGGATGAAGGAATGATCCTCGGTGAAGCAGGAGTCCCAGCGCCGCGTGCGCTCGATCCGCTCCCCGCTCAAATCGCTCGTGTCCTGCACGCTACCACAGAAGCAGGTCGGGCAAACCAGGGTGCAGTTGGCACAGCTCAGACAGCGCTCGGCCACGACGTCCCAGTGCGGGTGCTCGAGTACCGAGGTCAGCCCCCTTGCCGATTCGCGATCGAGACGACGCACCTGCTGCTCGGCGGCGCAGCGCGGGATGTCCTCGCCCTTCTCTCGCTCCTCGACATCGACCCGGCGACCGGGCAGTCGCTCGAGGAGCTCGCGGCCTCGCGGGCTTCCCGACTCGGCCAGGAACCAGGCACCTCCCTCCTCGAGGACCTCGGTCAAGGCCAGATCGTAGCCGACGTCGGGGCGTGGCCCGGTTCCCGTCGACGCGCAGAAGCACGTCGCCGCAGACTCCCCGCAAGCGACCGCGATCCACAGAGCCGATGCCCGGCGCCGCGTGTAGCCGGGTGATCCGTCCTCGCGAGCGAACACCCGATCCTGCACGGCCACGGCGTGCAGGTCGCACGACCGCACACCCACGAAGGCCAGAGGCGCCTCGGAGACCGGGCTCGGCCTCGTCTGCCACGAGCCCTCTGCCGTGATCTCCGCCGTCCAGAGCACTTCCTCGGGCGGGTCGAGGAAGCGACGCCAACTCGTCGGCCCGACCGTGAACCCGAAATGAGCGTCGTCCGAGCGACGACGCAATCGGTAGTGACCCGCCTCCTGCTCCTCGGTCCAGCCCCTCGGCAGATCGGTCGACGAGTGGATGTCGTCGTAGAGGATCGCGCCGTCCCGAACCGTCGGGCCGATGATGCGATATCCCTTGGACCTGAGAACCTCGAACAAGCGATCGAGAGCCGCGAGCTCGAGCCGACGCGCCTCACTCACGAGCCGCTCCCTTTGGTTCGGACGCTATTGGACCAGAGCGATCGCCGGGCTCCAGGACGCACATTGTAACGGCCGCGTCCGGAAGATTCAGCGAACGATCTGGTCGAGCGCCACCCGATCCCGAGATCGACGAGGATCGTCACGGCACGTCGGACGAATCGGCCGAGCGGCAGCGGTCGACCAGGAGCGAGTGGAAGACCACTGAAGGCCTTCGCTCGTTCGAGCTCTCGCCGACAGGCTCCGGCCTTGGCTCGCTCGGCTTGGGCACTCCGTCGAAGCTCTCGACAGTCGTCTCACTCCTTCTCGGTCGGATCGTTGAACAGGACGCTCAAATCGAGACTGCCTCTTCCCTGAAATGGGAAATCCGGGTGTGCCCTGTCGGCGAGATCGAGGTTGGAAGACGTGTCCGGCGGTGAGAACAGGGTCAAGCTCTCCAGGAAGGCGAGCACGCGGGCCTGCTTGTGGTCGGAGAGATCGAAGAAGCGCTCCCTCGACTCGCTCGCCTCTCCCCCGTGGCGCACGATGACGTCTCGGAGGGTTTGACTCCGACCGTCATGCCCATAGGGTGGTGTCGAAGCGACTCCCCAAAGCGGCTCCGTCATGAAGTGCGTAGTCACTGACCCGTCGAAGTTGCGTTCGTGGAACTCCGGCCCGAGGTCGTGCCGCTTGAAGTCGGCAAAGATGTTCTTGACCACGAATCCCTTGCCGAGCGGTTGCTTGATCGGCGGCAAGCCAGTGCCGTCGTCGATCGACACGAAGAGCGGTGTGGCGGTCGCGAACAAACCGTTGAACACTCCGTTGCTTCGTTTGGGATCATTCCGAGTCTCGACATCGGCCACCCGCCGATCAAAGTCGATGGTCAAGTCGGGCACATGGCAAGTTGCACAGCCAATGTCCTCGAATAGCCCGCGGTCGTTCGGCTTCGTTCTCGCTTCGTCGACGGCTGGCTTGAAGTAGTTGAGTAGGTAGAACTCGAGGTAATCCGCCAGAGCGGCCGGGGCTTCATTCGTGATGCCATCTCCGTCGGGATCCTCTTCAGAGCTGCTGGCCGGCGGCGGCTCGATGACATCCAGAGATCCCCGCAGCCACATGCCCGCCGGCGTCATGACATCTCGACCGCCCGAGCTGTCGAAAGTGTCCGGATCGAACGCCTCGAGCCCCATCTCGGCGTTCAGCGCGCCCACGACGAACTCGCGAATCGAGATCGTTCTCCCCTCGGCAAAGAAGGGACGCACCCTCAGGTCGGCATCGACGCCCTCGACGAGAGACGTGTCGACCGACCCGTCACGAAACGCCGTGATGCTGCCGTAGACAATGCCCTTGCTCTCGAGCAGAGCCGCCACCGGGCGACCCCGTCGTTGCGACTGAGTGATCGCTTTCGCTCGAATGGCCCGGAGATCCGCGGTGATCTCGTCGGCAAGCATCTCGACCAAGCCGAGTCCGAAGAGGTGCGGCGCATCTCGGCTCTCGGGCCTCGTGAACACGTTGCCGCCGAAGCCCGCCGAGCCGAACGGCCGAGAGTGACAACTCGCGCAGCTGTCGGAAAGCCCCGCTCCGATCGATCCATCCTGCTCGATATCCCCGACGCCATCCTGCGTTCGCGGCCCCATTCCTTGGTGAGCCGTGAACTTGCGTTGGAAGAGCTGCCGCCCGCGTACGATCGCACGAAACGGATCCCGCTGAATCAAGTACGTCGAGCTGTTCCACTGATAAGGATCGCCTCGCCCTGGACCCATCTGCTCCTCGAGTGACTTGAAGATCCCTGCCCGGGCAGTATTGGGTGTCTGGGTCTGATCGGTCAGCTGTGCGTGCGCCAGCCCCCCGATCCCCGAGACGATCAGGATTGCCTGGACGATGAGTCCGCGCCGCCGTTGCATTCGTAGTCTCCGAATCGATGTCGGGAACACTCGCCGGACCACCAGCCCGGCCCGGTTCTCCATCCGAAAACGCGACTTGGCAGCCGACACGAAAAACCGCGAGCCTCGCCATCCGTCGGAAGTTCTTCGTCTCACTCGCTCCGCGAGCTCGCCGGCCGCCCTCCAAGCGTCGAAAGGGTGGTCGCTCGCGCTCGAGCCTTCTGCTCCCCCAGTGCGTCTGCCTCTCGAAGACGCCGGACGCGGAAGACTGGACGGCGCCGTCAACGGAGGGCCGCGCCTCCCAGGCAGTCGCGTCTCGACGAGTCAGGGAGAGTCCGGACGCTCGTCCATCGGTCGCGTCAGGACGATCGTGTCACTGAGGCGAGCACGATCCCCCGATCCGAGCACGGGCTGCCGCGTTCCGCACCGTATGGCTGGCCCGCCTCAGCTCGACTCCCCGCTCGAGATCGCCGGTGAGCCGAGCTCGCGCCGGCGCGGTGGCGCCTCCTCCGGCGGCCGCTGCTCGGGAGCCGGCGGCGCCGGGGCAAAACGGCGGCGCAGTCCGTGGAAGGCCGCGTGGTAGGCATCCGCAAACAGCTTGACCGGACTGATGCGCTGCCGAAGCGGCCAGGACACCTGATCGATCGGGACGCGGTCCGCCTGCGGCTCCCGCGCGATCCGCTCTCGGAGAGCGTCCTCCTGCAAGCTCCCCGAGCCATCGTAGAGCCCCTCTTCGAGTCGCTCGAGGTGGCGCGTGTACTCGAGCATCGTGCGACGAACCGGTGAGAGATAGTAGTCGCGGAGCAACCAGTCCTTCTGTCCGGTGCGCAGGAGATGCGTGAAGCCGCGCGACTTGGCATGGAGGCGCCGGTAGCCATCGATGACGGTCTTCTGCAGGACGCTCGGACGGAAGTGCTTGGGATAATGAATAGCGAAGTTCGAGTTGAAGAACCGCCAATCGTGATGGAGGTACCGGTGATCCGGGATCGTCTGGTGCTCGCCGAACCGCTGCGCGGTGCCCGGGAAGTCGTAGAGGATGAAGAAGCAAGCCTGATTGAAGTCCCGCTCGAGCACGAACTGGATGTTCGCCTCCATCGCCTCGGGCGTGTCGGTGTCCGCGCCGAACATCATCAGGGGAATGATGTCGATGCCGTGGCGACGAATCGTCTCGACCGCCTGCTCGATCTTGGCCCGCGTCTGCTTCTTGTGATACGCCTCGAGCGTCTCGTCATGGACGCTCTCGACACCGATCCAGAAGCGACGCACGCCCGCGTAGCGCATCAGCTCCAAGAGCTCCTCGTCTTGGGCGACATCCACCCGGGTGAAGGCCGTGAAGGTGAGCTCCCCTTTGAACTCGTCGTACAGCGCCTTGATCGTGCGCAAGGTATGGTTGCGATCGATCGTGAAGTCGTTGTCGACGATCTGGATGACATCGCTCCCGAGCCGAGAGACGTAGCGCTTCACCTCGGTCACGATCTCTCGAGGATCCCGCCGTCGATACTTCTGGCCGAGCTCTCGCCTTCCGAAGCAATAGGTGCAGGGGAACGGGCACCCACGTGAGCTCTGCGTCACGGGCAGGTGCATTGTCTGGGGTTGGAAGCGCAGGTAGTCGGACGCCTTTCCCCAAACCGACTTCTTCGCGTAGCCCGGCATCAGGTCCAGGTTCGCGGCCGGACCGAAGTCCGGCATGAACTCCCTCTTCTTCGTGTGGACGAGCTCACCCGCCGAGTCGAGGAAGGACAGCCCATCCACCGTCGCCGGGTCGCCGCCCGACTCCAGCACGCTCAACAGCTCGAGGACGGTCTCCTCTCCTTCGTTCCGGATGGCGAAGTCGATGCCTGCGGCCAGAGCGTCTTCGGGCAGGACGGTTGGGTGACTGCCACCGGCAATGATCGTTACGTCCGGGCGGACCTCCCGAATCCTTCTGACGTAGGCATATCCCTTGTGCGAGCAGAAGGAGAGCAGTGAGAGCAGCACGATGTCGGCCGAGTGAACGAAGTCCCAGTCGACCTCCTGCCGCGCGAACTCCGAGTACAGCCGGATGTCGTAGCCGGCCTTGTCCAAGGTCGTCGCGACCGAGAGCGTCCCATAATTGGGGAAGATGAAGCTGGGGGACGTCAGATCGAGCGTGAGGTCGCGCTCGAACGGATCGATCATGGCGATGCGCTTGGCCCGGGCGATCATCGAGGGGCTCTCCGTGACGGCGGTCGTCGAGTGGGGGATTCGGCTTTCCGATCATTGGAACAGCCGCCGGGCCAAAGGTCGAGACCTTGATCACGGCCGTGAAGACTGGCCGGCTCGAGTGCGCTTCCTGTCTACTGCAAGCTCTGGAGATAGGCGACGAGCGCGTCGAGCTGATCATCCGTAACCGTGAAGCCCGGCATCGGTGAGTCGACCGTGTGCGGACGCGGGTTGAGGATGTGCGATCGGAGCCAGGAAGCGGCGCGACGCATGCCGATGCCGCCCAGGTTCGGGCCCTCCTCGGGACCGCGAGCAGCCTCTTCCCCTCCGGTCGTCTGATGGCAAGCCTTGCAATTGAGCTTGCCGAAGAGATCTTCCCCCTGAGCTGCCATCTCGGGATCGGGCTCGGCGAGCGGCGTCTCCATCGAGATGTCGTCCGGCGCCGTCGGCGCTTTCTCGTCCGAGCTCTGGCAAGCACAGAGCATCAGCAGGACCGCTCCGAGCGTCCAGGTCCAAGTCGTTGTTCTCGCATGCATCGAGTTACCCCTCCGGAGCTTCGAGACAGCCGGGACGCGAGGCCACTTGCCTCGAGGCATCATGCTGCCAAGATCGGTCGCCAGGGTCGAGGGTTTGCCTCGGAACCGCCGCTCGAGACACAACGTGCCTTCCCCGAGAACAGCCACTGCGTTATACGGGGCGTCCTCGGCTCGATGCACGGCGGGCCGAGATCGCTGGCACACGCACCCCTCGGAGCTCTCTCGACATGGTCCGCAATCTCCGCCAGTTCCTCGAGCTGTTGCGCTCGGATGGCGACCTGGTCACGATCGACGCCCCGGTCGACCCCAAGCTCGAGCTGGCCGAGATCCACCGCCGCGTCATCCATGGCGGCGGGCCGGCTCTCCTGTTCACGAACGTCCTCGGCTCGAAGTACCCGGTCGCCACAAACCTCTTCGGCACGATCCGCCGCGTCGAGCGCGCGTTCGGTCCCAAGCCCGTCCGGCTCGTCGAAGACTTGGTCGCCTGCGCCGAGGCGCTCGCCCCGCCCCGATTCGGTGAGCTGTGGAAGCGCAAGCACCTCGCCTGGGAAGCCCTGAAGATCGGCACCAAGCGGCGCCGCAGCGGTCCCGTGCTCGAGGTCTGTGAACACCCCGCTCGGCTCGACGAGCTCCCCGTGCTCACGACTTGGCAGGAGGACGGCGGCCCCTTCTTCACCCTGCCGCTCGTCTACACCGAGCATCCCGATCACCCCGGCAAGCACAACCTCGGCATGTACCGCTTGCAAAGGCACGATGGCCAGACGACCGGCATGCACTGGCAGATCCACAAGGGCGGAGGCTTCCACTACCACGTCGCCGAGCAGCGGAACGAAGCACTGCCGGTGACCGTCTTCCTCGGTGGCCCCCCCGCCTTGATCCTCGCCGCCATCGCCCCGCTCCCCGAGGACATCGGAGAGCTCGCCCTCGCCTCGCTGCTCGCCGGCGGCAAGATCGACCGCGTAAGAGCCCAAGGCGCGGCGCACCCGCTCGTCGCCGAGGCCGAG
>JAVJTD010000312.1:0-7961 GCA_040219065.1 Planctomycetota bacterium
CAGGGCGAACAAGGCCAGCAGGGCGAACAGGGCCAGCAAGGCCAGCAGCAGCAAGGCCAAAAGGGTCAACAACAGCAAGAGTTGACTCCGGAGCAGCAGGAGCAGCTCGACCGTGCGGCTAGCGCCATCGAAGAAGCCGCAAAGCAGATGCAGGCGGCGCAGGACGCGATGGAAGCGGGCGATCAGCAAGCGGCTGCCGAGCATTCCGCCGAGGCCCAAAGGCTTCTGGAAGAGGCCGAGCGCGAGACCGAAGAGCTGCGCGAGATGCTCTGGCGCAAGAAGAAGGAGCAGCTCGGCGACCTGGCTCGCGAGCAGGAGGCCCTTCAGCAGAAGGCCGACGAGCTCGCAGAGCGCATGGCGAACAGCGACTCCCCGCGTCAGCAGCAGGCCGGCCGTCAGACGCAGCAAGCCTCGCAAGGCATGCAGCGCGCCGGCCAGCAGATGCAGCAGGGCCAACAGTCCGGAGCCCAGCAGTCTCAGCAGCAGGCGACCGAGGATCTCCAGCAAGCGCTCGAGTCACTCCAAAACCAGGAGAAGGAGCAGCTCGGCGACGAGCAGAGAGCTCAGCTCCCGGAGGCTGCCGAGCGTGAGCGGGAGATCGAGCGCCGCACGCGCGAGCTGGCCAAGGAGATGGAGGAGCGGCAGCAGAGCGGTGGTGAATCCGTCGAGCAGGCCGCCAATCGCATGCAGGAAGCTTCCGCCGAGCTCAGTGGTCAGGACGCTCAGTCCGCCATCGAGAAGGAAGAGGAAGCGATGCAGTACCTCGAGCAGACCGAGCGAGAGCTGCGTGAAGAGGAAGAACGCTACCAGCAGCTCCAGCAAGAAGAGCTCTTGGTCCGCATCCGCGACGAGCTCGAGCAGATGGAGAAAGAGCAGCGCGAGATCAACACCGAAACCACTCAGATCGAGGAGCAGCGAGGCGGTCGCCTGGCTCGCTCCGACAAGCGCAGCCTTCAGCAGCTCAGCACTCGCGAAGAGCAGCTCCAGAGACGCTGTGCCGAGATCTATCCCAAGCTCGAAGAGGAAGGCTCTCTGACCTTCGGCTTGATGCTGAAGATGAACGAGGAAGACCTCAAGGTCTTGGCTACCGAGCTGGGCCGGCCGGGCTACAACACCGGACCCTTCGTGCAAGGCCTTCAGCAGGACGTCCTCGACCGCATCCTCAAGCTCAAGGAAGCCTTGGACGCCGAGCTCGAGCGCCGGCGTGAGGAGGCCCGCAATCAGGAGCAGCAGCAACAACAACAAGGGCAGCAGCAGGGACAGCAGCAGCAAGGCAGCCCCCCGATCGTGCCGCCGCTGGCCGAGCTGATGATGCTCAAGCGCCTCCAAGTCGACGTGCTCGAGAAGTACACCCGGCTCTCGGAAGACGAGCCGGAACCCGGCTTCGAGAGCGTTCGGACGACCTTGCTCGAGCGCCTCTCGCATCAGCAGGGCCAGATCACCAAGCTGTTCGAGTCGATGGCTCAGCGCTTCGGAGTCGATCCGAACGCCGAATCCGAAGACCCGTTCGCCGAAGACGACGACAAGGAGGAAGATCGATGAGCCTCACCCAACGAAGAACTCCGCGGAGACACGTCATGAAAACGAAGCTCATCGCTCTCGCCTCCGCCCTCCTTCTGGGGGGGCTGATGGCCCAGTCGGCCTCCGCTCAAGAGGAGCTGAATCCCGAGGAGATTCGCCGGCTGATCCGTCAGATCACGCGCGACATGAAGTCGGCCGAAGAGATCATCATCCAGACGGGCTCGGGTGCCCGCGAAGCCCAGCAGCGGGTCGTCGAGAACATCGACAAGCTCGTCCAGCAAGGCAAGGACACCCAGGGCTCGATCCTCGAGGGCATCGACCAGCTCATCGAGCAAGCGAAGTATCAACAGCAGCAGCAGCAACAGTCACAGCAGCAAGGCGGCAGCGAGAGCGAGTCCCAAGGCGGCAGCCAACAGCCGCAGCGCGGATCACGGCGCCGAGAAGGTCAACGGAACGAGGATCTCGTCAACACTGGCCGCGATCAGCAGCAGCAGCAAGGGGAGCAGCAGCAGGAACGAGATCAGCAGGGTCAGGACCAACAGAAAGATCAATCGGGCCGCCCCGATGGTCCCCAAGAAGGACAAAGGCAAAACCAGCAGCAGCAGGGCGGCACGCCTCCTGAAGGAGAAACCGGTGATCCGAGCAGCCAATCGGGCGCCGGCAGGTGGGGCGATCTGCCGGAGAAGGTCCAAGAGCGCATCAGCACCTACGACCCGAATCAGTACCCTCAGAAGTACCGCAAGTGGCTGAATGACTACCTCCGCCGCCTGAACGACGTCGACCGCTGAGCCGGGCATCGACGGCATTCGCACGAGGAGATTGGCATTGAGGTCGTTTGGGGCGCGCGTCGGCGCGACGCTTTTGCTCGTTCTGGTTTCGGCGGTTTCGGCCGAGGCCCAGAACGAGCCGGGATCGTCACGCTCGGACGCGAGCGCTGTCGAGCAACGCTTCGAAGGGCTCTCGGAATCCATCGATCGCGGGCTCGCCTACCTCGCCTCGAAGCAAGGGCGGGACGGCTCATTTCCTTGTGAGGATGCCCAGTACCAAGCTCCCACCGCCGTCACCGCCCTCTCCCTCCTCGCCTTTTTGAGCGCTGGTCACTGCGAGGGTCGCGGCCCTTACGGCGAAGTCGTGCAGAAGGCGATCGATTACCTGCTCGACCAGCAGCGCACCGGCAACGACGGCAGCGCCGGCTACATCTCGGCCGACGGCGATACCACCTCGAAGATGCACGGGCACGGCTACGCGACATTGGCCCTCGCCGAGGCCTACGGCATGTCCAGCCGAACGTCGGTGCGTCAGGAGATCCAGCAAGCGCTCCGTCTGGCCGTCCGCCGCATCGAGCAGAGTCAAGGAGACGAAGGCGCATGGTGGTATGAGCCCAGGAAGTTCAAGGACAGCCACGAGAACTCGATCACGATCACGTTGATCCAGGCGCTTCGGGCCTCCAAGAACTGCGGCATCTTCGTCGAGCCCGAGACGATCTGGAAGGCCCTCGAGTACGTGCGACGCAGCCAGCTCGAGGATGGCTCCTTCACTTACAAGCTGCACGACCCTCGCTCCTCGTTCGCTCTCACTGCCGCCGCCGTCTCGACGCTGAACTCCGTCGGCGAGTACGACAGCAAGATGATCGATCGGGCGATCGACTACATGGCCAGGACCGACCCCGATGCCAACCTGAGGGACGGCGGCCTCACCCACTTCGAGTTCTACTCGAGGCTCTACGCCGCCCAGGCCTACTGGCAGTACCGTGACCAGTCTCAGTGGAATCGCTGGTACCCCAGAACGAAGGCACTGCTCTTTCGCCGCCAGCACGCGAACGGCTCATGGACCAGCCTCCAGTACGGCTCCGAGTACGCCACCGCGATGTCCCTCATCGTCCTGGCCGTGCCGTACCAGTACCTCCCGATCTTCCAGCGCTGAGCGCTCGATCGATCGGAGTACCCAAGCCGAGCGAGCCAATGACGAGTCTGTCAGTGAGAGCTTGCATGAGCGAGCTTGGGCGGGGGCGCACCGTTGCGGCGGACAGCGCGATCCGAAGGCGCCCCTTGCTCGGCGCATTTCGGCTCGATCGTCAGCACCGTCGAAGATGCGGCTTCCGGCTCGATGACCTCTTCCCGTTTCGGTCGCGCGGGCTCTGTTCGGACACAGAGACCAGCTCGAGCCGCCGCTTCGACATCCGGCGATCCGAAGGCGCCCCTTGCTCGGATCACTTGGTGGTGACTGGGTTCAGGCTACCGGTTCGGTAGCCTGCGAGATCGAGCGTGACGAATCGGTAGCCGAGGCGCTTCAGCTCTGCCTCGATGGCTTCGCGCTCGTCAGTGGCCGCGCGGGCGATCTCATGAGGCTCGAGCTCGACGCGCGCGACCTCGCCGTGATGGCGGACTCGAACTTGGCGGAACCCGCGGCTCTTCAGGAAGGCCTCGGCCGCACCGACCTGGTCCAGTAGCGCGGGCTCGACTCGTGTGCCGTGAGGGATCCTCGAGGCGAGGCAGGCCAGGGACGGTTTGTCCCAAATCGTGAGGCCCAGCTCCTTCGCCCGGCGGCGGACGTCGTCCTTTTCGAGACCGGCCTCCCGGAGCGGGCTGATCACGGCTCGCTCTTGGGCAGCTCTCGCGCCCGGACGATGATCTCCGACATCACTGGCGTTGAATCCGTCGAAGACAGCCGCGAGGCCGAGCTCGACGCGCAGCCCCTCGAGCACGGTGTACAGCTCGGTCTTGCAGAAGTAGCAGCGATCCTCGCCGTTGCGGCGATAGCCCTCGCGCTGCATCTCGTCGGTCTCGACGATTCGATGCGTCACTCCCAGCTCCGTCGCGATCTGCTTCGCCGCCGCGAGCTCGCCGGGCGGAAGGCTCGCCGACTCGGCAGTCACCGCGATGAGGCGCTCTGGATCGACACCGAGCACGTGGACGCTGGCTGCCAGGACCAGGGCGCTGTCGACGCCTCCCGAGAAGGCGACCAGCCCGCTCCCGTGCTTCGCGATGATCCGCTCGAGAGCGGAGACCTTTTCGGCGTAGCTGTTCAAGAACCGGACCTCCTTCCGAACGACCTTCAAGAGCCTCTCATCGGGCGAAGGCGGACTCTAGCAGCTCGAGGCGTGGCGGTCGAGCGAGCCGCTTCAGCGCTCGGGCAGGTCCCCCAAGACCAGGTTCCAACAGACGCGCAGCATCTCGATGCCGAGCGTTCGCATCAGCGGCCTGGCGACCAAGAGCCTCGTTCCGGGCTCGAGCCGGAACCCGACCTCCTGAGCCGCCTGGAAGTAGGGGCTGCTCTCACAGAACCACGCATCGAGGCGTGACGCACCTGCTTCCGCTGCCCAGGCGGCGATACCGCCGGCGAGGCGCAAGCCCACCTCGCGCGCCTCAACGGGGACCAACCAGTCCACGATCTCGGCTCGGTCGTGACCCGGCTTCCGATGAACGACGGCAGCGGCCTCGAGCTCCCCGTCCGCCCCATCGATCACGAAGAATCGGTACTGGTGAGTCGGATGCGCGGCGTAGCGCCAGGCGAAGTACTCGGTCGAACGGACGATCGTCACACCGAGCTCGGCATGAGCCCTTTGCCACAGAGCGTCGAGCCCACTCGAGACCTCCTCGAAGGACACGATTCTAGCCGTGCCTCCGGGAATGAGTCGGGCGAGCGCGGCGGAGTCGACCGAGATGGGATTGACCAGCCGGACGGCATCGTGCTTGAGGAATTTCTGTCCGGGGCGGTCATCGGCCGGCTCGGGATACCAATACAGCATCGCCACATCGCGCTCGCGCAACCTCTCGATCAGGAGCTCGGTCAGCGCGATGGACAATTCGTAGCGGCGGCGAGGCGAATGAAAGTCGCCATGGAAGCGGTGCATGGCGAGGAGCGCCGCGCCCGCCGAGCGCTCTCCGATCCACACCGGCGAGATCTGAGTGGCCATGACCGCGACGAGTCGGCCTCGCCCGTCACGGGCCACGACGATCTGTGAGCCGAACGGGTTGTCCTCGAATCGCCACTGCCAAAAGGGGAGCTCGACATCCGTCATCAGGCCATCGGAGCCGAAGAGGCCTTCTCGGTGACAGGGTGGCAGATCCTCGAGCGTGACTCCCCAATGGTCCGCCCGGGCGACTCGGCTCACTGGAACTTGGCGGCCATCTCTCGCCGAGACGTCTGGCGAGCCAATCGACGCAGTCGCGTTCCCTTGCCGACGATGCGATTCAGATTCGACTGGAGCACCAGGTAGGGCTCCACTCCGGTGTAACGGCGACCGTTGTTGTTCCAGAAGTCGACCCAGGTGTCGATGGCGTCGAGGCCTTGGTGCTGGTAACGCGCGAGGGCGTGATTGACCTCATCGACCGTGATCCCCTCGGTCTTCACCAGCCAGTCGAGATAGCTGAGGTAGAAGCCGAGGTGGCGGTACTCGTCCTGAGAGATGAAGTGGGCGAGCTGCTTGAGGACAGGCTCGTTCGTCGACGCGGAGATGTTGCGGTAGAAGATGGCGGTGAAGATCTCGGAGACGCCGAACTTGATGACCGGGATCAGCTTCTGAGTGTACTTGGTCCGGTTCTCGTGACCGCGGACGGCTTCCTCGTCGCTGATCTCGATGCCGTTGAGGCGCAGGTAGCGACGCAGCGCATGGAAGTGCTTGTACTCTTCGTAGAACTGGATCGAGAGGAACGATCCCATCTCCGGATCGTCGCAATAGAGATCGAGCAGGTCGGCGGCGTACGTAGGGCTGAACCCCTCGACCAGAGCGGCCTGATGGAGCGTCTCCAGCTCGAGCGGGCTGACCAGATCTCTCTGGATGCTGTCCCAGTCGACGTCGGTGTCCATCTTCCAGCGGTGACGCTCACAGATGGAGAAGAACTTCTCGAACGGGAACTTGGGGCGAGCGACCATTGGGGGGTCCGTTTCTGGGCGACCACAACACGGCACGGCTTCCGCGGCGAAGTCGGCTGATCGTTGCAGGTGATTGTGAAGATATGATTTGCGGCTCATGAACCGGAGCGAGACATGCGCCAGTCCCGCCAATCTTAGCAAGGCACCTCCGACCTGCAAATACCCTCTCCCGTCTGAAAACTCCCCTCGAAAGGGGGGATTCGGCGCCCTCGGAGGGCCTGGCCTGGGGCACTTCTGGGTGATACGATCCGGCGTCCAAGCCAGGTCCGTCCCTGTCTCTCATGAGGATCGCCGTGCGCGCCGGTGACGATCTCGAAGTTCGCTTGTTCCGTCCGGGGGACGAGCAAGCCTCCCTCGATCTCTTCAACCGGGTCTTCAGCGTGGACCCACACACCGGCGAGCCACGCTCGATGGGTCACTGGCGGTGGCGCTTTCTCGACAACCCTGTGGGGGCCGTCCACTACGCCCTGGCCTTCAACGCCGAAGGCGAAGCGGTCGCCCAATTCGGCGGCATCCCGGTGCGGACGGCCATTCGTGGCGAGAGGCGGACCTGTGTCCAGCTCGCCGATCACATGGTCGACCCGCGCTATCGCCGAGGTCTCAAGCGCCAGGGCATCTTCGCCAAGACCGCCATGGAGATGGCCAAGACCTACGGGGGCTCGGGGCCGGATGAGGACTCGATCTTCTTCGGATATCCCGTCCCGGCCAACTGGCGCATCGGCCAACGCGTGCTCCGCTACCGCTTCGTCCGGTTGATGAACTTCCTGATCTGGAGCGTTCCCCCGAAGCGCGACTGGGCCGTGAGGTCTGACATCGAGCTGCGGAATGTCACGCGTTTCGGCGAGGAGGTTGAAGACCTGTGGGCGGCCTGGCGAGATCGTCTCACCGTCGCCACCGAGCGCACGAGCGCTTACTTGAACTGGCGATTCGCCGACTGCCCCGACACCCACTACGAGCTGATCGAGGCCCGCGACGCTCGAGGAGACCTTCGAGGCTTCATCGTCCTTCGAGCCGGCGGACTGCACGACGACACCGCCATGCTGATGGAGTGGCTCAGTCATCCCCGAGACGACGCCACTCGCCTCGCGTTGCTCGAAGAAGCCTGCCGCTTCGTGGACCGGACCGAAGGCGTTCACCGCCTGGCGACCTGGTACCCCGAGAGCTGTCCCGAGTTCGCCTGGCTCCATTCACTCGGCTTTCTCATCGAGGCGAGCCCACGCATCCTCTCGGCGAGGTGCTACGACCCGACGATCACGATCGACCTGCTCCGCCGGAGCTGGTACATGACGCCGGGCGACATCGACTTCTTGTGACGCGGGACCGATCGAGCACAGCCGCTCCTCATTACTTTGCTCGGAGAATGGGGAGAGATCGATGGTTGGCGCCGACCTTCCGGGCCGCCCAGCGAAAATGTTAGTCTCGGGCTCCGCTAACGGGCGAGTGGTGGAATTGGCAGACACGGGGGACTTAAAATCCCCTGCCCCGAACGGGGATTGCGGGTTCGAGTCCCGCCTCGCCCACCACTGGACACCAAGTTCGACCTCGAGGCTCGCTAGCCCGGATAT
>JAVJTD010000325.1:0-1732 GCA_040219065.1 Planctomycetota bacterium
GGCTGGTTGTACTCGGGGTGACCGGCCAGGCCCACGTCGCCGAGCAAGCGAACCATCCGGTGGTCGAGCTGGCGAGGGAGCTGCGCCGTCGGCGAGGCGTGAGCTTCGATGCGGTCATGAGCCTGGCGGTGCACCTCGAGGACATCGAGAGCCTCGAGCTGGCGATCCCGCTCGACCCGTGGCCGCCGCGGCTCGATGAGCGCTGGCAGCCAGCCGACATCGAGCGGTTCCTCTCGTTGGCCAAGGACTTCATCGAGAAGACGAACTACCGGGACTTCCTCGCCACTCATGAGGCGCTCTTCGAGAAGGCCGCCGCGCGGTTGACCGAGCGGCTGAAGGAGCGCGACTTCCTCGGATGGTTCAACGGGTTCTTCGGTGAGCGCGACGGCGCGGAGTTCTTCGTCATTGTCGGGATGCTGAACGGCGGTGCGAACTATGGCGTTTCACGGCGCGGCGGCGAGAAGCCCGAGGTGATCAGTCCGGTGATCGGTGCGAGCCGATTCGACGAGCGCGGCGTTCCCGTCTTCGATGCGAGCATGCGCGACCTGATCGTGCACGAGCTGTGTCACAGCTACACCAATCCGATCGTCGATCGCTTCGCGGACGTGCTGTTGCCGTCCGCCGAGCGGATGTTTCCCTTCTGCCAAGAGGTCATGTCGCGGCAGGCGTACAAGAACCCGCGGACCGTCCTGTTCGAGTCGTTCGTGCGCGCCGCCGTGATTCGATTCCTCGCGGACACCGAAGGCGTGCCCGCGGCGATGCGAGAGAGCGCCCAGCAAGCGGGCCTCGGCTTCGATTGGGCTGCGGATCTGGCCAATCTGTACGCCACCTTCGCCCGGTCTCGTGAGGAGCATCCGACCTTCGAGGATTTCGTGCCTCAGATCGCCGAGTTCTTCGAGCGGTACTCGCAGAGCTATGCCGAGCGGATGGCACGCGCACCTCGAGTCGTGAGCCTCGTGCCGGAGAATGGCGCCGAAGATGTCGCGCCGGAACTCTCGAACATCGTGATCACCTTCGACCGTCCGATGCGCGACGGTGCCTGGTCGATGCTGAAGACCGGGGAGCCCTTCCCCGAGATCGTGGGGAAGATCCACTTCGATGCTGAGCGTCAGGTGCTCACGGTTCCCGTGCGCCTCGAGCCCGCGACGAGGTATGTCTACCGTCTCAACGGACCGGGATATCTCTCCTTCCGCTCGGAAGAAGGCCTCCCCCTCGCCCCGATGGAGGTCGCCTTCCGGACCAAGTAGGTGAGCTCCCCGAACGGATCCTTCCCCGAGAAAGGACAGAGATGATCACCGTCTACAGCAATCAGGCGTCAGCGAACTGCTTCAAGGTGCGGCTCCTCCTGCATCAGCTCGAGATCCCGTTTCGCGTCGTCGAGATCGACATCTTGAAGGAGCGGCCGGTAGACTTCCTTGCCAAGAACCCGGGCGGCAAGGTCCCCTTCGTCGAGCTCGAAGACGGAACGGGCCTGACCGAGTCGGACGCGATGCTGTACTACTTCGCCCAAGGCTCGGCCTTGTGGCCGTCGGATCGGCTGGAGCGGACACGCGTCCTGCAGTGGATGTTCTTCGAGCAGAACGAGCACGAGCCGAACATCGCGGTCGCCCGATTCTGGTGCGGCATCCTGGGCGCCGAGAAGGAGTACGAGGCGGCGCTCGTTCTGCTCGAAGAACATCCACTGCAGGACGCGTGTCCGCTCCAGCCGATCCGACGGCCACAAGGCCGAGCC
>JAVJTD010000359.1:0-12015 GCA_040219065.1 Planctomycetota bacterium
AGAGCACCAAGGCACCAGAGCACCTCTTCCCGGCGGCCTCATGCTCGTCTTGGGCGCCGAGGAACGTCGGCCTTTCACTAGGCGGTGGTATCGCTCTCACGTCGGCGCCTCCCCCGGGAAACGTGACAATCTCGAGAAAAACTAGCCGATCTTGAATACCCGACTGAGGCAGGTGGCGTCTTTAGTGATGAACATGACCGGAATCTTGATCTTCATCCTGGAAGGCGAACATGGATCATTCTCGAGAGAAGCGTGGTCGATTGGCCCACAGAGTCGACGATCTCGAGGTGTACTCGAGAGCTCGGAAGTTGGCATTCGAGCTCTTCGTTGCCTCGCAGTCGTGGCCGAGAGAGGAGAAGTACTCCCTGGTCGACCAAGTGCGTCGCTCATCCCGCTCCGTCGGAGCCCAGCTCGCCGAGGCATGGGGCAAGCGGAGATACGTGAGGAGCTTCACGGCCAAGCTGGTCGACGCTCGAGCCGAGCAGCTCGAGACAGTTCACTGGATCGAGACCGCTCGTGACTGCTCATACCTACCTGCAAACCGGTGCGAGGGCTTTCGCGAACAGCTCGAGATAATCGGCAAGCAGATCGATGCCATGATCGCGAAGGCCCGTGATTTCTCACGAACGGCTTGAACGTCTCGGATCGCGGAGCGCCGCATCCGATCGTCACAGCCCTCATGCACCAAGTCACCAAGACACCAAGACACCAAGACACCCACAGCACGACACCGTCGATGGCCGATGAAAACAGAGTCCGAAATTGTGCCAGGGAGGCGGTTGCACGGGTCGTGAGGCCATGACTATAGTGGGTCCGCGGTGAGCAGCCGCTCAAGCGCGAACGAAAACACATGCCAGGCTTCGACTTAGAGAAAGGACACCCCGACCTTTCCCCGCGCGATTCGGAAAGTTGTCCCCGGGGGAGCGTCTCAGGCCTCGAGTGGCCACGGGACGGGTGCACGAAAGCCGGCGATCACGGGAGACCCGATTCTTGGACGACCCCTACCCCATAGCCAGCCTCATCGCGGGGTTGCTGGTGCTGGGTCTGGCCTTTTTGTCACACGCCCTCGAGCACTTCTCGAAATCCAAGCTGCTGCAGATCCTGCGCGACTCTCCGCGCCGGCGCCGCTACGAGGAGGTGCTGATTCCCAACTTCGAGCGGATCGAGAGCTCCATCGAGCTCTTCCGCATGCTTTGCACGATCGTCTTCATCGCCTCGGTCGAGCAGAGCTTCCGAAGCCTCGAGCTGGCTCCGGTCGTCACGCTCACCTTGACCTTGCTCGTCGCCGCCATCTGGCTCCTGCCGTTCTGTGAGACGCTCCCACGTGCCCTGACGCTGCAGTATCACGATGGCGTCGCCCGTTGGGCTCTCCCGATCGGCTACCTTCTCAGCTTCCCGCTCTTGCCGTTCCGGCAGATCAACGGCTTCATGCGCTCTCTGGTCTTCCGATTGACCGGGATCGATCAGAGGACCTCCAACGAGATGGAGATCACCGAGGACATCCGCTCGGCGGTCGAGCTCGGCGAGCGAGAGGGCGTGCTGGAGGAGGACGAGAAGGAGATGATCGAGAACATCATCGAGTTCAAGGACCTCGATGTATCCGAGGTGATGACGCCGCGCACCGACATGTTCTGCCTCGACATCGAGACGCCGCTCGAGCAGGCCGTGCGCGAGGCGAGCCAGAAGGGGCACTCGCGCATCCCGGTCTTCCGCGAGAATCGCGATCAGATCATCGGCGTCCTGTACGTGAAGGACCTCCTGAGGCACTGGGGAAGGAACGGCAGCTCCGAGCTCAAGCTCTCGAAGATGCTGCGCCAGCCTTACTTCATCCCCGAGACCAAGACGATCGGCGAGCTGCTGCACGAGTTCCAGAGGGACAAGGTGCACATCGCGATCGTGCTGGACGAGTACGGCGGCACCTCGGGCCTCATCACCATCGAGGACATCGTCGAGGAGATCGTTGGTGAGATCTCCGACGAGTACGATCCCGCCGCCGAGGAGATGCTCCGCGTCGTCGAGGAGAACCGGATCGCCAACGTCGACGCCAAGCTCCACATCGACGAGCTCAACGAGGTGCTCGGCATCGAGATCCCCGAGAGCGAGGACTTCGACACGGTCGGCGGCTTCGTCTTCTCGAACCTGGGCAAGGTCCCGCAAGTCGGCGAGAGCCTGCGCCACCTGAACGTCGAGTTCCGAGTGCTCGACGCGGACACCCGGCGCATCAACCGACTGCAGGTGATCGTCCACCCCGACGAGGGTTGATCCGGGCGGTATACTCCGGCGGGTGACTGCCGGGCCGGGGCTCGTGCTCCGGCCAATCAGATCCGGCGCCGTCTAGGTGGCGCTGGGCAGTGACCGGCATTCCGACAGCGGGAGCCTTCGAGCGGCTCGGAGCTCCAGATGGCCATCCACAAGACGCGCGCCGTCGTCCTCAACACCTACCCCTACAGCGACGGCTCGCTGATCGTCCACCTCGCCACGCGGCGCTTCGGTCGCTTGTCGGTGATCGCCAAGGGGGCGCGTCGCCCCAAGAGCAAGATGCACACCCAGCTCGATCGGCTCTACGTCGTCGACGTGGTCGTCTACTTCAAGCCGGGTCGCTCGGTGCAGACGCTCAGCGATGTGTCGGTCGAGGAGTTCTTCCCCGAGCTGCGCCGGAGCCTGCCGCGCTTCTACGCCGCGCACTACGCCTGCGAGCTGGTGGAGACCGGTCTGCCCGAGGAGCAGCCGAACGCACCGCTGTTCGATCGCCTGGTCCTGGGACTGCGCGAGTGCGACCAGCTCCCGGTCGACCGCCTCGCCCTTTGGGCCCTGCACTTCGACGCTTCGGTGCTCGGCTACTTGGGGCTTTCACCGTCACTCGAACGCTGCGGAGCGTGCGGACGCGAGAACCCCTTTCGAGGATCGGCCACGATCTCCTTGTCCGCGGGCTCGGTCATCTGCCGAGGCTGCCGAGCTTCGGGACACGAGCCGACTCAGGCGTTTCCTCTGAGCGCTGCGGCGCTCCGAACGTGGCGCCTTCTCGCCGTCCCGGCCGGCAGCCCGGCGGCGAAGACTCTCTTGACCGAGACCGAGGTTCCGCGCCGTGTGATTGGTGAGCTGCGCGGCTTCATGAACCGCTTCTTGCCGTTCCATCTCGAGCGTCAGCTCCGGCTGCAGAAGCATTTACCGGCGCCCGGCGCTCGGTAGTGCTCACCGCTTGCGAGAGCGGTCGTCGCCGCGCGGCTCCCAGAATCGCCACCAGCGCCGCCGGGAGGGTCTCTTGCTCACTTGCGGCGTGCCCTCGGCGCCGGCCTCCGCGCTCGCCTCTTCGGCCTCGAAGACCGCCTGGGCCATCAACTCCTTGAGATCGACCGCCGCAAGCAGCTCCGAGTCACCCGGGTCGTCCTCGGCTCGCAGGCTGGAGTAGGCCGAGAATCCGGCGCGGGACATGAGCCGGCCCTGTGCGATCTTGACGAAGACGAGATCCCAAGGATCCTTGCGTCCTTCGGGATCGACCCACTCGAGCTCGAGCCCGACGATCTGCCGGCGAGCCGCCCGGAGCACGTCCGGGCGCCAGTGGGCGACGGTGCCGTAGTGCTCGATCTGAAAGAGCCGCTCGACCTGCCGAAATGCGGGCCCGGGCCGAAAGCTCCAGATCTGCCAGTGGGTGTTGGCGGTGTCGACCTCGCTGTTTCCGATCTCCCCCAAGATGGCGTTCAGACGCCTGCTGCGTAGCAACCCGATGGAGTCCATGAACACGGCTCCGGTCGTCAGCGATGGATCCCCCCTCGTGAAACTCTCCGGGTCCGATTTTCGATCAAGGGCACGGGACGAACCGGTACCCACCCTGCATTGGTTAACTGCACGCCCGTCGCCAGAGAGGTCACGCGATCACGGAGACCCATTCGGGCTGCAATTACCCACCACACTGATTCCTGCGAGTTGTCCTGCAAAATTGGCTCGCCGGGCATTGTACCGCAAGATCGAAGAGAAACATCCGAGCATCTGGCTGATTCGAGATCTGGGTTTGCTCCGAAGCGTTCGGGACACCGAGACCGGCTGAAGCCGGCGCTCCGAATGCGGCGCTCTTAATGCCCCTGGCTCGGCGCCTTCTTGCTCGATCGCATGCGCCGTCGAGAAGCAACCTTCAGCTCAACGAGCTCTTCCCGTTTCGGTCGCGCGGTTGCGCCCGGCTCAGAAGTCGCGGTACATCCGGTCGACGAGCTTCTCGGCCAGGTCGGAGAGGCTCTCGGAGGTCGCCGAGTCGACGGTCTCGCCGCGGCCGACGACGAACTCGGCGTTGTCGCCGACGTAGAACTCTTTCACCACGCGGTCCGAGCGGCGCCGGGTGATGCGGACCCGAACCAGCACGCGCACTTGCGACTCGAGTGTCCGGTTCAGCTCGTCCTTGGTGATGACGCGCTCCTCGAACTCGAGCACCTCCCCGCGCAAGATGAGATCGGCGTCGTCCTCTCGCGCGATGTTGTACTCGGTTCGCGTCAAGATCTCGTCGATCACCACGCGCGTCAGATCGAAGACGACTTCATGCCGAAACACGTAATCCATCTCGTCGGGCTCGTTGTCCCTCGGCATCGCGAAGCGAAAGATCGGTACGGCGATCGTCCGACCCGCCGGCACGAGCATCTCCGAGCTGTAGCCGCAGCCGAAGAGTCCGAACAGAAGTCCGACCCAGAGACGTCTCATCGGTCGCCACCCTCCTCGGCCATCTCCTCCTCGACCTCGGAGAGCGCCTCGGCGCTCGCCTTCGCCCCTTCGGTTCTCGGGTATCGCTGGATCGCTTTCTCGTAGTGGACCGCCGCACCGAGCGGCTCATCGAACCACTCATAGAACCCGCCGATCCGGTACTCCTTCTCGCCCAGCATCTCTTCCAGCTCGGCGAGCTGGGTCTCGGCCGACTTGACGAAGGTGTGCCCCGTCGGCCTCCAAGCATCGAGGTACTCGAGGAACGCGAGGCGAGCCGCTTCGAGGCGTCCGCGGTCGTAGTCGACGCCCTTGCACTCCATGCGCAGGGAGACGGCGTAGCGGTAGTCGTACACCGGCTTCCATCGGCTCGAAGGGTACTTCTTCCGAAGCTCGAGGTACTCGGCGATCGCGTCCGCGTAGGCACCGTCTTCGAAGTAGTACTCGGCCAGGAGCCGCCGTGCCTCCTCGGCGGCAGAGCTCCGAGGCCAGTGCGTCATGATGTGATGGAACACCTTCACGCCCTGCGAGCGCCGGGGGAAGATCCCTAGCCAGCGGATCTCACCATCGAGGTACTTTTGCCCGATCACGAACTCATCAGCGATCATCTGGTCCGCGTAGCGATTGCTGAAGAACTCATCGGCGAGACGGTCGTAGAGGGCGAACGCTTCGCCGTAGTCACCGCTCAGAAAGTTGGCACGCGCTCTCTTGAAGAGCACCTCTTCGGGAAAGACGTCAGGGTAGCGGTCCTGCATCGCCTCGTACAACTCGTCGGCCTCGTCGTATCGGTCGCCCTCGAAGGCGGAGTCGGCGAGGCGGATGCCCTCGGTGGCTGAGGTGATCCGCGACTCGGCGCCGCTGCCGAAGAGGCAGCCGGGCAACGCCAGCAGTACGATCGCTCCAAAGGCCCGCATCCGATGCTCCTCGCTCGTCCGACTCGACCCGGCGCCACCGGATCCGCCTCGCGGCGTCACTCCATGAACGGACGCCCGCGAGCCGCTTGCACCTATAACGACCGAGATCGATCCTCGCCAGCTTCAGGTTCGTCTTGCGACTGCCGATGTCCCTGACGATACTGACGGTCCTTCGCCCGAGGTCGAGTCTGAGTTGGGGTCTGTGGGATCTCGGGCGTCTCGCGAGGACCGCTTCGCCGCAAGGCACGGCCAACATGATCAAGGCCATCGTCCAGATCGCCATCTTCAGCATCGGCATCTACGCCGTGCTCCGCTTCCTCCGGGGCACGCGCGGCGGTGGGATCATGCGCGGACTGGTCATCCTGCTCGTCGTGCTCGCATTCGGGCTGCGAGAGCTCATCTCCGCCGCCGAGCTGAATCACCTCTCCCAGGTCTACGAGGGGTTCCTGACGCTGTCGGCGACGGGTCTCATCATCATCTTCCAGCCCGAGCTGCGACGCGCCCTGTATCGCCTCGGCGAGAACCCTTTGCTCCAGCGCTTCCTCCACGGCGAGTCGTCGGTGATCGACGAGGTCACCAAAGCCGTCGTCCGCCTCTCCCGCTCGCGGACCGGCGCCCTGATCGCCTTCGAGCGCGAGATCAGCATCGGGGCCTACATCGAGTCGGGCGTCGCGATCGATGCCGCCGTGAAGGCCGACCTCCTCGACACGATCTTCTACCCGGGCTCGCCTCTGCACGATGGGGCCGTCGTCATCCGCGACGATCGCATCGCCGCGGCGAGCTGCCTGTTCCCCTTGACGGAGAATCCCTCCATCAGCCGGCGCCTGGGCACGCGCCACCGGGCGGCCATCGGGCTCACCGAAGAAAGTGACGCCTTGACGGTCATCGTCAGTGAAGAGACGGGCAAGATCTCGATCGGGCTGCGCGGCGAGCTCTATCAGGATCTCGGCGAGGACGCTCTGCGCGAGATGCTCACTCAGAACACCTTGGTCTCGAAGGACGCGGCGTCGAAATGAGCAATCGCACCGAACGTCCGATCGCCTGGCCGACCCGCCTCTTGAGCTGGCTCGTCGGCGACCCCTGGCGAAAGATCGTCGCCATCCTCTTGGCGATCTTCTTGTACAACCAGATCGACCGCGAGATCTCCGGCGAGCAGGAGATCCAGCTCCATTTGACCGGGCTCTTCGGCATCACCGACGACGAGGTCAACCTCAACACCCTGCGCCTCATGGTGCCCAAGGAATACATGATCGTCGAGTTCGTCAACCGCTCGAGGCCCCTCCAGCCCGAGCTGGTCCAGGTCAGCCTCAGCGGCCCCAGCAAGTCCCTGCCTCGCGCCGGCGGCATTCCGTACCTGAACTTGACATACCAGATCGACCTCTCCGACGTCGACCCTGCACCCGAGTTCTACGAGAGCCTCGACCTCGCCGAGATCGTCAGCCGAAAGATCTCTTCCAGCGACCTGACGATTCAATGCGACCCACCGACCATGCGCGTTCGGATCGCCCGCGTCGAGGAGCGATCCTTGAAGCTTCGCCCCGAATTCCTCGGGGAGCCCTCCGCCCAGCCTCCCGAAGGGTATCGCTGGATCCGAGACCAGGTGACGTTCGACCCTGGAACGATCTCGATCAAAGGGCCCAAGGTCTTCGTGTCGGACCTCGAGGCGAAGATCAATGAAGAGGGCACCTTCTTCCAGAGCTTCTCCCTCTCGGATGCGACCTTCACCGACTCGCGTGTGCTCACCGTCGCGGACTGGCTGGACAAGTACGGCATTACCACGGACCCCGATCGCGCCACCGCGACCTTGCCCATCGAAGACGAGATGGATCCGATCTCGTTCCAGCTCTCGGTCAAGGACCTGGTAGTTCGTAACGAGCCGCAAGACGCGAAGATCATCCTGGAGGCGGCCAACAAGTCCGTGACCCTTCAGGTCCCACGTGTTCTCACCGAGCGCTTCGACCTCGACGCGGACTCACCGGTGGACGTGCTCCGTCCCTTCCTCGAATACTTCATCCTGTTCGTCGACGCCAAGGTCTTCAGCGAGGGTGTGGAGAACACCAGCCTGGTCGTGCGGATCCAAGCCCTCGACGACGAGATCTCGACCGACGATTCGCTCGAGAAGCTCCTTCCCGCGTTCCGGCGAGTGCGGCTGGCTCAGGCCGTCCTCTGGGGCGCCGAGAGAAAGGCCTCCGAGTGAGCATCGCTCGAGATGACGATGGCTCGTTGCGCTGAAGCGGCTCTTTGGATGCTAGCCCCTCGAGGAGCTCCTCATCGACGTCTCGGCCAGCGTCACTCGTGTGCAGCACCGAGATGTCGCCCGTCGTCTCGAAGACGACCGCTCGCGCTGGATCCAAGCAGAGCACATTGGATGGAGATCGCCACCCTCGGTTCGAATCAACGCGGGAAGTCCACCAGGGCCTTTGGTCCGATCCCACATCTCCCGATCTCCGATCGACCCGGCCTCGCCGGCGCCCGCCTGTACGCCTGGGGTGGATTCTGATATGTTCCGGGCCGCCGGCCGAGCGGCGGTGTCGGTCACGAGGCCCCCGCCGGAGGGGGCGCGGCCAGAATGGAATTCGACGCCCACCCCCAGTGAGACGTTCTTCGAAGACCCGATCCGCATCGTCGGCATCGGCGGTCGTACTCGAGCATGACTGATCCCGACAACGCCCAAACCCGAATCTTCGGCACGGACGGCATCCGTGGCGTCGCCAACACCGGCCCTCTCGAGCCCCAGTCCCTCCTTCGCCTCGCCTGCGTTCTGGGTGACGTGCTGAGGGAGCGAGGCACGACCGCCCATCGGCCGATGGTCCTCGTCGGTCACGACGGGCGGCGCTCCTGGAGCCTGATCCAGGGCGCGCTCGTCGCCGGCTTCAACGCCGAAGGCGTCGACGTCCAGGCCGTCGGCCTCGTGCCGACACCCGTACTGGCCTTCCTCACCCGCCGTCAGCCCTGCAATCTCGGCATCATGATCTCTGCGTCGCACAACCCGATGCGCGACAACGGCGTGAAGCTCTTCGTCCACGACGGCACCAAGTTCCCCGACGACCTCGAGCGCGAGGTCGAGAAGCGCCTCCGAGAGCGTGATCTCTCCCACGAGCGGTTGACGGGCGACGAGTTGGGCGAGTTCACCGAGCAGCCGACGCTCACCCTCGACTACCTCGAGCACCTTCGGAACAAGGCGTTCAAAGGGCTGGATCTCTCGGGCCTCAAGATCGTCGTCGACTGCGCCAACGGTGGATCGTCGCTGCTCGCGCCTCGCGTGCTGTCGGCCTTCGGCGCCGAGGTCGTCTCGGTCAACGACGGCCCGTCGGGCACGAACATCAACGAGGCCTGCGGCGCCCTCCATCCCGAGAGCATCGGCCGGCTAGTCGTCCAGGAGAAGGCCGACCTCGGGCTGACCCTCGACGGCGACGGTGACCGCGCCATCCTCGTCGACGAGACGGGGAAGGTCCGATCGGGCGATGCGATCCTGGCGATCGTCGCCCGCGATCTCGTCGAGAAGGGCAAGCTCCACGAGAGCACCGTCGTCGCCACCATCATGAGCAACATCGGCCTCGAGCTGTTCCTGGAGCGCCTCGGGGTGACGATGCTCCGCACGCCGGTCGGCGACCGCTTCGTCGCGGCCGAGCTTCGCGAGCACGGCTACTCGATCGGCGGCGAGCAGTCGGGGCACGTGATCTTCGGCTCGGACCACGACTTCAACGGCGACGGGCTCTACACCGGCCTCCGCGTCCTCGAGATCCTCGCGGCGAAGAAAAAGCCCCTCGGCGAGCTCCTCAGCGACTTCCGGCTGTACCCGCAGACGATCAAGAACTTCCCCGTCGACGCCAAGCCGCCACTCGAGGAGCTGCCCCGCGTCGTCGCGGCCGTCAAGAAGGCCGAAGAAGAGCTCGGCGGCAAGGGCCGAGTCGTGCTGCGCTACTCGGGCACCGAGTCCCTCGCCCGCGTGATGATCGAAGGTCTCGAGCAGGGTCAGATCGAAGCGATGGCGGACGAGATCGGCCAAGAGGTCGTCTCGGCCATCGCCGCCCGGAAGACGGCCGGTTGAGCCGTGACCAAGATCATCGCCCTGGAGACGAGCGGCCCTGTCGGGAGCGTGGCACTCGGCGGTGAGGTCGAGACACGATCGCGCGTCTTCGAGCGCGGACAGCGTCACGCCCGGGACCTGATGCCGGCCCTCGAAGAGCTCATGAAGGAAGTCGGCTGGTCGCCGGAAGAGCTGGACGCCGTGATCGTCGATGTCGGTCCCGGCTCGTACACCGGCGTCCGAGTGGCCGTCGCCGCCGCCCGCACGCTCGCCTTCGCGGTGAACGCTACGCTGATCGGCGTCGACTCGCTGTCGGTCCTGGCGCAAGCGCTCGGAGGCGATCGTCCGCTCTGCGTCGTCCTCGACGCTCGCCGCGGTCACGCCTACTGGGACGTGTTCGTGCCCGACGAGCACGGCACGATGAGTCCCCAGCACGGCCCCGGCCTCGCCAAACCCGAGCAGATCGTCTCGCAGCTACCCGAAAGGTGCCGCCTCATCGGCTCCGGCCTGGCGGTCTACGGCGATGTACTTCGCGAGAGAGGCTTCGAGCTGATCGAGAGCGAAGAGACCGCGACACCCGACGCCGCCGTCCTGCTGGCACTCGGAGAGTCAGCTTACGAGAACGGCGCTCGCCCAGCCCTCCACGACGCCCAGCCGATCTACCTCCGCCCGTCCGAGGCCGAGATCCTCTGGGAGCAAAGGCACGGGAAGAGCTGAGCAGTCCCTGCCCGCCGACGAGCCACGTCGAGAGCCAGATCTGGGACGCGGGAATCGAACCCGCCGACCGCCAGGTGATCGGAGTGTCGCATGCCGGACACGGTAGGTCGAAGGCCGGACGGAGATGGTCGCATCCCGGCCACGTGCGCAGACTTCGCGACCAGCCACCAGGCAGATCCCGGACAGATCGGGACTCGCGCGGCCTTCTCCCGGTCCGTCGCCGAACGTAAAATGAGCATACGTCTCGAGCGCGGTTGCGCAGTGCCGCCGACGCGCTCTTGAACGAACCGAGGGCAGGCCGATGGAGCAGACATGATCGAGCTCATCGAGAACAATCGCGCGGAGTTGGCGACGCTTTGCGAACGCTACCATGTCTCGCGGCTCGAGCTCTTCGGTTCGGCGACCGACCCGAGCCGCTTCGATGCCGCGAAGAGCGATGTCGACTTCCTCGTCGCGTTCCTGCCACTCGAACCGGGCCAGCACGCCGACGCCTACTTCGGTCTCCTCGAGGGTCTACGGGAACTGCTCGGTCGACCGGTCGACCTCGTCGTGGATAGGGCCATCCGGAACCGCTACTTCCGCCAAGCCGTCGATCACAGCCGAACAGTCGTCTATGCGGCTTGAGAGCAAGAAGCACCTCGAGGACGTTCGCCAGGCCATCGATAAGATCCGGGCCTTCGTCGGTCAGCACGACTTCGACGCCTACTGCGAGAGCGATCTGCTCCGCTCAGCCGTCGAGCGCCAGTTCGAGATCATCGGCGAGGCGCTGAATCGTCTCAAGAAGACCGAGTCAGCTGTCCTTGATCTGATCGACGACTTTCAACGAATCATCTCGTTTAGGAACATCCTCATCCACGGGTACGACCTGGTGGACGATCCCATTGTATGGGACGTGATCCAGTCCGATCTTCCTCGGCTCGAGAAGCAGGTCGAAGAGCTGCTGACGCGGGATTGAGAGACAGGGAGGCAGCCTTGCCAGATGACCAGGGAATCAAAGCCATTGAAGCTCGATTCCCAGGCGCGCTCAGAGCTCATGTTCGAGACGGCCGCCTCCTTCTCGACGTCGCCACGAGTCTCCCGGAAGGCTCCGAGGTCGTTCTGGTCAGGGTCGACGAGTGGGACCTGATTCCTGACGAGGACCGGCGACTTCTCGAAGCAGCTCTCTCCCGGTCCGAGCAGGACGTTGAGCGTGGCCGCCTCGAAGCAGCCGAATCGCTGCTCAGACGGCTTCGAGAATGACTGCAAGCAGACTCCGCCTATCTCTGGCGAGAGCGCAAGACTCCAACCCACATGAAGCACACGTATCTCGAAGTCACCTTTCGGAAGGGCAAGGCACTCGCGGCCTACTACTACCTCCCGCGCGATTCCAAGGATCGAAGCGTACGCACAGAAGCGGTCGGCTCCGGCTTGCTGGTCGATTACTCCGAGGATGACCGGCCCATCGGAATCGAGATCACGAGCCCGGGCACTCTCGAGCCCGGATGTCTCACGAGACATCGTCGCGAGGCGTCGAAGATGCCCATGGATGCAAGGAAAGCGACCGAGCACGCCGCAGTCGACCTCACTGCAGGTCGTCGAGGCGGCGCAGGGAGCTTGACGCAGCAGGCATGGGTAGGTTCGACGCCTCGCGACGATGTCTCGTGAGACATCCGGGCTCGAGAGTGCCCGGGC
>JAVJTD010000360.1:0-2923 GCA_040219065.1 Planctomycetota bacterium
AGAGCTATCCCGAGCGAGCTTGGGCCGGGGGCTCGCCGTGAACCTACTGGAGCAGCGAGCCTGTTCCGCAATCCAGGCGGGCGGGACGCCCGCGTTCCCAGTGGTTGGTTTCAGATCAGGCTCGAGCTCGCTCGGGCAGACTCTTTTGGGTATACCTCGGCCTTGGCTCGCTCGTCTCGAGCACTCCTTGTCCTACGGAGCGATCGATGGAGATTCCGGCGGGTAGCTATGCCGTTCTGTTCAGCAATGTGCTTCGGGAAGGCACCGAGGGCTACGCGGAGACAGCCGATCGAATGGTCGAGCTGGCGAGCCGGGTCGAGGGCTTCCTCGGCGTCGAGTCGGTGCGGGATCCGGAGGGGAGCGGGATCACGATCTCGTATTGGGCGAGCCGGGAAGCGATCGCGCGTTGGAAGGCTGATCCGGAGCACCTCGAGGCTCAACGGCGCGGCAACGCGGAGTGGTACGCGAGCTGGCGGCTGACGGTGGTTCGGGTCGAGAGCAGCCGCGAGCTGGGGGACTGAGCGTCAGCTCTCCAGGGCTTCGATCACGAGCCGGGTGATCGTCCCGACCTCGTCGTCACCTCCGACGATGGCGCCCTTCTCACCGACCAGGTCGTAGCCCTGCTCGTCGGCGACTTTCTTGAGCGCGCGGCGGAACGTCTCGTTCGCTCTCTTGAGCAGCACCCAGTAGCGAGCGTCGTTCTTGTCGAGCCCCTCGGCCAGGATCGTCTGGTACTCGGGGATCTCGGCGAAGACCTTCTTGCTCGACACGACGGCCGCGTTGGAGAAGGCGTTCGCGTCGCCGATGTAGATCTTCTTCGCGTCGACGATCTCGACGCCCGCCGTGGCCACTCCCGTCCAACAGAAGAGCGCGATGCAGAACCCGGCCCACCACTTCATCGTCATCTCTCGACCCT
Organism: Planctomycetota bacterium; assembly: GCA_040219065.1. Classification (GTDB taxonomy): domain Bacteria; phylum Planctomycetota; class OFTM77; order OFTM77; family OFTM77; genus OFTM77. Next base: position 917 of record JAVJTD010000360.1, read on the forward strand.
CTCGAAAAAGCTCTCGGTGCTCATCCGACTCTGCAAGCGACATCCGGTCTCGATTCGTGGCAAGGAATCTCGAAAACACCGACGTCACTCGTTGGAGGACATTCAACGGAGAATCCGAACCGAAGAATCCCTGGGAGGCGAAACACGGATTCGCCGGAGGCTCCGCGAGAATCGGAGCCGATTCCTGTTGAACGTCACGACCAGAGGGAGCGTCCTGTCGCTTGCATGTACCTTGGTGGCGGGTGAGATTCAGAGGCGGCCGGGCCCAGCTTCCCCGTTACACCAGGCCCCAGGCCGCGTTGAAGAGCGCCAGAGCGGCCCATCGTCCCGATCTTCCATGAGGTGCCATGTCCGTCGATTCGGCCCCAGCCGAGACCGTCGTCTTCCGCGCCGAAGGCCTGACCAAGGTCTATCACGTCGGCGAAGTCGAGGTGCATGCGCTGCGCGGCATCGACCTCGAGTTGTATCCCGGTGAGCTGGCGGTGATGCTGGGGCCGTCTGGCAGCGGGAAGTCGACGCTGCTCAACATCCTGGGCGGTCTCGACACGGCCACCGCCGGTGTGGTGCGCTACCGCGACAAGGTCCTCACCCAAGCGAGCGAGCGCGAGCTGACCGAGTATCGCCGCCACCACGTCGGCTTCGTGTTCCAGTTCTACAACCTGATCCCCAGCCTGACCGCGCGGGAGAACGTCGCGGTAGTGACCGAGATCGCCCGCGATCCGATGAAGCCCGAAGAAGCCCTCGGCCTGGTCGGCCTCTCCGACCGGCTCGACCACTTCCCCGCTCAGCTCTCGGGCGGCCAGCAGCAGCGCGTCGCGATCGCGCGCGCGATCGCCAAGAATCCGGCCGTTTTGCTCTGCGATGAGCCGACCGGCGCCCTCGACTCGTCGACCGGCATCGTCGTCCTCGAGGTCATCGATCGCATCAACCGTGAGCTCGGCACCACGACGGCCGTGATCACCCACAACGCCGACATCGCGAGCATGGCCGACCGCGTGATCCATCTCTCCGACGGCTCCATCGCCCAAACCGTCCACAACGAGCACAAGAAGAAGCCGAGCGAGCTGCACTGGTAGCCAGAAGGACTCCCCCACTCTTGCGCATCCTCGATCGAAAGCTCCTGCGAGATCTCTGGCACATGCGCGGCCAGTCCCTGGCCATCGCACTCGTGATCGCCAGCGGCATCGCCACTCTGATCATGGCCGTGAGCACGCTCGAGTCGTTGCAGCAGACCCGGTCGCGCTACTACGCCGAGCAGCGCTTCGCCGACGTGTTCGCCTCGCTCGTCCGCGCTCCCGAGAGTGTGAAGGAGCGACTCGACGCGATCGAGGACCTCCAGACCGTCGAGACGCGCATCGTCGTCTCGCTGCACATCGAGATCGACGGCTACGACGAGCCGATCTCGGGCCGCATCCTCAGCTTGCCCGACGAAGGCCCCCCGCTCCTCAACGGCGTGCACTGGGTCCGCGGCGGCCCACCCGATCCCCTCGAAGACGACGAGGTCGGACTGAGCGAGTCCTTCGCCAACGCCCACGGGCTCCAGCCAGGGGACCGGCTCACGGCTGTCCTTCACGGACGCCGGCAGCAGCTCGAGGTCACCGGCATCGCCCTCTCACCCGAATACATCTACCAGATCCCACCGGGCGCCACGATTCCCGACGACAAGGCCTTCGGCATCGTCTGGATGCGGCGGCGCGCCCTGCAGAACGCATACGATCTCGAGGGCGCGTTCAACGACGTCACCGCCACTCTGGCTCGCGGCGGCTCGGAAGGTCGGGCACTCGAATCGATCGACGCGGTGCTCGAGCCCTACGGCGGGCTCGGCGCCTACGCCCGCGAGGACCAGGTGTCCCACCGGTTCCTCTCCGAAGAGTTCCGTCAGCTCGAGCAGATGGCGACGCTGTTCCCGGCGATCTTCCTGTCGGTCGCGGCCTTCTTGCTCAACGTCGTCGTGACGCGCCTCGTCGCGACGCAGCGCGAGCAGATCGCCGCGCTCAAGGCCTTCGG
>JAVJTD010000362.1:0-17925 GCA_040219065.1 Planctomycetota bacterium
AAGGCCGCGGTACGAACACCAAACACTGCCGTCCCGCCAACCAAGGCACCACAGCACCAAGGAACCCAAGCACCTCTTCCAGGGTGACTGGGTGCACGTGTTCACGTGTTCGAGTCACCTGATCACACGATCACACGATCACACGATCACACGATCACAAGGCCGCGGTACGAACACCAAACACTGCCGTCCCGCCAACCAAGGCACCACAGCACCAAGGAACCCAAGCACCTCTTCCAGGGTGACTGGGTTCACGTGTACACGTGTTCAAGTCACCTGATCACACGAACACACGATCACGCCGAGGCTTCGTGCCACCGCGCGAAGCGGGCCAGGAGCTGATCGAGGCCTTGTCCCGTGACTGCGGAGATCGTCAGCACCTCCTGACCTGCCGTCCTCGCCAGGGCGGCGATTCGATCGGTGGCGTCCTGGGCGGCGTCGAGCTTGGTCGCGACGACGACCTCGAGCTTGCGGGCCAGCTCGGTGCTGTAGCTCTGAAGCTCGTTCCGGATGACGCGGTAGGCTTCGTCGGGAGCTTGCGACGCGAGCTCGGAGACATCGACGAGGTGCAGCAAGACGCGGGTTCTCTCGATGTGGCGCAGGAACTGGTGCCCGAGGCCGATGCCGTCGTGCGCCCCTTCCACCAGCCCTGGGATGTCGGCGAACACGAGCTGGGTGGAGTCGTCGATCTCGACGATGCCGGGCTGAGGCGTCAGCGTCGTGAAGGGGTAAGCAGCGATCTTGGGGCGGGCCGAGCTGATACGCGAGAGCAGAGTGGACTTGCCGGCGTTGGGCAGCCCGATGATGCCGACATCGGCGATCATCTTCAGCTCGAGAAGAAGCTTTCGTACTTCGCCTTCCTTACCCGCTTCGGCAAAGCGGGGCGTCTGGCGCGTTGCGGTCGCGAAGGCCTTGTTGCCTCTTCCGCCTCGGCCGCCTTCCACGATGCGAACCTCGTCACCTTCACGGGCGAGGTCGCGAAGCACGTTCTCGCGAACCGCGTCGCGGACGACGGTGCCGACGGGAACGCGCACGACGCGGTCGGCGCCATTGCGTCCGGTCATGCACTTGGGCCCACCGGGATGACCGTTCTCACCGACGTACCGCCGCTTCCGGTAGTGATCCATCAGCGTGGTGACGGATCGGTCGGCCCTCAAGATGACATCGCCTCCGCGGCCGCCATCACCGCCATCGGGCCCGCCCTTCGGCACGAACTTCTCCCGCCGGAAGCTCAGGCAACCATCGCCGCCTCGTCCGCTGACGACCACGATCTCGGCTTCGTCGCGGAACAGCATGGGAAGAGGATCTCGAAGGAGGGAGAGAGCGGGCGGGTCTGGCTCAGGTCCCCTGCCGGGCAGGGGACCCATCACCGTGAACTCAGGCGGTCATTGGATCGATGTGGACGCGGCGCCCCTTCTGGAAGCGGACCACGCCGTCGATCAGCGCGAAGAGGGTGTAGTCGTTACCACAGCCGACATTGTAGCCGGGCTTGAAGCGAGTGCCGCATTGGCGAACGATGATCGTGCCGGCGGTCACCTTTTGGCCACCGAAGCGCTTGACGCCCCGGTGTTGCGGGTTCGAGTCGCGGCTGTTTCGCGAGGAACCCTGTCCCTTTTTGTGTGCCATGTCTGCTCTCCTGACAGGCGCCGGGAGGCGCGGTTCCTCAGCCCTGGATACCTTGGATCTTCAGGCGCGTGTACTTTTGGCGATGCCCGTTCTTGACGCGGGAGTTCTTCCTCCGGCGCATCTTGAATACGACGAGCTTCTTGCCCTTCGCCTGGCCCAGCACTTCGGCATTGACCGACACGCCCGAGATCATCGGAGTCCCGATCCGCACGTTGTCCCCATCGCCGACCATGGCGACCTCGTCGAAAGACAGCGTGTCTCCGGCGTCCTTGTCCATCGAGTCGACGAGGATCTCGTCGCCGACCTCGACGCGGTATTGGCGTCCGCGATCCATGAAGACAGCGTACATAAGATTCGAGTTCCCAACAGTTCCGGTCGTGTGGCCCGACCTTGTCCGGGCACGGCAAACCAGGGATTATATCGACGCGCGAGCCGCGAGCAAGCCTGTTCTTCTTCCGGCTCGCTCGGCGAGCCACAAACGGACTTCAAACCAAAGCCCGCGCGACCGAAACGGGAAGGTGCCCTCGAGCTGGAAGCCGCTTCCTCGTCGCTGCTGACGATCGAGCTGACAGGGGCCGAGCAAGGGGCCATTCGGAGTGCGCTGTCTCGTTGCAGCGGTGCGCCCCGGCCCAAGCTCGCTCGAGCAGAGCTGTCATCGAGAGACCCGGTCTTTGGTTCGCTCGACTTGGGCACTCCATCGCGGTGGCGAGCTCTGTGCGCGTCTGCGTGTTCCCAACCCAGTGCCAGGGAGCTGTTCGGGCTCCGATGAAGCCGATCCTCCGATGTGGTAGCTTCGAGAGCTGAACTTCTCTCTCTCTCGGAGGACTTCGATGTCGCGGCGAACGACGCTTCTTTCTTTGCTGCTCGTGAGCGTGTCTTGCGCCAGCGGTGCATTCTGCCAGCCGACGCGGCAACAGGTGCCTCGAATCGACATCGATCAAGATCGGGACGGCCTTCCCGATCCTGTCGATCGTTGCCCTTCGCTCGAGTACGAGCCCGGCTTCGATTGGAGCGTATGTGCGCCCAGCGATGCGAATCCCGGCAACGATCCACAGCCGGAGTGCAAAGCGCGTGAGCGAGTGCTCAATACGCTCTTGACCAATGGAACGCAGACGACCCACATCGCCTTCGCGGTGGTGAAGAACGGACAGCTCCACTTCGCCGATGCCTTCGTCAAGACGGGCCCAGGGCAGTTTCACCACGATCCGGACGGCATTCGGCGCTTGTGTCGCGTCGGCTCGACGAGCAAGCCGATCCTGGCGTTCGCTGCGAAGTTCCTCGAGGAGTTCGGGACGCTTTCCCTCTCAGACTGGGTGAGCGACGAGGACGGCTCGCAGGTCGAGACGGGCGGCAAGCGGCAGCTCCGGCACCTCTTGAGCCATCAAGGGGCCTTCAAGGTGGACAACGGCGCGATTCACCTGTTCGGCTACCCGGGCAGCTTGCTGTCGTTCTGGGCCGAGCCGAACGATCTGATCTCTCCGCACTACGATTCCGCCCCGTACGGCAATCTCGGCGGCGGCTACGAGTACTCGGCCTTCAATTACTCACTGGCCGGGGCCTACGTCTCCCACAAGACTGGTGCACCCTACAGCAAGGTGATCCAGTCGATCGTCTTCGACTCGCTGGGTATGTGCACCGCGACCTTCGATGCCGACCGGGCCGTACGAACGAGCATCGGGAACGGGCAGGGCGTCTCGGAGTCCGGCGCGATGCATGTCGGACCCTTCATGAATCTGGTCAGCCCGACCGACCCGCTTTGCGCGGACGACTACTACAGCAGCGACGACCTGTATGGCGACCCCTACAGCTCGCAGATCTACCGGCTAGACGAGACCGATGGCATCGCTCGCCATCCAGCGGGTGGTGTGATCGCTTCGGTGCTCGACATCGCGCACTTCGCAGAATCCCTGCTCGCCAGCTACCACGGCACCGGCGGTCTGCTCTCGCCAGCAGGAGTCCGCGAGCTCTGGGGCGGGATCGTCGACCTCGGCTGCGGCTCGGGCTGCGCTTACGAACGGTACTACGGTTTGGGCTTCTTCACCGATACCTTGCCGGGTCAGCCCGTGCACCAAGTCGGTCACGGCGGAAGCCGCGCCGGCTACGCCAGCGCCTTCGTGCTCCGCCCCGAGGCCAACTTGGCGGTGTCGATCCTCGCCAACTCCGACGTCAGCACCATCCTCCTCTCCGACGTCGCCAAGGCCATCCTGGACGACTTCGAGGGGATGTGAAGACGACCGACCTGATCAGAGCCCGATCGGGTCCCTTGGCAATCCGGCGCGCCCCTGCCGGCGGACCGGCGGAGCATACGGTGGTGAAACCGGGCCCGAGGGCGATGGAGTGCCCAAGCCGAGCGAGCCAAAGACCAAGTCTCTTGGTGAGGGGCATCCACGAGCGAGCTTGGACCTCTTGTTGGAACGTCCAACGGCTCAACGTCCAACCTTCGACTCTGATCGGCCCGTGGTACATCGCCCCCATGACGTCTTGCGCGCCGCGGCGCGGCCGTCCCTTACTTCTTCGGCACCAATTCTCCGAAGAAGTCCTTCGGCCGGAGGATGCCCCGGAAGCCGTACTTCGCGTTGCCCGTGCGCTTGCGGTCGATGTAGAAGTCCTCGCCGGTGAGGCGCTCCTCGCGGGCTTCGGAGTCGCTGTAGGCGGCGCCGGCGAGGCGGGCTTCGTTCGAGCTCGGATCGGCATGCAGCCACTCGGCGACGTTGCCGGCGAGGTGATGGACGCGGTTGCGGCCGGTGAAGCCGGCAGCCTCTTCGCCGGAGTCGACGGCCATCGGCTTCTTGTTGTTGCCGAAGGAGACGTCGAAGCTGCGGCCGATGTCGCGGGCGTTCGGATCGGGGTCGAAGGCATAGCGCCGGACCCGGCCCTGTGACGCGTCGCCCTTGGCGGCGACCCACCACTCGGCGGCGGTCGGCAGGCTCTTTTGTTCGTGACGAACGAAGGCGAGGGCCTCGAAGTAATTGACCGACTGCATCGGACCGGTCGGGTAGGGGCGCGGGCTGCTGCGGAGGTAATCCGGTCCACGGCTCGCGTCGCGGAAGTTCTCCTGGTTGCCGTCAAAGAGCTTCAAAGCTTCTTCTGGATGTTCCTTCATCCACTTCAAGAAGGCCTCGTACCGCTCGACGGAGACCTCGTAACGGTCGAGGAAGAACGGCTCGACGCTGGCCGACTCCCCCTTGGGCTCGGCCTGTCCGCCGAGGCAAGGCGCCATGGCGCTCTTCGTTCGGCTCTCGAGCTCGGTCAAACGCTCGAGGCAGCGCTCGGGGTAGCTCGCCGCTTGCCGGGCGAGCTCGGCAAAAGGCTCGTCACCCGCGCTCATCAGGACGTCGGCGCTGGCGTCCAGCTCGCGGCGGGCCTGCTCGAGCTGCTTCTTGGCCGCCTCGATGTCCAGCTTGGTGAGCAGCAGCTCGAAGCCTTCGGCGACGGCTTGTTGTGAGGTGATCAACCCGGCGATCGGGCTCTTGTCGCGCACGGTATTCAGCGATCGATCCGACAACCGCTCCCGGGCGCTCGCCGCATCACGCTTCGCGAGCGCTTCGAGGGCCTCTTGGACCAAGCGGCGCCGCTCGCTCCAGGTCTTGGCCGTCGACTCGATCTCCTTCAGGCGATCCAGCCGGGCTTCCGGCAGGAACACCTCACCCGGAAGCTGGGCATCGGCGAGGGGCGCGGCCATGAGTGTGCCTCGGAGACTCAACGCCGACTCCTGGAGCTTCTCGATGTCACTCGGACTGGGCCAGAGCACGTCCGCCGAAGTGAGCTTCTCCTCGGCTTCGGATTGGAGCGACTCGAGGCTGCCCTCGAACTGAGCCACCGCGGCCAGGATCTTCTCGCGGGACGCAATCTGGTCTCGCCATGCGGTCAGATCGTCACCCGAAGGCTTCTCCGCCGCGAAGGCCTCTTCGGTCAAGAAGCCACGGATCGCGGTGCGAGCCGCATCCCACTGAGCGAGCTCCGCCTTCCAATCGGCAAGCGGCAGCTTCCAGCTCTCGAAGTCCGAGCGCATCCGCTCCAGGCTCTCTCGCCGGTCGTTCAGGACGCTGATGAGATCGGCCGAGAGCTGCGAGCGCTGCTGCTGGAGGCTCTTGTCGATCCATGTGCTCAGCCAAGCCACGCCGCCGTCGCCGCGGAGCTTCTCGAAAGGCTGGCGAACCTTCTCCCAGTACTCGCCGAGCGTGGCGAAGGGGAAGTCGAGCGCGTCGCGCCGATACACGTTGGTCGCACCGAGGATCTCGGCGCTCTCGAGCTGGCGGGCCGGCTGGATCGAATCGATCAGGATGTTCAGCTCGTCTTGCGCGGAGGCGTAGTCGTCGGGTGGCGTCAGATTCGCGACGCGGGAGCGCAGCGCGCTGGCGTCCTGATCGAGCGTTCCGCGCGGGCCTTGGCTGGCGAAGCTCGACGTGAGCCCCGCGACCTGGCTCTGGAAGCCGGCCCAATCGAAGGTGGAGGATCCGCCTCGAGGCGGATCGTTCTTCACGACCGGCGGATCGTTCTGCTTGGGCGGGTCAATATCGACGGGGCGGTCTTCGGTCTCGCCGATCTTACCGGTGAGACCGGCGTGGCCGATCTCGGTGTTGCCGCCGTTCTTGGGATCCTGCTCACCGATGACCTTGCCGTCACCCGGATCATCCGAGCTTTGGTTCATCTGAGTGTAGGCGTAGTAGCCGCCCGCCGAGACCACGAGCAGGGCGATGACAGCGACGATGGCACCCAAGGGGCTCTTCTTGTCGGGCTTCGGCTTGGGCATGGGCTTCGGCGCCAGCCCGCGCTCGATCGCCTCGAGATCGTCGATCAGGTCGTTGAAGGACGCGTAGCGCAGCTCGGGGTCCTTCTGCGTCATCCGCTCGATGACCGCATTCAAGGGCTCGGGGACGTCTTCGACGTTGAGGTCGAGCGCCTGGCGTGGGCTGAGGAAGTCGACGGTCGTCTTCTGCTGCAAGATCGCGAACACCGAGTCCGCCTGGAACGGCGGCTTGCCCGTCAGGGCCTGGTAGAACGTCGCGCCGAGCGAGTACATGTCGCTGCGCGCGTCGAGCTGGCGACGGCCCTCGCACTGCTCGGGGCTCATGTACAAAGGCGTGCCGAGGATGCCCTCACTCTGCGTCAGCTCGATGCTCGACTCGAGGCTCTTGGCGATACCGAAGTCGGCGATCTTGACGCGATCGTTGTCGTCGATCAGGAGGTTCGCAGGCTTGATGTCGCGATGCACGACGCCGAGTCGCTCGGCTTCGAGCAGCCCTTCCGCCGATTGCTTCAGCCACTTGATCGCCATCGGCACCTCGAGGCGCCGATCGGGCAAGCGCTTGAGGCGGTCGAGCAAGCTGCCGCTCGCCACGTACTCCATCAGGATGTAGTGGAAGCCCTCCTCGAGGCCGACGTCGTAGATCTGGACGACGTAGGGCGTGTTGAAGCGGCCGACGACCAGAGCCTCCTGACGGAAGCGCTTGAGGAAGTTCTCCTCTTCGCAGTACTCGGGGCGAATCGTCTTGACCGCGACCGTGCGCTGCAGGCTGAGCTGCTTCGCCTGATACACCGCGCCCATCGCGCCTTTGCCGAGCAAGGAGGTCAGCTCGCAGCCGCCGAGGGTCGTGCCGACCAAGTCTTCGTCGCGGCGAGGGCGGCGGGCCGTCGGCTCGGCATGGGTCGGGGCCGTCTGGTCGCCCACCGCCGTCGGCTTGTCGAGATCCGGCGTCTGGGCGCGCGTGTCCGCCTTCGTCTGGTTCTCGAGCACCGGGTCGTGCCCGACCTCGCTCTCGAGCAGCGTTCGGTCCTCGGGGTCATCGGCGAGCGTCGCGTCGTCGTTCCGATCCGCTCGGGTGGCCTGCTCGGAGATCGTCTCGTCCGCCTCCGCCGGAGCGCTCGCCTCGGCGGAGCGATCGTTCAGCCGGGTAGCCTGCTCGGAGATCGTCTCATCGACAGGCTCGGACTCCACCATCGTGCGGTCCAGCTCGTCGTCATCCGGCCCTGACTCGGACCGAGGCGAGGGCTCCTGCGGCGCGCGCGGAGCTTGCTTCGGGTCGGAGCTCGGGAGCTGCTGCGTCAGATCGAGCTGGTCGTCGTCCGGCTGCTGGGAATTGGGATCGAGGGGACGGTCGTCGTTAGGGCACATGGCTCGTGGAGGCTCGTTGGATCAAGACGTGGATTTCACCCGGGACGAGCCCGTCTCGACTCCGGGGATCAGGGAGGTGCGCCGAGGCGCACAAGGGCGAGGACCCCTCACCTTACTCGATTGCTGAGAGAGAGCCAACCCCATGGCTGAAAAGGACTTCCTTCGAATGAAAACCGGCTGACGCCGGCTGCTGTGGCCCGACTCCGGAAGACCTCTCCAAGCTCTCCATCTTCCCAGCGTCAAGCGCGCTCGTTCGTTGCACTCGATCCCCAGAAGTTCGCGGCGCCGTTGACCGCGGGCGTGGCTGCCGGGATCATCGCCTCGAGACCCAAGCACTCTTCCACTGCTGATGAGGCCTGTCCCATGTGGATCTTCACGACGCTCCTCGCGCTGCTCTCATTGCAAGGCACTCCCGAGCCTGCCTTCCGCTTCGGTATCGTCGCGGACGTGCAGTACGCCGACAAGGACACCGCCGGGAAGCGCCACTATCGGACCTCCCTCGAGCGCTTGAAGCGGTGCGTGGGCGAGCTGAATCGACACGACCTCGCCTTTGTCGTGCAGCTCGGTGACCTTATCGACGAGCCCGGAGAAGAGAACCTCGCCCGGGTCCTCGCCGCTTGGGAGCCCCTGAAGTCGCCGCTGCGCCATGTGCTCGGGAACCACGAGTTCGCAGCACCAGGGGAGCGGGGCGATGTCCTGCGACGACTCGGCCTGACGAGCGGCGACTACGACTTTCGGGTCGGGAGCTGGCGCTTCGTGGTGCTGGACTCGGTCGATGTCAGCCTCAGTGGGGGCTGGCCCGAAGGTCATCCCAATCGCCAGCAGGCGAGCGACTGGCTGGCGACGTTGAAAGAGTCCGGGAACAAGAATGCGCAGAGCTGGAACGGTGGGCTCTCCGAGCGGCAGACGCTGTGGTTGGAGGGCGTGTTGAGCAGCGCGCGAGAGCGCGACGAGCGGGTCGTGGTGTTCAGCCACCTGCCGCTGCTGGAAGCGGCGAGCAGCGAGTGGCACCTGCTCTGGAATCACGCCGAAGTCGTGCGCCGTCTCGAGAGCTCGGGAGTCGTCGCGGCCGTGTTCTGCGGACACGATCACGCCGGCGGCTACGCCGAGAGAGACGGCATCCATCACGTCACCGTGAACGGCATGGTGGAAGCACCCGAGAAGAATGCGTGGGGCATCGTCGAAGTCCATGCCGATCGTCTCGAGCTGAAGGGCTTCGGAAGCCAGCCGTCGAGGACGCTCCCGCTCAGGAAGTGAGCAATCCGTTCCCGGCACAGATGTCCCACTTTTGCCGAAGTGAGCATTCTGTTCCCGGCACAGATGTCCCACTTTGGGGCGGCGGCGCCGCTCGTGGAGGCTGGTCTCGAGGCACCGGTTGCCTTACGCTGCGGCGGCTGGACCCCCAGTCCTCTTTCGATCGACGGGATGTGCGCCATGATGATCTCTGCTGCTCTGCTCGTGAGCTGTTTCCTCACTCAGGATCCGGTCGCGCCGGTGCTCGAGGTGTCGGCGGGCTCGGTCGCGAGGGAAGCCTCCCCGACGCGTGCCAGGATTCCTCGCCAGAGCTGGAAGCCGGGGCCGGGGCAGCTCCTCCTCGTCGCCGGCGACATCGAGCGGACGGCGCAGGTCGTTGCCGTCCCGACGTCGAAGGACGAGCTCGAGATCGTCTGGATCGAGGACGCACTTCCGGCGGAATCGACTCGGCAGTACCGGCTCCGCGGCATCGAGTCGCATCAGCCGACCTTCGAGATTCAGGACGGTGACGGCTTCCGTGCGCTGATGTACGGCGAGCAGCCGATCTACCGCCACGAGATCCGCTTCGACGAGGATGATCTGGAGACCACGAAGAAGGTCTACACGCAGCTCTTCGGTTGGCACGATGAAGGTTTCATCACCAAAGGTGCTGGAGGTCTTCATCCGCATCACCGCGGTGTCTTCGCTGGCTGGACGGCCAAGATCGGTGACCAGACGGCCAACTTCTGGGTCTGCAACAACGGCGCGACGATTCGCCACCGCGAGTTCCTGATGGACTTCCAGGTGGCCGGCGAGGTGCTCGCGCGGGACACCAGCCGCTCGGACTGGATCCACGCCGACGGCACGACGATGGTGCGAGAGACTCGCCGTTACGAGACCTGGCAGCCGACCAGCGGCCTGCTGACGCTCGACGTGTGGCTCACGCTCGAGGCCGGCAGTGACCAGCCCGTCACGCTCACCGGCGATCCCCATCACGGCGGGTTCCAAGTGCGAGCCTCTCAGGACGTCGCGGCCGATGGCGGCTCGGCGAAGTTCGTGCGTCCGGAGTCGGCCAGCGGAGGAGGCAACGACATCTGGCAAGACTGCCCCTGGATCGCGATGGACTTCACCGTTCGCGGGCATCGCTACACCTTGCTGCACATCGACCATCCCTCGAATCCCAGACCGATGGTCTACTCCACTCGCCCATACGGCCGCACCGGCTCCTTCGCCGAAGCCACCCTCGAGCCAGGCCAGCCGCTCGTCATGCGCTACCGGTTGATCCTCTTCGTTCGATCTCAGCACGAGAGCCTCGACGCCACCGAGCTCCATCGCCGCTACCAAGACTTCGTCCAGCCCGCGAACTGCCGCCTCGCCCAGGGCGGCTGATCTGGAATCAAAGCCCGCGCGACCGAAAACAGAGCCCGCGCGACCGAAAAGGGAAGCGGCTGCTGAGCGGGGAGCCGCTTCCTCGACGGTGCTACCGATCGAATTGGGAGGTGCCGAGCAAGGGGCCGCACGGAGTGCGCTGTCGTTGCAACGGTGACCCCGGCCCAAGCTCGCTTGGCAGAGCCCTCACCGACAGACCCGGTCACCAGCTCGCTCGGCTTGGGCACTCCCTCGCCCTCGGGCCTGGTTTCATCACTGCATGCTCCGGGCGCTGCATTCGGAGCGCCGGCTTCAGCCGGTCTCCGTGTTCTCGAGCCGAACGCCTTGGAGGAGACCCGGATCCCACATCCGATTCTCCGTGCCGCTTGGCGCCCGTGCTCGTCCGCTTCACCTTCCGACCGCCAAAGTACCGAGCCAGGGTGCACTGAAAAAGTGAGCCATCTGTGCCGGGAACGGATTGCACTGAAAAAGTGGGCCATCTGTGCCGGGAACGGATTGCTCACTTACAGGACGGCTTCGAGGGCGGCGCGGCGAGCGCGGCTGACGGGGATCCTGGTTCCGTCTTGGAGCTCGAGGGTGGCGTCGCCGGACTTGCCGGGATGGAGTACGCGCGCTCGATCGAGGTTCACGATGGCGGAGCGATGCACGCGCAGGAACCGGTGCCGCTCGAGGTCTGTCTCAATCGCATCCAGCGAGCGGCGCACGCGGTAGATCGTCCCATTCACATGGAAGCAAGCGGTGTATCCCGACGCCTCGACCCAATCGATCTCGCGCGGCTCGAGCAGCACCCTCTTGCCCTCGGCGCGGAGCTCGAGGCGATTCGCGCCTCCGTCACCGCTCTCGAACAGGGCGCCGCGATCGGCGAGGAGGCCGGCCATGCGGCGCGCCACCTCGGCGTCGTCTCGCTGCCGAATCTGCGCCTTGGCACGGCGCACTGCCTCTTCGAATCGGTCATCGTTGAACGGCTTGACCAGGTAATCCAGCGCCCTGGCTTCGAAGGCGCGGATGGCGTGCTCGTCGAAAGCGGTGGCGAAGATCACGAGGGGCCAGGCCTCACGATCGAGCCGCTCCAAGACGTCGAACCCCGTGCCACCCGGCAATCGGATGTCGAGGAACACCAGGTCCGGGCGCTTGGCGAGCAGCACCGCCACCGCCGTGTCGCAGTCCCCGCACTCGCCGACGATTTCGATGTCGTCGTGACGGCTCGCGAGCAGCCGCAGTGCGTCCCGGGCGAGAGGCTCGTCGTCGACCAAGACGACGCGGATCGGGCGCCGGCTCATTCAGTTGCCTCTCCTTCTCGAAGCGGTATCTCGATCCGAGTGCGTGCGCCCGGCTCCGCGCTCTCGAGGTCGATCGAGAAACCACTTCCAAAGAGCGTCTCGAGTCGGCGCCGGGAGTTGTCCAATCCGACACCTTCTCCAGGCCCCTTGCTCGGCTCGAGTGGGGCGCCATCGTTCTCGACGCACAGGCTCAGCCGGCCGCTGTGAATCCGGGCCGAGATCGAGAGCTGGCAAGCACGCGTGACCGGCGCGATGCCGTGGCGCACCGCGTTCTCGACGATCGGCAAGAGCAAGAGCACCGGCACATGGGCGCAAGCCGCCGCAGGATCGATGTCGAACCGAATGCCGAGGCGATCGCCCAGCCGCACGCGCTCGATGTCGAGGTATTGCTCGACCAGATCCAGCTCTTCGGACAGCGCCACCTCATCGCCCGGACCGCAGCGGAGCGTGCGCCGCAGGAGCTCGCCCAATCGGGATATCATTTCGATCGCCGAGCGAGTCTCCTCCTTTCGCACCAGCGATGCGATGGCGTGCAGCGTGTTGAAGACGAAGTGGGGTTGAAGCTGATGGAGGAGCGCTTCGAGGCGAGCACGGTGGAGCTCCGCATCGATGCGAACGGCCCGCAGCGTCTGGCACCGCAGCCGGCGCGCGTACTCCAGGCTGCTGCCTACGCCGGCCGTCGCCGCGTAGATCAAGATGCCCGGCGCGATCCCGAAGAAGACGAGCTGAGAGAGGAGCGCCCGCGGGTCTTCCCAGCGATTCGGCTGCAGCATTCCGGTCACGAGCGCCATGATCGCCAAGGCCATCATGACCGTCAGCGTGCCGCCGAGGATCTGCATCGCGGCAGATCGCCAGAAGCAGCGCCTCGCGAAGGGCCAACGTTGAGCCCAGCGGAGTGCGAACGGGGAGAGGACGGCCCAGGCGATCCAGAACGGCGCGGCGCTGGCTACGACGGTCATGAAGCTTTGAGGATTCCCTGTTCGCTTCAGGTCGAAGTACTGGAAGCCGGTGAAGAGCAGACCGAACCCGATCCAAGCGCCGAGGCTCGCGGCTGTCGCTCCGAGCCAGAATCTCGGAGCGAAGAAGGGTAGCCGCTCGTCTGACACGGCCCTCGGATCGGGCGGGTCTCGTCTCGTCATCACATCGAATGCCGTCGAGTCACCGAAGCACGGCCTGACCCCGCTGGGCATTGCCGATCAAGATCAGCGCATCATACTCGTCGATCCAGCGGGCGGCCATCGGATCGAGCTCGGCCGCCGCCGGGCGACCTCGCAGCGGGACCAGGTCGATGTAGACCCACTCTCCGGATTCGAGAGCCGCGGTGAACGGTCCGGCGCCTGGTGCGCGCGGGGAGATCATGCCGATGTGAAAGGATCGGCCGCCCTCTCGAAGGGCCAGAGCGGAAGCGAAGCTGCCGAGGGACGACACGCGCACCGCATTCAGCCCGCGGCCGAGGTGCCAAGCGCCGCCCTTGAGGACGACCCGCGGAGGCTGCCCCGTCTTGGCCTCGGATCGCCGGTAAGCGCGAAGGAAGCAGACCTTCATCCACTCCTCTCGCCGCGCTCCGTTCTCGTGTAGTGCCCAGGGCTCACCGCTCCGGGCTCGCGCGAAGCAGGCGTAGAGCTCGGCCGACAAGAGCAGCGGCTTCAGCGCTTTGCCTTCGGTCGGGGGCAGAAGTCGATGGAGCTTCTCGAGCTCGGCCGTCGCTTCGGGTCGCGCGAGCCACGACGCCTTCATCATCGCCTGGCGCGGATCGCCGGGAGCGAACCGAAGCCGCTCTCGTTCCCGGCAGCTCTCGAGTAGGGCCTTCGCCTCGGCTTCGATCTCCGAGGGCACGGCGGATCGAACTTCCTCCAACACATGCCAGGCGCCCGTCGGCACGTCGAATCCCCAAAGCGGCTCGGGATCGCCAGCGCAGCGGTCGCCGACGGTGAGCAAGAGGTCGACCTCTTCGGGCGAGCAGAAAGCGAGGCTCATGGGGTGCGCGCGGATCCACAGCTCGGTCGCGTGGCGATCCGCACGGCGACCTTCCACGCCGAGAGCCCGCATCGCCGCGGGCCCGTTCTCGGTCGCGAGGTGACGGAAGCCGGCCGTTGCATGCAAGTCGTCGAAGAACGCCGCGACGATCGATGGCACCTCGGCGATCAAGTGCTCCTCACCGATGGCGACCATTCGAGCCGAGCGAGCCGAGCGCAGCAACGAGTCCGCGCCCGGTCCCTTCAGCTCCCCATCCTTCAGCTCGATGGCTTCGGTGTGCAGCGCCAGCAGCTCGGACCAAGCGTCCAGGCCCGGGGGCGCCGCCGGGGACATCACCTCCAAGAGCGTCAGGATCAATTGGGCCGCGATCATCGGCCATCTCCCTGAGGCAGCTCCAGGTCGATGTCGACCATGCCGCGCGAGGGAATGTCGTCGCTCCAGCCGGTGTGGGTCCCGACGGCGGCGAGCACTCGCAGGCGACCATCGTCGTCGAGCGTCGCACGCGGCACGCGCACCAGGATGCTCTTCCCGTCGTCGGCCAGGCAGAAGCCCAAGCCCCCGCGGAGGAGGTCGGTCGGGTCTCCGCTCACCGCGGAGCTCGCCGAGCCGATGCCGACGAAGCCGCGGTAGAGCTGGTCCTTCCCGAGCGTGATCCAGACCGACACGAGCCGATCGAAGGACACCTCGTTGCCGCCCCACCAAGGCTCGCCCGTCTCCGCGTCGAGGTCGCCGTCCACGATGAGGTTCACGCCGAGGCTCTTCGCGTCGAAAGCCTCGTGACACGTGAAGCGCAGCCACAGCCAGTCGCCTTCGGCTTGGTAGGCCCAAGAGAATTCCTTGCCGTCGACGCCGCTCGTCGCGTCCCCTTCCGGATCGATCGCGGCCGTCTGCCAGGCGAGGTTCGAAGGGGCGCCTGCGATCTGCTTGCGTCCTTCGACCATCGGGGCGAGCAGCTCCTTGGCCGTTCGGAGCTCAGGGCAAAGGGTGAGCACTTCACCGACGAGGACTTCCGCGCGCTGGTGATCCGGCTCGGGCTTGAGAGTCTGGATGCGAATCGTCAATACAAAGGCGGAGAGGTGCCACCAATCGGCGGGCGCATCGCCGCGAGTCTCTCCGAATCGGCGAAGGGCCTTCTCGAAGCGCGCGACGTCTTCTTCCGAGGGCTGTCGATTCGCCGCTCTCCGAAAGGCCTCGAGGAGCAGCACCCGGGGATCGTCGGGCGATAGCTCGAGCGCGCGCTCGAGATCCGCGTCAGCCCGGGCGAGGAGCGATTGGTGCTGGGAGGAGTCGACGAAGGAGCGGAACATCCGGCACAGCCCGAGCAGGGCATGGGCGTCGGCGCGATCGGGTGCGATCTGGACCGCAGTCTCGAGATGTGTGGTCGCCCGGTCGAGACGACCGAGAAGCTCGGTATCGATTCGGGGCAAGCCGCTGAGCTCGAAGAGGAGCTGCCAGTTCGCGACCGCGGCAGCAAAGTGCCCGTTGACGTCGTCCGGGTGGCTCTGGGACCACTGCTCGATCTCGGACGCGACGTGCTCGAGGGCCGAGCGATCGTAGCGGATGGCCGCCGCATGCTGGCGTGCGAGGAGCGGCGCGAGCTCGCCACGCGTCGTGGGCTCCTGAGCGAGGGCCAGCGTGGCGAACAGCATGAGTATGTGAGTGGATGAGCTGAGCATCGGCATCTGTCCTTCCATAGTCTCGGTGCGTCCGGCAGGTGGAACGCTGCGGACATACGGAAAGAGCGCCGGCCTCTTTCACGAGGCCGGCGCGGGCCGAGATCCTCCGGCTGCGCGAACGGATCATTCACCGCGAGACTGGCTCCACCGACTGCGGAAGAGCCGCCGTTCGCTGCGAAAGAATTTTCGCAAAAGGGAGTGCCTGCCCGAGGCGCGGAGGTGGATCAGCGGCGACGGACTTGCCGCGCGACGATGTCTTCGAGCGTCTCGATCGCTTGCACGGCGGCTAGCCGGCCGGCGCGATCGATGACGTAGGCCTGCGGCCAGCGGCGGATGCCCTGCTCGTGAGAGAAGCAGCTCCAGGGTGTGGCATCTTCGGCCGCGAGCTCGTCGAACGTAGGCAAGCCGGCCTCCCTCGCCTTCGCCATCGTCTCGTCGTGCATGCTCGCCCCTTGCATGACCCCGATCACCGCGACCGTATCGGCATGTTCGTCGATCAAGCGCTTCATCCGCGGAAGCTGCGGATCGTGGAGCTCACCCGCTCCCCAGAAGAGCACGACGACCACCTGGCCGCGGAAGTCTTCGATCGAGACGGGCTCTCCGCTAAGGGCGTCCTTGAAGTGGAGCGCGAAGGGCTGACCGATCCGTCCTGCGGCGTCGAGCAGCGCCTGCGCCCTCTTTCGAGGGATGATCTTCTCGGGTGCCGACCCGACGATCCTTTCGGCGAGCGCCTTCTTCGCTTCGGGACTCGGGCTGTGCTCCTCGGCGATCATCCAGAGCAGTCGCGCCCAGCTCTCGCTACCCGGAGCGACCTCCTCGAAGCGGCTCACCGCGGCGAGCTTGGCCGTCCGATCGAAGCGGTCCGTCTCGATGGTGGCATAGGCCTGCTGGTAGAGCGCGATGACTCCGAGCGCCTTTCCCTCGTAGCGCTCGAGGGCTCGTTCGGTCTCTGCGAGGACGCCCTCCCCGTTGTGATCGACGTTGACCATCAGGCTCCAGCGCGACTGCATCCACTTCGGGACGGCCTCGTGCTCCGGCGCCAGCTCGAAGAGCTCGAGCGCCAACGCCTGCGTCTGGTCGGATGCCTCGCGGACTTGCTCATGGAAGCGGGCGATCGATTCGGGGTCGGCGCCACCGGAGTGCTGGGGAAAGTAGATCCGCTCGAGCTCTCGGACGATGTCCTCGGCCGTGCGGGAGGCATCGTCTTGGCCGACGAGCAGGATGCTCAGAAGTAATGAGGGAATGATCAAGGCGCATTCTCCTTACTCATCGTCCTGGGGCGGCAGGGTCAAGAGCTTGCCGCCGTTCTCGAGCACGTCGAGCGCGTGCTCGACCTCGTCCTCGTCGATCAGGATCCCGAGCTCGGGCTCTTCGTCACCCTGGTGGAAGATGACGATCTTCTGCTTCTCGTCGTAGTCCCGGACCTCGTACCACCACTCCGAGAGGGCGATGGTCGCGCCGGCTCCCACCGAGGCGATCAGAAGCAGGATCGCTGCGGCGATGACGGGCTTCTTGATCCAGCGGGCGCGGTATCTCTGGTGAGCGTTCATCAGGGTCTCCTCGATTCGCTCCAGCTCGGCTCCGTCCGGCTCGCAAGCGCGGGCCAGCCGTTCCAACCGGATGCGAAGTTCATCATTCGGTGCGTTCATTCGACTTCTCTCCAGGCGCGCAGCTCGCCATGCAGTGCGGCGCGGCCGCGGGCGAGGCGCGACTTGACGGTCCCGGACCGAGAGCGCATGGCCCGGGCGATCTCGGACACGCGGAGCCCTTCGAGGTAGAAGAGCGTCAGCACCGTCTGCTGAGGGACGGGGAGGCGTAGCAGCGCGCCCCGCAGCGCCTCGAGCTCATCCGGATCGGGAGCCTCGCTCGCAGGAGCGACGGGCTCGGACTCCAGGGGTGCGGTCGTTCGGCGGCGAGACTGTCGAATCCACCGCGCGACGCATCGGCTCGCGATCACGAGGAGCCAATGCCGGAACGGAACACCTCGAAAGCGGAATCGCCAGAGGCTCTTCAGCGCTTCCAAGAATGTCTCGGCCACGATGTCCTCGCTCGCCACCGGATCGCCGACCCGGCTCCTCACGAAGCGATAGATCGCACGTGAATGCAGGCGGTACAGCGTGCCGAACGCGGCTCGGTCCGTCCGGGCGCTCTCGACGAGCTCCCGTTCTGAAGGGGCCGACTCCGTCCCTGCGAGGGACTCTTGCTCTGCTCCGATCGACCGTGTGATGTCCATGATGGTCGCGTAATGCTCGCCCGCGGCGATCCGGTTCCCGAAGAAACTTGAAGCCGACTGGGAGGCTCGAGGAGGCAACCCGGCAGGGGAGTCTGATACGGGAGCACGCGGGGAGTGTTGAGGTGCTCGTGTGCTCGTCTGCTCGTGTGAGCTGGGGAGGCTCTCGGTCCAGGACTGGGGGTGAGCCGTGAGCGGAGCGATCGGTTCTCGCTCGATCCGGGGAGGGTCGGTGCCGGCTAGGTCCCGAAGCGATGACGATGACCGACGCAGAGACGCAACGAACCCGAAGCGCAGCGATGGGTCAGCCCGTCGGCCGGGAAGAGGTGTCTTGGTGTCTTGGTGTCTTGGTGTCTTGGTGTCTTGGTATCTTGGTGTCTTGGTGTCTTGGTGTCTTGG
>JAVJTD010000364.1:0-29870 GCA_040219065.1 Planctomycetota bacterium
CAGACACCCAAGCACCCAAGCACCCAGACACCCACCCAGCCCCCCAAATCCGCCCTCGCTCTTCCCTGCAACCTCGCCACTCGATACACTTCGCCGCATCGCCGGAAGAGCGGCCTTCCGGCGGCCCGGGAGCAGTGATTTGAAGCTCATCCAGGCCATCCTTCCCCCCGATCGGCTCGAGGCGGTTCAGCAGGCGCTGAGTGCGGCCGAGGTGTATCGCATGACGGTCGGGGAAGCGCAGGGTCTCTCGCTCGGCGAGGGGGCTCTGGGCGAGGAGGACTTCGCGCCGGAGCCTGTCGTGGTGATCGAGATCGCGGTCAACGAGAACTTCGTGAAGCCGACGATCCAGGCGATCCGCGATGGCGGCGGTGGCGCGGAGGGGGGTGGCAAGATCTTCGTCACGACGCTCGCGGATGTCGTCCGCATTCGAACCGGAGAACGGGGGCCCGAGGCCATCTGACGGATCCGCCAGCGAGGCGAGGACGATCGGAAGCGGCACCGGGTCGACCGCAGAAAGAAAGGTTTGACGCATGGACCCCAAGCAGGTCTTGGAGCTCTGTCGTGCCGAGAAGGTCGATGTCATCGACCTCCGCTTCATGGACTTCCCCGGTCTGTGGCAGCACTTCTCGATTCCCGCCACGCACCTGAAGGAATCGACGTTCGAGGAGGGGCTTCCCTTCGACGGATCGAGCATCCGCGGCTGGAAGGCGATCAACGAGAGCGACATGCTCGTGATGCCCGAAGCCTCGACCGCCTTCATCGATCCTTTCGCCAAGGCGAAGACTTTGGTCGTGATCTGCAACATCCAGGATCCGATCACGCGCGAGGACTACAGCCGCGATCCGCGCAACGTCGCCAAGAAGACCGAGCGCTACCTCCGCTCGACGGGCCTCGGGGACACGGCGTTCCTCGGTCCCGAGTGCGAGTTCTTCATCTTCGACGACATCCGCTACGAGCACACGCCCTACAGCTCGTTCCACAAGATCGACTCGGCCGAGGGCTGGTGGAACACCGGCCGCGACGAGGGGCCGAACCTCGGCTACAAGCTGCGCCCGAAGGAAGGCTACTTCCCGGTGCCGCCGGCCGACACGCTGCAGGATATCCGCTCGGAGATGATGCTCACCATGATCCGGTGTGGCATCGAGATCGAGTGCCACCACCACGAGGTCGCCACCGCCGGTCAGACCGAGATCGACATGCGCTTCGACTCTTTGACCAAGATGGCCGACAAGGTCTGCATCTACAAATACGTCGCGAAGAACGTCGCGGTCCGAAACGGCAAGACGGTGACGTTCATGCCCAAGCCGCTCTTCGGAGACAACGGCACCGGCATGCACTGCCACCTCTCGATCTGGAAGGACGGCACCAACACCTTCGCGGGTGACGGCTACGGTGGGCTCTCCCAGGCCGGACTGTACGCGATCGGTGGCATCCTGCAGCACGCGCCGGCGCTGCTGGCGATCACCAACCCGACGACGAACTCCTACAAGCGGCTCGTGCCGGGCTACGAGGCACCGGTCAACCTCGCGTACTCCGCCCGCAATCGCTCGGCGTCGGTCCGCATCCCGTCCCAGGCCACCTCAGCCGCGTCCAAGCGTCTCGAGTTCCGCTGCCCGGATCCGACCGCCAACCCTTACCTCGCCTTTGCGGCCATCACCATGGCGGCGATCGACGGGATCCAGAAGAAGATCGATCCCGGCCAGCCGTTCGACAAGGACATCTACAGCCTGCCGCCCGAGGAGCTCAAGGACATCCCGTCTGCGCCGGGCTCCCTCGAGGCCGCGCTCGACGCCCTCGAGCGCGACCATCAGTTCCTGTTGCAGGGAGACGTCTTCACCTCGGACGTGATCGAGACCTGGATCGATTACAAGCGCACTCGGGAGGTCGACGCGATGCGGATGCGTCCTCATCCCTACGAGTTCGCCCTGTACTTCGACGCCTGAGACGAGGCTTGGCCCGCCCGGAGAGCAGGGGCTCTCCGGGCATCCCCGCGCGGGATGCTGCGGGCCGCCGGCTCCCGATGCCCGAGCGCGAAGACTTTGCCGAGAGGGTGCGTGCCCTCTTGGCTGCCGATCCCTGGCCCGTGGCCGAGCTCAAGGCCGCCTTCCAGCAAGCCAAGTCGGCTCACTGGGACCAGCCGCCGTCCGTCCTTCGCGCCGGGCGTGAGTCGACTCAAGCCTGGGCCGAGACTCTCGACGAGCTGCTCAAAGGAATCGGTGTCGCGGCGGCCCGGCAAGCCGGCGTGGCGGCTTCGCAATGGGCACTGCTCGCGCTCGGCGGCTATGGCCGCAAAGAGCTCAACCCCGAGAGCGATGTCGACGTCCTGATCCTCCACCAGGAGGATGTCGCGGACAACGATCTCGAAGCGCTGGCCGGGGCCATCGTCCGCACGCTGTGGGATGTCGGCCTGAAGGTCGGGCATGCGGTGCGCACGGTCCCGGGCTGCGCCGAGCGCATGGACGACCTGCCGGCGGCGACGGCGTTGCTCGAGAGTCGCCCTTTGCTCGGCTCACGCGAGCTCGTTTCGCGGTTGCGCAAAGAGGTGCTCCAGCCTTACTGGCGAGATCGGGGGCAAGCCTTCATCGAGTCGAAGATCCGCGAGCTGCGGAAGCGGCACGCCTTCTACGGCGGCAGCGTCGGGCTGAAGGAGCCCAACGTCAAGGAGTCCGCCGGCGGTCTGCGCGACTACCACGTCGCCGTCTGGATCGCGCGCGCGCTGCATCCCGATCGAGCGCCCGGTGACTTCGGTTACCTCAAGGACGTCCGCAAGGTCACCTCTCACGACATCGCTGCTGCTCGTCAGGCCTACGGGTTCCTTCTCGGCGTGCGGTCCGTCTTGCACCGATTGGCCGGTGGCAAGCAGGACACGCTCGACATGCACACGCAGTGGGACGTGGCGCGCTTCCTCGAATACCGCGATGAGGAGGGCGGCCTGCTCGGCGTCGAGCGGTTCATGCGCGACTACTACAAGGACGCGCGCACGATCCATCGCCTGCTCAAGATCGTCGTCGACCACTTCGAGGAGCGCGATGCGCGCATCGAGGAAGGCTTCCTCCGCATCCAGGACCATCTCTATCTGACGAACGAGAACATCTTCCGCGGCAAGGACGCCCATCGCCGGATGCTTCGCGCGTTCGAGCTCTGCCAGGAGCACGGCCTCGTCCCCGACGAGAGCGTCATCCAAGCCGTCTCGGCCGCGCTCGAGAACGTGCGCATCCGGGCGAGCGAAGATGACGAGATCTGGCGGATGTTCAGGGATTGGCTGTCGGTCCAAGGACGCGTCGGCGTTCATTTGAAGGAGATGCACCGCAGCGGCCTCCTCGGTGAGCTCTTGCCCGAGTTCGGCGAGCTGGACTGCCTCGTCCGTTACGATCCCTACCATCGCTACACGGTCGACGAGCACAGCCTTCGCTGCGTCGAGATCGTCGACGAGATCCTGCTCGGCATGACGGGGCCGAGCTACGCGCGAGAGATCGCGGCTCGGGTCGAGCGCCGAGATCTCCTGCGGCTCGGCGCGTTGCTCCACGACGTTGGAAAGTCCAAGGGGCCGAACCACTCCGAGCGCGGGGCGACGATGATGCCGCCCTTGTGCGAGCGGATGCGGATGCGGGCCTGGGACGGCGAGACGCTGACGTTCCTCGTGCGCGATCACCTGCAGATGAGCCGCCTCTCGCGCATGCGCGACTTCTCCGAAGAAGAGGTCCTCGGTCCCTTCGCCGGTCGGGTGGGATCGCTCGATCGCCTGGACCTTCTGTACCTCCTGACGGTGGCGGATCATCTCGCGACGGCGCCGAACGTGCTCTCGAACTGGAAGGCGACGCTGCTCGAGAACCTGCATCGCGCGACGGCGGCGCATCTCGGCGAGGAGAGCGCCGGACAACGGCATGATCCGCGCTCCATCCTCGAGGGGCTCGAGTCGCCGCTTCGCGAGCTGGCCGAGGCGCACCTCGATCTCGTGCCGCGGCGTTATCTCTTCGAGGTCTCACCCAAGGAGATGCTGACGCACGTGCGGCTGGTCGCGGGATTGGAGAAGCGCGACTTCTCGCTCGCGATGACCGAGGACCCGGACGGCCGCTCGATCTGGGTCGTGGCCCACGATCGACCGGCTCTGCTGGCGACCATCGCCGGCGTCTTGTTCCGGCACCGCATCGACATCCAAACGGCCGAGGTCTACACGCGCGACGACGGGCTGGCGCTCGATCGCTTCCGTGTCGTCTTGCCCGACGACAAGCCCGATGCGGTCGAGGCGGTGAGGCGAGCGGTGGAGGCGGACCTCGCCCGTGCCTTGTCGGGTGACCTGTCCCTGGAAGACTTGGCTGGCTCATCGTCCGGCGTCCGCTTCGACGCCGACGAGCCGCTACCGGGCGAGAGCCCGCCCAAGGTGAGGATCGACAACCTGGTGTCGCGGCGGTACACGATCATCGACATGACGACCCAGGACCGGCTCGGGCTCCTTTTCGCGATCGCTCGCGTCCTCGCCGAGCAGCACCTGAGCGTCTCGTTCGCACGCCTGTACACCCGCGCCAAGATCGTCACCGACGTGTTCTACGTCAGCCGCAACGGCGAGAAGATCGTCGACGAGAAAGACGTCGCCACGATCGTCAAGCAGCTCACCGCGAGCGCGGAGTAGAGGGTTCTGGTATCGTCTGTCCTTCTACTTTCTGATGAGTGTTCCTTCATCGGAGCCAGCCATCCCATGGATCCGATTCGACTCGAGGTCTTTCGTCATCTCTTCGCTTCGGTGGCCGAGGAGATGGGCGCCGTGCTCATGCGGACGGCGTTCTCGGCGAACATCAAGGAGCGCCGCGATCTCTCTTGCGCGGTCCTCAGCGCCGATGCCGAGACGATCGCACAGGCCGAGCACATCCCCGTGCACCTCGGCTCGGTGCCGCTGTCCGCGCGGGCGGTGCTCGACGAGCTCGAGCTCCGGCCGGGGGACACCGTCGTCCTCAATGACCCTTACTGCGGGGGCACGCATCTCCCTGACCTCACTGCGGTGACACCGGTCTTCTGGAAGAAGCGCCTCGAGCTGCTCGTCGTCAATCGCGCGCACCACGCCGACATCGGCGGATCGGCTCCCGGGTCGATGGGCTTGACGCGCCATGTGATCGAGGAAGGGCTTCGCATTCCGCCGCTCAAGGTCGTCTCTCAGGGTGAGCGTGTGCGCGACGTCTGGGCTCTGCTGCTCGCGAACGTGCGCACGCCCGATGAGCGAGCTGGGGACCTCGAGTCGCAGCTCGCCGCGAACGCCGCCGGTGTGCAGCGCCTGCACGAGATGCTCGAGCGGTATGGGCAAAAGGAGCTGCAAGCAGCCGGGGCGGCACTCCGGGATCACGCCGAGACCAAGATGAGGGCCTTGATCCGGGAGCTTCCGCGGGGACGCTTCGAGTTCGAGGACGTCCTCGACGACGACGGTCTCGGTCACAAAGACGTGCCGATTCGGGTGCGCCTCACGATCAAGAAGGACGAGCTGGTCTTCGACTTCACGGGCTCGTCGCCGCAGGTGCCGGGCAGCTTGAACGCGAACCGCGCCATCACACTCTCGGCCGTCTTCTACGTCTTGCGGCTCCTGGCGAGCGACGACCTGCCGGCGAACAGCGGCCTCTTGCGGCCGGTGCACCTGATCTTGCCAGCGCGCTCGATCGTCAATGCCGAGTTTCCGGCGCCCGTCGCGGGTGGCAACGTCGAGACGAGTCAGCGCATCGTCGATGTCGTGCTGGGTGCGCTGGCGAAGGCCATCCCCGAGCGGATTCCCGCCGCGAGCGCGGGGACGATGAACAACGTCGCCTTCGGCGGCAGCGTCTCGGGTCGACCATTCACCTACTACGAGACGATCGCCGGTGGCATGGGCGCGCGACCTGGGCTCGATGGCCTCTCCGCCGTGCAGACGCACATGACGAACACGCTCAACACGCCGATCGAGGCGTTCGAGACGGCGTTCCCCGTGCGCGTGGAGTCGTATCGAATCCGGCGCGGATCGGGGGGTGCCGGCCGACATCGAGGCGGCGACGGCATCGAGAAGACACTCCGCTTCCTCGAGGACGTCGACCTCAGCCTGCTCAGTGAGCGGCGCACGCATCCACCTTACGGGCTCGCTGGCGGCGAGCCGGGGGCGCCCGGTGAGAACGTGCTTCGGCGCGGCCGCCAGGAGGAGGTGCTGCCGGGCAAGTGCCGAATCGACGTGCGCGCGGGCGACTGCTTGATCCTCGAGACTCCCGGCGGTGGCGGCCACGGCACACGATAATTCCCGATGGAGTTTCAGCCGCGGCGGCGTTGTGACGATTACGAAGGGAAAGAGGTCTGGGCCGGGAACGAGGCATGCGGAGTCTTCGATGTTCGGCAATCTGCTGAGGCGCGCGCTGATCGCGGGAGCGATGGGGATTCTGGCGGCATGCTCGAGCCTCCCTGAATGGCGAGTGCTCGTCACCGAGCGGGACGACTTCGAGGGCGTCGTCCAAGACACCTATGAGGTGATGCAGGAGAGCCTTCGCCGGACGATTCGCGTCGATCGCGAAGAGGGCGAGGGGATCGCTCGCCTCGAGTCCGATCCCGTGATCACCTCGCTCAGCGAGGAGTTCGACTTCGCTCGGGCGCGCGTCTTCGCCTTCGTGCAGGCCCGAAAGCCCCGCGGGTTTCGGATCGAAGTGCTGGTCCTGATCGAAGAGCTCGAGGTTGGAGAGCTGACGGCTGCGCCCCTCGATGAGAATGACCCCGGTGTGGCATCCATCGAGAGAGTCACGGGCGGCAAGTGGGTGCCGGCCGGCCGCGACGAGGAATACGAAGAGTTTCTCATGACGATGCTTCGCCACAAGCTCCGCTCGGGATCGAGAAAGGGAGCCGCCCAGCCGACCGAAGAGCAGGCGCCGCCGGTCGACGCCACCGGTGAGGACGCGCCGATCGATGAGGATCCTTCGACCGAGGAGGATTCGCAGCCGTCAGAACCTCCGATCGACGGGGAGCCCGTTGGAGCGCTGCACCGATAGACACTCCTGACCCCTGACCGTTCCTCAAGCGGAACGGGAGATTTGGCCGATAGCCGACTCTGGAGTCTCGCACGCCTTTTGGAAGGGAAGGAAGGCGCCGGCGACCGAATCCCCCACCAGGAGTCAGGCCCGTGGCCAGCGTTCAGACGGCGACCGATCACCAGCGGCTGATGCAGGCTCTCTGCGAGTTTCGCGGTGCGGCCTTTCTCACCGACGCCGATCTGACCGTCCTTCATGCCAACGCGGCCGTGGCTGGCATGATGGGTCGATCGACCGAGGAGCTCCAAGGGCGTGCGATCGCCGAGACGCTGCCCGAGCTGACGGCTTGGGCCATGGATGATGCCTCTGAGGGGATCACACTCGACTGGCCGATCACGGAAGGCGCCAAGCGGCGCTTGCGCTTCGAGCGGCTGGTCTTCCGCGATGAGCCCGAGGCGGCCGTCACCCGGCGACTCTTCCTCGTGCAGCCCGCCGAGGATCTGTCCGCTCTGAACGCGCGTCTGGGTCAGCAGAGCCGACTGACGACGCTCGGGACCTTGGTGTCCGGCATCGCACACGAGATCAACAACCCGCTGACGGGTGTGCTCGGCTTCCTCGAGCTGATCCTGCTGCAGACCGAGGACGAGCAAGTCGCCTCGGATCTTCGGCGAGCCTACGACGCGGCGCAGCGGTGTCGTCGGATCGTGGCGGGCCTTCTGACGTTCGCGCGCGGCGGCCGAGACGAGCGCGTGTCGTTCACCCTCAACGATGTCGTACAGCGGACGGTCGAGATCGTCAACGGCTCATTGCGGCGCGCCGGCATCGAGCTCAGCCTCGAGCTTCAGGAGGGCCTGCCCGCCGTGACCGGGGACTTCTTCCAGATCCAGCAAGTCCTCTTGAACCTCATCACGAACGCCCAGCACGCGATCGAGAGCACCCGGAGTCCACAGGGCGGTCATGTCACCATCCGCTCGACATGCTCGAGTGACCGTGTCTCCCTCATCATCGAGGACGACGGCGGAGGCATCTCTCCCGAAGACCTCGCCCGCGTCTTCGACCCCTTCTTCACCACGAAGCCCGTCGGTCAAGGTACCGGCCTGGGGCTCGCCGTCTCCTACGGCATCGCCAAGGAGCACGGCGGTGAGCTGGCGCTGAGCAGCCAGAACGGGAGCACGATCGCGACCTTGACCTTGCCGTTGCCACGCGCCCGCACGGAGAGCGCTGCCGCGACACCCCGCTCGACGCAGAAGAAGCGTCCGACCAGCGGAGCGCCTCGCCTTCGCCTCCTCCTCGCCGACGACGAGGAGGTCATTCGCCTGCTGATGCAGCAGATCCTCGAGCGCGACGGGCACGAGGTCGTCGCCGTCGAGGACGGGGCCGAGGCCTGGAAGCTCATCGAGAGCGGCGAAGCCTTCGACGGCATCCTCTCGGACCTGCGCATGCCTCGCATGGGAGGCGCCGAGCTCCAACGCCGGCTCACCGAGCACGACCCCGCCCTCGCGCAGCGAATGATCTTCATCACCGGCGATGTGGCCGATGAGGAGAGCGGCGAGTTCTACGAGACAGTGCAGGAGCGGACGCTCCTCAAGCCCTGCACGATGGAATCGGTCTTGGGAATGGTCGGAAAAGTCCTGGGGCGCCGCGGCGGCGAGCCCGACCGAGCGCCCTCAATTTCTTCGAGCAGGGACCCGAAGAAGACTTTATAATCCGCGGCGTCTCGGTGCTGCGTCCGCCGCGGCTCGAGGCGTCACTTTTCCCCATCGGATCGGACGAACGCAGTCCGACGGACGATGGCCCAGGGTGTTCCGTCCCGGCATGCGGACACTTTTAGGGATTCTGACTGCCGGTCGAAGTCTTCGGGACCACCGGGGTAACCGGTCTCGGAGATGGCGGAAGGTCGGAGTCGGCGTAAAGGAGGTGATCGAATGAGTCATGACCGGAGACGGCCGCTCGCTTGACGGCGCCGACCGGCGGGTCAGCTCCAGAGCGAGTGGCCTACCTCAGACTCAGGGCGCTGCTTCCTCGCAAGGGGGAGCGGCGCCCTCCTTTTTTTGGTTCCCGCCGCAGCAGGTCGAGGTTCTTCGTATCCCCTGACTTCAGTCAGGTTGTCTCCCTGGCTTCAGCCGGGTCGCGGATGCGAGCGGTGTGGATTCCTCTCGGCGAGCGCCCGGTTCCCTGAGGGAATCTTCGACCCGCTTGCGTTCTCCGATGGACGGCGCCGTGCCGGGGTCCAAGGTGGCCAGAGGGCATATCTTGCCCCTTGGCAACGAAGTGCTAGGATGGCGTCCTGTGAAAGAGGGTCCGTCGGAAAACGGACCCTCTTTGCGTTCATCGCGGGTCGACGGGTGCGTTCGGAGGCCCGGTTCTGGAGAGGGCCTCAAGCCATGGGCTCCGACGCTCGGATCTCCGATGTCGCCCAGCTCACCGATTACTTCCGCGGCGGAATCCGACCCGTCTCGGAGTTCCGGGTCGGTGGTGAGTTCGAGAAGGTCGGCGTCTTTGCCGAGAGCGGCCGCGCCGTCAGCTACCGCGGTCCGCGAGGCGTTTCGGCTCTGTTCCGGCACCTCATGTCCGACCACGGCTGGCTCCCGGCCTACGAAGGCTGGCATGTCGTCGGCCTCGAGAAGGACGGCGCCCTCATCACACTCGAGCCAGGCGGCCAGGTCGAGTTCAGCTCGGCTCCACGCCAGACGGTCCACGAGGTCGGCAGCGACGTCTCCGCCCACCTCGCCGAGGTGCTCGCCATCTCCGAAGGCCTGGGCGTCCGCTGGCTAGCCCTCGGCATGCAGCCTCTGAGCATCCCCGGCGAGATCGAGTGGGTGCCCAAAGGCCGCTATCGCATCATGTCGGAGCGGTTCCTCGAGACCGGAGCTCGCGGTCACTGGATGATGCAGGCGACGGCCTCGGTTCAAGGCGCCTACGACTTCGAGAGCGAAGAGGACGCCGCCGAGAAGTTCCGTGTCGCCTTCGCGGTCTCGCCGATCGTGACGGCGCTGTTCGCGAACTCGCCGTTCCGTGCGGGTGAGGTGGCCGGCGAGGCGAGTGCCCGGGCGGCGACCTGGTGGGACACGGATCCGACGCGCTGTGGGCTGGTGCCCGGCGTCTTTCGGGACGACTTCGACCTGAAGGCCTACGCCGACTATGCGCTCGACACGCCGATGCTCTTCGTCCAGAGGATGAAGGGCTGGGTGCCGATTCCCTCGGACGTGACCTTCCGCCAGTTCATCGAGCGGGGCTACAGTGGACTGACCGCCACGCACGAGGATTGGGAGCTGCACCTCTCGACGCTCTTCCCGGAAGTGCGTCTGAAAAGCTTCATCGAGGTCCGGGGCTGCGACAGCGTGCCTCTGCCGCTCGCGATGAGCTTCCTCGCCCTGATGGAGGGCGTCCTCTACGACCGGGAGGCGCGCGCAGCGGCCTGGAAGCTCACGGCGTCCGTCCCCGAGTCGGAGCGTCCGGCGTTCCACGCGGCGGCGTACGAGGGTGGCCTCCAAGGCGAGCACGGTGGCAAGAGCTTCGTTGCTTATGCAGGTGAGCTGCTCGAGATCGCCGAGCACGGGTTGACGACCTGGGCACGAGCGTCCGGGCGACCGAGCGACGTCGATCTCCTGGGGCCGGCGAAGGGGTTGGTCGCCGATGGGCGCTCCCCGGCCCATCGCGTCTTGGAGTGTTGGAACGGCGAGTGGGAGCGAGACATCGCACGGGTTCTTTCGGCGACGGCCTACACCTCCGAGGCGTCGGCGGGTGCTTGAGCCGAGACCCCTCCTCCAGCCCCCGTTTTTCCTTGACCGCACCCCCGTGCGGCGTAGGATCTTTCCCTTTTTGACCCGCGTCTCGGGTTCGGCGGAGTCCCTCCGCCCGAGCGAGGAGCCATGACCATCATCAGCGTCATCGGCTTGCAGTGGGGCGATGAAGGCAAGGGCAAGGTCATCGACCTTCTCGCCCAAGACGCCGAGGTCGTCGTCCGCTATCAAGGCGGCTGCAACGCCGGTCACACCGTCATCGTCGGTGGCCGAAAGTACGTCCTGCACCAGATCCCGTCGGGCATCCTGCACGCCGGTCGCCTGTGCGTGATCGCGCATGGCGTGGTGGTCGATCCCAAACGCCTCGTCGCCGAGATCGTCGAGCTCGCCGAGCAGGGCATCGATATCGGGGACCAGCTCCGCGTCAGCGCGGGTTGTCATCTGGTCATGCCCTACCACGAGCGCCTGGATCGGGCGTTCGAGGCGAACCGCGGCGCGAACCGAATCGGCACGACGGGTCGGGGGATCGGGCCTTGCTACGCGGACAAGGCTGCTCGCGTCGGCTTCCGCATGGCGGATCTCGTCGACGATGCCGGCAGCTTCCCCGAGCGGCTCGCTGCCCGCGTCGAGATGGCCGGGCGCACGCTGAGCGCGCTCTATGGAGACGACGCACCTCTCGATGTGGCCGCAATGACCGAGGAGTACCTCGCGCTCGGCGAGCGGCTAGCCCCTCACGTGACCGACACGGCAGCGCTGCTCCAAGAATGCGTGGCGAATGGACGCCAGATCCTCTTCGAGGGCGCCCAGGGCGCGATGCTCGACATCGACACCGGCACGTACCCGTTCGTCACGTCCTCGAACACGGGCTCGGGCAGTATCGGCACCGGCACGGGGGTTCCCGGTCGCTGCGTCGATACCGTGCTGGGCGTGCTCAAGGCCTACTGCACGCGAGTCGGCGAAGGGCCGTTCCCGACCGAAGCACCCGGCGAGCTCGGCGAGCTGCTCCGCGCGCGAGGCGGCGAGTACGGCGCGACGACCGGGCGACCTCGGCGCTGCGGGTTCTTCGACGTCATCGCCGCCCGCTCGGTGATCGCTGCCAATGGCGTCGACGAGCTGGTCGTCACCAAGCTCGACGTCCTGAGCGATCTCGAGTCGATCCCCGTCTGCGTCGGTTACCGTATCGACGGCCAAGCTACCGATCGCTTCCCCGTCAGCCGTATCGCCCAGCAGATGATCGAGCCGATCTACGAAGAGCTGCCGGGTTGGAAGCAGGACCTGACCGGAATCACCGAGCTGGACGAGCTGCCGCTCGCTGCGCGGCGCTACCTCGCCGCTCTCCAGGACTACGTGGGCATCCCGATTCGACTCGCCTCCGTCGGCGCGGATCGCAAGCAGATCATCGATTGCCGGCGAGCGAGCTTCGAGCCGGTCCGGGGGGCCTGATGCGTGGAGGCGGGCGAGTGACTGACCCGGTCCGGGAGAACGGTGCCTTGCCGCGCGAGCGGCTGCCGAGGCACGTAGCGATCATCATGGACGGCAATGGCCGTTGGGCGGAGCAGCGCAGCTTGCCGCGCGTGCTCGGCCACCGCGAAGGCGTCAAGTCGATTCGCGAAATCGTGACCGAGTCAGTGCATCTCGGCATCGAGCGTCTCACGCTGTACGCATTCTCGACCGACAACTGGAAGCGGCCCCGCGGTGAAGTCGCCTTCCTCATGCGCTTGCTCAAGCATTTCCTGATCCACGAGCGCGGCGAGATCATGGACAACGGCGTGCGGCTGACGGCGATCGGTCGGCTGGACGGCTTGCCCAAGGCGGTGCAGCGCGAGCTCGCCAAGACGAGCGAGATGAGCGCCGACAACTCGGGCACCACCCTCTGCCTCGCCTTGAACTACGGCGGGCGCGCCGAGATCCTCGATGCGGTCAAGCGCGTCGCCGAAGCCGTCCGGCGCGGTGAGCTCGATCCCGATCAGATCGACGAGAGACGCTTTCGCGAGCGCTTGTACGATCCCCAAGCCAGTGACCCCGACCTGTTGATCCGCACCGGCGGTGAGATGCGCGTCAGCGACTTCTTGCTCTGGCAGATCTCCTACTCCGAGCTCTGGATCACCCAGCGGTTCTGGCCGGAGTTCCGCAAGGAGCACCTCCACGAGGCCTTCTCGGCCTTCATGAATCGCAAGCGGCGCTTCGGTGGGCTGAACAACAGCTCGGGCACTCCGCATCCCTCATCGTCCGCCACGTGAGCGAAGCGTCCTCGAGAAGCCGCACGCTGCGGCAGCGGATCGGATTCGGCGGCCTGATGCTCGCCGTCGTCGGTGGACTCGCCTGGCTCGACTACGAGCGAGGCAGCACCATCGGCTCGAAGACCGCGATCTTCTTCCTCGTCGCGGCAGGCCTCGCCGAGTACGTGCGCATGGTGCGTGGTGCCGGGCTGGAGGTCGAGGCGCCGGTCACGATCGTCGGGGGAGCCCTGCTCTTCGCAGGCCACGCGTTTCATCTGTTCTCCGGGCTTCTGCTGCTGCCCGTCTACCTCGTCGTCCTGTGGTGCGCCGTGTCCGCGCTTCGGCGAGCGAAGGTCCGGGAGTATCTCGAGAGCACGGCGCTGACGCTCTTCGGGGTGTTCTGGATCGGCGGACTGAGCTGCTTCCTCGTCGACGTCCTCGATCACGGCGTGCCGATGCTGCTGTGGCTCATCCTGGTCACCAAGTCTTGCGACATCGGGGCGTTCTTCACCGGGTTCTTCTTCGGCAAGCACAAGCTGATCCCGAAGGTGAGCCCGGGCAAGACGGTGGAAGGGGCGCTCGGCGGCCTCGCCCTTTCGATGATCGTGTCGTTCGCCCTGGATCGCGCGTTCTCACTCGGCTGGGGCGTCGCTTGGGCGCTGTTGCTCGGGGTCGTGCTCGGCATCGTCTCGATGATCGGCGACCTCGCCGAGTCCCTGGTCAAGCGCCGGCTCGAGGCGAAGGACTCGGCCGCGTTGATCCCGGCTTTCGGCGGCGTGCTGGATCTGATCGACAGCCCGCTCTTCACCGCGCCGATCGCGGCCGCCTGCCTCGAGTGGATCGTACGCTGAACACTTCACCGGACTACCCGAGAGAGCTTCGCCGAAGGGCTCATGGCCTGTCCTCGAGAGGCAGCACAGCCGAACCGGAGGAAGAGAGCCGCCGAGAAGCGTCGCTCGGATGTCGGAGCGACGCCGAGGCGCCGTTCGCCGCCGGGATGCGACCGGCTCCGAGGAGCTTGATCGCCCGAAGGGCCGTCGTTATTGTGAACGCGTTCCTCGGCCAAAAGCAGTTGAGCCCGAACGACTTCGGGTCTCGTTCGCCACGAGGTGAGGGCTCGAGTGCGTCCGGAGGAAAGGGACCCCGATAAGCAATGGAGGAAACCATCCGCCTGCGCAGCACCGAAGAGGAGCGACTGCTCTTCGGTCAGCGGGATCGCAATCTGAAGCGGCTGCGCGACCGGTACACGGTCGACGTCTGGTCGCGGGAAGGCTTGCTGCACCTCAAGGGGGCTCCCGAAGCCGTGTCGGAAGCGAAGGACCTGATCGAGCGCGTTTTGGCCGGCCTGCGCTCGGGGCGGCGCGACGGGGCGATGGTGCTCGACGAGCTGTTGGGGGAGGAGCCCGAGCCGACCGAGCTCCCGGGCTTGCGCCGAGGGCCCGCGGACAATTCGTTCCTCGTGCGTCCCAAGACGGGCGGCCAGAAGCTCTACCTCGAGTCGATCCGCAAGAACCCGATCGTGTTCGCCATCGGTCCGGCCGGAACCGGCAAGACGTACCTGGCGGTCTCGATGGCGGTCGCGGCGTTGAAGCGCGGTGAGTTCCGGCGACTGGTGCTGACTCGTCCGGCGGTCGAGGCGGGTGAGCGCTTGGGGTTCTTGCCGGGCGACTTGATCGCCAAGGTGAACCCGTATCTGCGGCCGCTCTATGATGCCCTGAACGACCTGCTCGGCCCGCCGCTGGTGAAGAAGTACCTCGAGAACGACGTGATCGAGATCGTGCCGCTCGCCTACATGCGCGGTCGCACGCTCAATCACGCGTTCATCATTCTGGACGAGGCGCAGAACGCGACCACGGCGCAGATGAAGATGTTCCTGACGCGCATGGGGTCGGACTCGAGAATCGTGGTCACCGGCGACATCACTCAGGTCGATCTGCCCGACGCACGCTCGGGGCTGATCGATGCCGAGCACGTCCTGCGTGACATTCGCGGGATCGATTTCGTGCGTCTGGGCAAGCGGGACATCGTGCGGCACCCTCTGGTGCAAGCGATCGTCGACGCCTATGAGCGTGACCAGCCCGAAGAGCAAGATGGAGGCGATGGCGGCCGAAGCCGTCCGCGCCGCCGCCCAAGGCGGGGCTGACAGGAGATCGCGATGCCACTCTTGACCAAGAACCGGAAGAAGAAGCCGGCCCGCTTCGGTGCGCTGGGCCGCTCGGTCAAGACCGGGCTGACCGAGGAGAAGCCGCGCCTCCAGCACGTCCCCGAGAAGGTGCTGATGGGGGTGATCTTCACCCTGCTCGAGGTGCTCTTCCTCTTGCCCAGCGGCGCTTCGGGGCTGCAGGTGCTCGGGGCCTTCGTCCTGATCGTGACCTTGAACTACTTCGTCGCGCGCTACCTGGTCGCGTTCCATCGTCCGCTGTTGTCGTCGCGTCGGCGCCTGGCGGGAGCCTTGACGGTCGCCGCTTTGCTCCTCTTGGTCGGGGAAGCCGCCCCGAGCTTCGCCGAGTCGATCGGCCCCCAGCTAGTCGGGCTGGTCGTGCCTCTGTCGCTGGTCGCTCTGGTGCTGCGCATCGCCTGCGGACCGCGCTTGGGAATCGAGGCCTCGGCCTATCTCGCGGCCCTCCTCGGCCTGCAGGGCATGACGAACGGCGCCTCGCCGGTCGGTCCTTTCTCGCCCTGGCAGTGCAATGTGCTCTTGTTCTTGGGCGCGTCCGTCGGATGCCTCTCGCTCGGCCGCATCCGACGCCGCATGGAGCCGCTCCGCGTCGGCGTCGTGATCGGGCTGACGCACCTGATCCTGTATATCGGTCTGAGACTGCTCGACGGAGCGAACTTCCTCGGTCCCGGCAACGTGCAAGATCTCGAAGTGTCATTGGCACTCGTCTTCCACGGGCTGCTGGTGGGGTTCGTGGTCTCGGGCACGCTGCCCTTGATCGAGCTCGCCTTCGACGTGATGACCGACATGACGCTGCTCGAGCTCTCGAACCAGAACGAGCACCCGCTGCTCCGGCGGCTCCTGATCGAGGCGCCGGGAACCTATCATCATAGCTTCATCGTGGCCAATCTCTCGGAGTCGGCCGCGGCCGCGATCGGTGCCGATCCCCTGCTGACGCGCGTCGGTGCCTACTTCCACGACATCGGCAAGATGAACAAGCCCGAGTACTTCGCCGAGAACGCGCCCGACGCCCGGGACCGACACGAGAAGATTCCGCCGGAGATGAGCGCGCTCATCATCTCGGCCCACGTCAAGGACGGGCTCGAGATGGCCGAGTACTACGATCTGCCCCGGCCGCTCCGGGACTTCATCCCGATGCATCACGGCACGACCTGCATCGAGTACTTCTATCACGAAGCGCTGCAGGAAGGCCGTCCACACATGCAGATCGAGCAGCACGCCTTCCGTTACCAGGGTCCGCGCCCCAACACGCGCGAGACCGCGATCGTGATGATGGCCGATAGCGTCGAAGCGGCGAGCCGGTCGCTCTCGGATCCGACGCCGGCGCGCATCGAGAAGATCGTCCACGACATCATGATGAAGAAGCTGATGGACGGTCAGCTCGACGACTGTCCGTTGACGCTCCGTGACCTGACCCGCATCGAGGATCGCTTCTGCCAGGTGCTGCTCGGCATCTACCACACCCGTCCGCGCTACCCGGGTCAGAAGGAATGAGCGAGGCGGAGTCCCTCACCGAGATCACGATCGAGTACGAGGGCGTTCCGATCGATCCGGCACGCGTCGAACAGGTCGTCCGAGCGACCTTCGAGAGTGAAGGCGCGATGGCGTTCCCCGTCAGCATCGCCTTCGTCGATGACCAGACCATCGAAAAGGTGAACGTCGAGTTCCTGGAGCACGAGGGCCCGACTGACGTGATCACCTTCGACCTCGGCGGTCATCCCACAGCGCCGGGTGACGTCGGCGGCGAGCTCGTCATCTCGCCCGAGTATGCTCTCGGCCTGGCCGGCGAAGAGCGCGCCGCGGACGAGACGCTCCTCTACGTGTGCCACGGTATCCTGCACCTCCTCGGACACGACGACCACGAAGACGAAGAGGCCCGCGCCATGCACGAGCGCGCCCTCGCGATACTCGCGCCCCTCGGCATCCACCCCGCCGGCTACCGCGAGGTGTAAGCGGGCGATCAGCGCCCGACCGGTTCCCGATCGTCGAGAGGGCCGGTATGAAGGAAGGCTGTGCGTGCCCGTGCGGATCGGCCAGTGAGGGACGCAACGATGTGCGTGTCGAAACCCACGAACGCGCGCTCGTGAGTCCGCCCGGCGGCGTCCGACTCGAGCCCCGGCCCGGCCCACCCCATTTTCCCGGCACCCGCAAACACCCTCGCGGTGTCTACCCTGAGGAACACCGAAGCGGGATGACACCATGAATCGACCCATTCGACCCGAAGCCTTGCTGGAGCACCGGGACTTCATCCGGTCGCTCGCACGCAGCCTCGTCCGGGACGAGCACCGCGCCGAGGACATCGTCCAGCAGACGTGGCTGACCGCACTTCAGCGGCCTCCGCGGAAGGCGGCCTCCCTGCGTGCCTGGCTCGCTCAGGTCGCACGGCATGCGGCTTTCAACATGCAGCGCGGTGAGAGACGCCGGCAGCATCGCGAAGTGCGCTCGGCCAAGCTCGAAGCCGGAATGCCGACCGACGAGATCGTCGCTCGCCTGTCCGTCCATCGCGAGCTCGTCGATGCGGTCCTCGCGCTCGAAGAGCCGTATCGCAAGACCATCCTGCTCCGCTTCTACGAGGACCTGACGCCCACGCAGATCGCTGAGCGCACGAACGTTCCACTCGAGACGGTGCGCTCGCGCCTGAGGCGAGGCTTGCAACGCCTGCGAGAGCGACTGGATCCGGGCGGAGCCGAAGATCGACGCGTGCTCGCTCTCGGGCTGCTCGCCCTGTCCGAACCGCCGATGAACGTCTCCTTCCCGATGAATGCCTTGCTGAAGGGAGTGCTCGCGATGAAAGCTCAAATGAAGGTCGCAGCCGGAGTCGTGGTGCTGATCGGGCTCACCTGGGTGACGCTCTCGAGCTTCTCTGTGGATGAGCCACCTCGAAGCACGTCCGAGGTCTCGGACCTGGTCGTGCCCGAGAAGGATGTCTCAGACGAGGTCGAGGTCACCGAAAGTGAGACCGTGAGCACGGCTGCTCCTGAGGAGGAGCTCACCGAGCCTCCTCCGGTCATTGAGCGAGCCGAGCTGGGCGAGTTGATCGCTCGTTGCTTCGCTGGCGAGGCCCGGGCTCCCGAGGGATGGCAAGTGACGCTGTATCCACCCGGTGCCGCGTCTCTGCTCGAGGCGGTCGTGTCGACCACCGACGCGTCGGGAGAAGCGCACTTCGAAGACCTCTCGCCGGGCTCTTACGTCGCCGCCGTCGATCGCGGCGTGAGCGAGCCTGCCATCGTCGCGGCCGGGGACCAAGCTGTCGTCGATCTGAGGGTCGTGGATGGCCTCACCGTGAGAGGCCGCGTCGTCGACGCCTTCGGGCGTGGCGTCGAGGGCGCCGAGATCTGGCTCTCCGAGCCCCAGTCGAATCGTTCGATCGGACCGAGGAGCGCCAGGCAGAAGCGCTCTTTGAGATGGAAGCACGAGCACGGTGCGCTGATGAAGATGCGCCGAAGTGCCGACCCCGATGGACCACTCCTGATGATCCAGCAAGAGGATCCGGGACATCGGCTCCTGCATGGGGCCGTCATCGGTCTCAGTGGTCCTGGCGGCGAGCTCGAGCTCGAAGGCGTGCCGGTCGGACGCTACCTCGGAGCGCGTGCACTCCACCATGAGCCCTCGATGCTCTACCCCGTCGTTCGCGCGGGTGACGGCAGGGCGACCCAGCTCGAGATCGTCTTGCCGAGGGCCGGCGGGGCGATCGAGGGGCGAGTGATCGATCCAGCGGGCGAGCCGGTCTTGGGGGCGATCGTCCAGGCCGGGGATCCCGACGGCGGTGTCGCATACGAGGCGTCGGGCCGGTATGTACCGGGCGTTCGTCCCTACCGCACCACGACTGACGAGGAAGGAGCCTTCCGCG
Source organism: Planctomycetota bacterium (assembly GCA_040219065.1). GTDB lineage: Bacteria > Planctomycetota > OFTM77 > OFTM77 > OFTM77 > OFTM77. The sequence goes on from JAVJTD010000364.1 coordinate 18,954, forward strand.
TACCAGGCCTCGAGGCAGGGAGCTCGCCGATCTCCGTGCGCGCCGCGGGCTATGCGACCTGGGCGGATCGAGTCGTCATCGAAGCGAGTCAGACCCTGGAGCTGACGATCACGCTGCAGTCGGGTGGGCGACTCGAAGGGACGGTGTTCGGCGAGGACGGCGCACCGGTCGCCGGAGCGCGAGTGGAGGTGATCGACTTCGAGTCGGCGTTCCTCATCACGGATTCGGAGGGCCGGTTCCAGTTCGATGCATTGCCCGAAGGCCGTGCCCGTCTGGTCGCGGACCACGTGTCCTTGGGCATTGCCACGGCCGAGCCCTACATCGCGACGGGACGGACGACGCAGCAGGATCTCACCCTCGATCGGGGCCGAGCTCTCTCGGGCAGGGTGGTCGATGCGCGAGGAGAGCCCCACGCCGGGTGGCTCGTACGCGCCAGTCGGTTCGATGTGACGCACGAGACGACGACCGACGCCGCCGGTCACTTCAGACTGGTCAACGTGCCCGAGGACAGCGAGTCGATCGGCACGAAGAAGGACGACCCGAGCATCCTCTGGACGTTCGCGACTTGGGTCGACGTTCCCCTCGGCTCGAGTGAGGTCACCATCGTCGTTCCCGATGCCGAGCCCGCTTCGGCCTGGATCGAAGGACGCGTCGTCGCGCCGCCCGGTGAAGCCTTGGGTCCGGCGACGCTTCGGTTGACTCTGATCGGAGGACGAGACGCGATCGCGTTCTTGCGCGAGGTCGACGCCGAGACGGGCCGGTTCCGAGTCGGTCCGTTCGCAGCGGGTGAGTTGCGGGGCCGGATCGAGAGCGAGCGATACGGCTCGAAGACATTGGAGCCGATGACGCTCGTACCGGAGCGGACGCTCGATCTCGGAGACATCCCTCTCCAGCTTCCGGGTCGCTTGGTCGTCGCGTCCGACTGGAACGAGGGAGTCCAAGAAGCCGCGCTCCTCGAGGTCGTCGATCCGAGCGGCGGCCGAGTTCAGGGCGTGGAAGTGAGTCGCCGTTCCGATGCGACGACCGTGATCTCGCTGCAACCGGGGCCCTTCGTACTCCGAGTGAGCGGCGGAGACGTCGAGACGGTCGAGGTGCCTTTCGAGATCCGCTCGGGTGAGGACAGTCGCCTCGAGGTCTCGATGCGGCCAGCGATCCCTGTCGTCCTGACCTTCCTCGACCCCGAGGTCGGTGATGTCGTGATGACGGCGGAGCTCCTCATCCGCGACGAGGCGGGTCGGCGAGTCGTGGGCGGAGAGATCACGCGGTTCGATCGGGCGACGCCGCTCCAGTTCGTGGCGGGCCTGCGGCCGGGCACCTACGCGGCCTGGGCGTTGGCGCCGAGCGGCTTGCGCGCTGCAGGGCGATTCACGGTGACCGCCCAGACCAAGAGCCGTGACAGGATCGAGATCCCGTTTCGGTGACGGGACGTCTCTGCGGGCACGTCCCCGTTGGCGCGCCGCACCTCCATTTGAGTGAACCCATCATATGACGTTTCCCTCCTCACACTCCTCGAGACGATTTTCGATCGCTTGCCGATTTACACTGCTTCTCGCCCGACGATATATTGACCTCCGTCCTTGGGTTGGGCTTGGCTTTCGTGACACGGGGGATCGTGTTCACCGGGAGCGCGTTCTTAGAGGGGGACGCAGGCTTGAAGAGAGAGGTCGTTCCCAATCAGGTTCGTCCGGATCTCGAGTCTCTGTGGGACCTGTTCTTGCAGACTCGCTCGCTCGACGCTCGCAATGAGCTGGTCGAGCGTTACCTGCCTTTGGTGCGCAGCACCGCCGAACGTATCGCGAGCCGGCTGCCGGCTTCGATCGAGAGTGATGATCTCTACTCGGCGGGCATCTTCGGGCTGCTCGACGCGCTTCGAAACTTCGATCCCCGCAAGGGGCTGAGCTTCGCGCGGTACTGCCGCATCCGTGTGAGGGGCGCGATCCTCGATGCGCTGCGTCAGCAGGACTGGGTGCCGCGCATCGTGCGTGCGCATCGCTCGCGACTGCGCGAGTCGCGTCGCCGCTTGCGCGCCGAGCTGAACCGCGAGCCGACGCCTGACGAGCTCGCCATCGACATGGGGGTCTCGGCCGAGGACATCGCCGAGCTGCTCTCCGACGAGCCGACCACGCCCGTGTCGCTCGACTCACGCGTGGCCGACGAAGAGTTCCCGCACGCCAGCGAGCGCCGCGACCTCCTCGAAGACACTCGCCTCGTCTCCCCCGACGAGCGCATCCAACAAGAGGACGTGCTTCGACTCGCCTACAGCTTCCTCGACGAGATCGAGCGCGAGATCATCGAGCGCTACTACTTCGACAACCTCACCATGAGGCAGATCGGCACGCGCCTGAGCATCTCCGAGTCGCGCGTCTGTCAGCTCCACGCCCGCATCCTCCAGAAGCTCGCCCGCCACTTCCAAAGGCGCTCGATCGAGATCTGAAAGTGAGCACTCTGTTCCCGGCACAGATGTCCCACTCTTGAAGTTGAGCACGCTGTTCCCGGCGCAGATGTCCCACTCTTGAAGTTGAGCACTCTGTTCCCGGCACAGATGTCCCACTTCTTCGCGGGGAGGACGAGGCGTCGGTCTCCCCCGGCACGGACCGAGAAGCGGGTGATATCTCCCGCCGGCTCGGGGAATGTTCCACAGCCATTCGCTGCGCCGCGTCCCGTTCTTGACGCACGATGGGCAATTCTCTATCGTGCCTCCCCCAGCCGCCGCCAGCCGGAGCCCGAGCGGGTCCCGGCAGCGGGCCGAAAGGGGGGATGGGACGTCGGCCGCTCGGGTGGGTCGCTGCCAGGGAGCCAGAGTCATTCGCGCTCCCGAGCGTTGTTCGGAAGCGGCGTCGCGGCCAGGCCCTCGATTTGTATCTCATCGGGCGGAGGCGTCGTGCGGCGACGAGTCGGCCGCCGCCGTTTCGCTGTTTCGCGCCTGTCGTTCGGGCGCGCCACACACGGCCGCGACGTGCGTCCGTCGGAGGCAACCTTCATGACGCGTTTGCTCGGTTTCTACAGGACGTCGATCGGGAAGAAGATCGTCATGGCCGGCACAGGCATCGCCCTGCTCGGCTTCGTGATCGGTCACCTGCTCGGCAACCTTCAGGTTTATCTCGGCCCCGAGAAGCTGAATGCCTACGCCGAGTTCCTACACGAGAACATCGGCGTCCTCTGGCTCGCACGGATCGGGCTGCTCGTCGCGGTGGTCCTGCACGTCGACGCGGCCGTTCGCTTGACCCGGCAGAAGCACCGCAGTCGGAAGGTCGCTTACACCAAGACCGGCTACGAGGGCTCCGACTACGCTTCCCGGACGATGATGTGGAGCGGCCCGATCATCCTGCTCTTCGTGATCTACCACCTGGCTCACTTCACCTGGGGCACGGCGCATCACGACTTCCAAGGGATGGACGTCTATCACAACGTCGTCTCGGGCTTCTCGGTCTTCTGGGTCTCGGCCCTCTACATCGCCGCGATGATCGCCTTGGGCTTCCACCTCTATCACGGCATCTGGAGCTTCTTCCAGACACTGGGCCTGAACCACCCGCGCTGGAACGCGCTGCGTCGCTGCCTCGCCACCCTCCTCACCGTCGGCATCGTCGCCGGCAACATCTCGATCCCCCTCGCCGTCCTGACCGGTTTCATCAAGTAGGTCGGAGAAGAGCGCCATGGAATTGAACTCGAAGATCCCCGATGGGCCCCTCGAGCAGAAGTGGGATCGCCATCGGTCCGGCCTCAAGCTCGTCAACCCGGCCAACAAGCGAAAGTACGAGTTGATCATCGTCGGCACCGGCCTCGCCGGCGCCTCGGCCGCCGCCTCACTCGGTGAGCTCGGCTACAACATCAAAGCCTTCTGCTACCAGGACAGCGCTCGCCGCGCCCACAGCATCGCGGCGCAAGGTGGCATCAACGCCGCGAAGAACTACCAGAACGACGGCGACAACATCTATCGCCTCTTCTACGACACCATCAAGGGCGGCGACTATCGCTCGCGCGAGGCCAACGTCTACCGCCTCGCCCAGGTGAGCGTGAACATCATCGACCAATGCGTCGCCCAAGGTGTCCCCTTTGCCCGCGAGTACGGTGGCCTCCTCGCCAACCGTTCCTTCGGTGGCGCGCAGGTCTCGCGTACGTTCTACGCCCGCGGCCAGACGGGGCAGCAGCTCCTGCTCGGCGCGTACTCTGCCCTCGCGGCACAGGTCGCGGCCGGCAAGGTGAAGGTGTATCCGAAGACCGAGATGCTCGATTTGGTCGTCGTCGACGGCCGGGCGCGTGGCATCATCACCCGCGACCTCGTCACCGGCAAGATCGAGACACACCTCGCCGACGCCGTCCTGCTCTGCACCGGCGGCTACGGCAACGTCTTCTACCTCTCGACCAACGCCAAGGGCTGCAACGTCACCGCGACCTGGCGAGCGCACCGGCGCGGCGCCTTGTTCGCCAACCCGTGCTTCACCCAGATCCACCCGACCTGCATCCCCGTCGCCGGTGACTACCAATCCAAGCTCACGCTCATGAGCGAGTCGCTGCGCAACGACGGCCGCATCTGGGTGCCGAAGAAGAAGGGCGACACGCGCCCGGCGAGCCAGATCCCGGATTCCGAGCGCGACTACTACCTCGAGCGCCGGTACCCGAGCTTCGGCAACCTCGTGCCGCGCGACGTCGCCTCGCGCGCCGCGAAGAAGGCCTGCGACGACGGTTATGGTGTCGGCCCTGGCGGCTACGGCGTCTACCTCGACTTCGCCGACGCCATCCGCCGCGTCGGGGAGCAAGGGATCCGTGAGCGCTACGGCAACCTCTTCCACATGTACGAGAAGATCACCGGCGAGAACCCTTACAAGCAGCCGATGCGCATCTACCCGGCGGTTCACTACACGATGGGTGGGCTGTGGGTCGACTACGACCTGATGAGCAACCTCGACGGGTTGTTCGTGCTCGGCGAGGCGAACTTCTCCGACCACGGCGCGAACCGGCTCGGAGCGAGTGCGCTGATGCAGGGCCTAGCCGATGGCTACTTCGTGATCCCCTACACCGTCGCCGACTACCTCGCCAAGCACCCGCATGAAGACGTCGCGGCCGATCACCCGGCCGTGAAAGACGCCGAGCGAGAGGTGCGGGAGAGGATCGAGAAGCTCTTGGCTGTGAACGGCAGCCGCACGGTCGACTCGTTCCACCGAGAGCTCGGCCTCTTGATGTGGGAGCACTGCGGCATGGCGCGCAACGAGAAGGGGCTGCAAGAGGCACTCAAGCGGATCCCCGAGCTGCGCGACGAGTTCTGGAAGAGCGTCAAGGTGCTCGGCGGCAATGAGTCCCTGAATCAGGCGCTGGAGAAGGCCGGCCGCGTCGCCGACTTCCTCGAGTTCGGCGAGCTGATGTGCAAGGACGCGCTGACGCGCTCCGAGTCGTGCGGCGGGCACTTCCGCGAGGAGAGCCAGACGCCCGAAGGCGAGGCGAAGCGCGACGACGAGAGCTTCTGCTACGTCTCGGCCTGGCAGTTCAACGGCGTCGGCAAGGAGCCGACCTTGCACAAAGAGAACCTCGACTTCGAGACCGTGAGTCTGACGCAGCGGAGCTACAAGTGATGAAGATCAAACTCCAAGTTTGGCGCCAGGCGAGCGCGGACCAGGCCGGCGGCTTCCGGGAGTACGTCGTCGAAGACGTCAGCGAGCACATGTCCTTCCTCGAGATGCTCGACGTGCTCAATGAGCAGCTCATCGAAAAGGGCGAGGAGCCGGTCGCGTTCGATCACGATTGCCGCGAAGGCATCTGCGGATCGTGCGGCTTCATGATCAACGGTGTCGCCCACGGTCCCGAGAAGGGCACGACCGTCTGTCAGCTCCACATGCGCAAGTTCAAGGACGGCGACGAGCTCTGGCTCGAGCCCTGGCGAGCGACGGCGTTCCCCGTGCTTCGCGACCTGATCGTCGACCGAGCGGCCTTCGACCAGATCATCGAGTCGGGCGGATACATCTCGGTCCGGACGGGCAGCGCCCCGGATGCGAACGCGATCCCGATCTCCAAGCCAGACTCCGATCGCTCGTTCGATGCGGCGGCGTGCATCGGCTGCGGGGCGTGCGTGGCGGCTTGCCCGAACGCGTCGGCGATGCTGTTCACCAGCGCCAAGGCCGGGCACTTGGGCCTCTTGCCGCAAGGGCAGCCCGAGCGCTGGCTCCGCACGGTCAGCATGGTCGAGAAGATGGAGGAGATCGGCTTCGGACACTGCACCAACCATCGCGAATGCGAGGCGGTGTGCCCGAAGGAGATCAGCATCGATTTCATCGCCCGCTTGAACCGGGATTACATTCAGGCCAGTCTGGGGCGCGGTCAAAAGTAGGCGGCGCCCGGCGACGAGGCTCGTTCCGAGGCGACCGGGAAGCGGAGCCGGGTGAGGCTCGAAGTCAGGAGTCGGGCCGGCTGGTCAGCAGGTGGTTCGTCGCAACAGGTCGTCGGTCGAGTTCTCGGAGCGAAGGTTGAAAGCGATACGTGGCTGGGCGCTGTTCGCGCTGATCGGTCTCTCGAGTGTCAGTGGCTGCGGCGACGATTCTGCAGAGCCAGCCGATTCATCGGGCAACTCGTCGTCGACGGGGGCGGGCCAGCGGCGCCAAGCTCCCGGAGGCGCTCCGCCTGAGGTTTCGGAGTCGGTCGAGATCCGTGTCATCGATCTCGGCGCCGAGCCGCGCTCCGAGCTCACCTACGACTTCGAGAGCGGACAGAAGGAGACGATGGTCATGGACCTCGTCCTCTCGCGCACCTCCGAAGCGAACGGCGTGGAGGAGTCGTTGGAGCTGCCGCTGACGCGCATCTTCCTCGACGTCGCGGTCCGCCAGATAGAGCCCAGCGGCTTGTATCGAATCGGCGTCGAGATCACGAGCTACGAGGTCCTTCCCGAGGCCGGACAGGATCCGAAGATCACCTCGGAGACCCGTCAGGCTTATCAGGGGCTTCCGGGTATCGCGGGAATCGTCGTGATCGACGAGCACGGCGTCAGCCAATCGGTCGATCTCCAGCTTCCCGCTCAGGCGACTCCGCAGGTGCGTCAGATGATCGACAGCATCAAGCAGTCGCTTCGCCAGATCCTGATCGCCTTTCCCGAAGAGTCGATCGGAGTGGGGGGCCGCTGGGTGGTCCAGAGCACGGGCCGGTTCCAGGGAATGGGCTTTGAGCAGGTCACGACCTACACGCTCCACACCGCAGGCGAAGGTCAGGTGCGGCTGAGCCTCGATGTGAGCATGGAGACCGGCCGGCAGACGCTCCGTCCAGGCGTCGAGCTCTTGAACCTGCAGGCGAAGGGAACCGGCTTCTACAATTTCGGACTCGACGAGATGGTGCCGCAGTCCGAGATGCAGGTGTCCTGGACGATGGATGTCGACGAGCTCGGCACCGAGCAGAAGATGGTCGTGACGACCAAGATGAGCACCCATCGCCAGTGAGGCTCTGGGGGCGCAGGCGAGATTTCGTAGGATCCGCCTGTTGCTCAGACCCCGATCTTGTCGACAATCGATTGCGGGCCGGATCCATCGAGGTCGAGACGACCTCTTCGTGAACGAGGACGAGTACACATGACGCGCCGTAGCCGCTGCCTGATCTTGCTGAGTCTCTTGGGCCTCTTCGCTCTACCGAGCTGCCGGATCCTGCGCGACGAGTTCTTCTTCGCCAAGCCGACCCAGACCGTCGAGCCCTCGGAAGCACCTGTCACGACTGCGGCCGGAGCCGACCGCCGCTCCTGAAGAGTGACCGATCCTTACCTCGTCCACTTCCGCGATCCGAAGAACGCCTTCGAGCTCGAAGATGCCGACGTCGTCGCTTCGGCCGAGAACCCGGCCTGCGGCGACCACGGCAGACTGTTCTTGCGAGTGAGAGAGGATCGCATCGAGCACGCGTCCTTCCTGTGCCGCGGATGCAGCGCCGCGATCGGTACCTTGTCGCTCCTGACCGAATGGCTGCCGGGACGGCGGCTCTCGGAGCTCGATGCCCTCACTCTCGACGATCTCGCGGACGTCGTCGGACCACTTCCTTCGGCCAAGAAGCATGCCCTCCGCCTCGCCAAAGATCTCCTCAGCCGCGCGGCGAAGGCGTGATTCGAAGCGCCAGGTCGGGCCGCATCCCGATCTGCCGCGGCACCTCGAAGCGTTGCTCCAGAGGCCGGACGTCACCGAGCTCCGCCGTGACCCGCTGCTCATCCCCCACGAGTATGATGATCCTGCCGACGCCGAGCTCGCCGGACTGATCGCTGCTTGCCTCGCCTATGGCCGCGTCGAGACCATCCTGCAGAGCGTTCGGACCGTGCTGGGCATCTTGGGTGATCGACCGGCGATTGGTTTGATGGCGACGAGCGCTCGAGAGAACCTGAGGGCGTTGTCGGGCTTCCGTCATCGCTTCAACGGCGAGCACGATCTCGCGCTGTTGCTGCACTACGCGCGCGAGATGATCCGGCGCAGCGGCTCGATCGGTGAGTTCTTCGCGGAGGGAGATCCCGGCGGTGAGACGATCGAAGGGGCGCTGTCCGAGTTCTGCAGGCGAGCGCTGGCGATCGATCCGAGGCCGGTGATCGGGCGGAAGACGCTGCCGGTCAAGGCAGGAGTGCGATACCTGTTGTCGTCGCCCGCGAACGGTTCTGCCTGTAAGCGGATGAATCTGCTCCTCCGCTGGATGATCCGACCGGCCGACGGGTTGGACCTCGGGCTGTGGCAAGGTGTGGGGCCACACCGTTTGGTCATGCCGCTCGACACGCACACGGCACGCATCAGTCGGTATCTCGGTCTGTCGAGTCGAAGGAGCATCGACTGGCGAATGGCCGTCGAGGTCACCGAGTCACTCCGGAAGATCGATCCTGAGGATCCGATCCGCTTCGACTACGCCCTCTGCCACTTCGGCATCCTGGAACACTGCCCGGCGAAGTTCGACGCCCGCAAGTGCGAAGGCTGCGATCTGAAGGGCGTCTGCCGGGCGTAGACTTTCCAACCCGGCCAAAGCCGGGGAAACAACCTGACTGAAGTCAGGGGATACGAAGACGGAAACAAGCCGGGGGATACGAGTGGCTACTCCAGCCCGAACTTCTTGAGCTTGTTGTACAGGGTGCGGCGCGGTAGGCCTAGCCGGCGAGCGGCTTCGGACTTCACGCCGCCTGTGGCCTCGAGTGCTTGGCAGATGGCTTCGCGCTCGATCTCCTCGAGGGTCTTGTCGCCCAAAGACGTGCTCGTCTCGCTCTCCGCTGTCGGGCCGGGCTTGGAGACGAGCTCGGGTCCGATGAGGTCTTCGCAGAGCAGCGCCAGCCGGGTCAGCTCGTTCTCGAGCTCGCGGACGTTGCCAGGCCAATCGCGCGCGCAGAGCTGTCGCACCGCTTCGGGGGCGATCTCCAGGCGTGGGCGTCCCATCTCGTGAGCCAGCCTTCCGAGGAAGTGCTCGATGAGCATCGGGATGTCCTCGCGGCGATCACCGAGGGGCGGCACCTCGATCAGGATGACCTTCAAACGATAGAAGAGGTCCTCGCGGAATCGACCGGCGGCCACTTCCTGGGCCAGGTCGCGATTGGTGGCCGAGATGATACGGACATCGACCGGGATCGGGCTCTCGTCGCCGACTCGGCGGACCTCCTGTTCCTGCAGGACGCGCAGTAGCTTCCTTTGAAGGTTGCTGTCGATCTCTCCGATCTCGTCGAGGAAGAGCGTCCCGCCGTCGGCCCGCTCGATGAGGCCACGCTTGTCGGCGAGTGCACCGGTGAAGGCGCCCTTCACGTGCCCGAACAGCTCGCTCTCGAGCAAGCTCTCGCTGATCGCTGCGCAGTTCTCCGAGACGAAGGGATGCTTTCGCCGCTCGCCGCTGTAATGGATCGCTCGCGCCACGAGCTCCTTGCCCGTGCCCGACTCGCCTTGGATCAGGATCGGCGCCTTGGCGTGCTTCACCTTCTCGATGAGCCGATAAACGGCCCGCATCTCGGGGCTCTTGCCGACGAGCTCGAAGTATCCCGACTCGCCTTCGGACGCGCCGAGCGTGCGCTCGAGCTCGGCGCGAGTTTCCTGGAGCTCCTGCTCGCGATCGGCGAGGGAGGCTTGAAGGCGAGCGTTCAGCTTCTCGAGCGACTCACGGGCTTCGAGGTTCTCCTGGTACAGGCGAGCGTTCTCGAGCGCGATGGCGGCCTGGTCGGCGAAGACCTCCATCAAGGCGAGGTCCTCGTCGGTGAAGCTGCCCTTTTGGAGGCGGCTGTCGATGGTGATGACGCCGATGAGACGCGACTGGACCTTGAGGGGCACGCACAGCACCGAGAGCAGCTTGAGGTCGACGACGCTCGCCGAGCCCGCGAAGCGATCGTCGTCGGTGGCGTTGTCCGTCAACATCGCCAGGCCGGTCCGGGCGACCTCGCCGGCGACGAAGCGGGAAAAGCCGCGGTCTTCGGCGGCGAGCTCTTCGCGATGGAAGTGACGGGCCACCTCGACGTGGAAGTCGCCGTCTCGCTCGAGCAAGAGGAAGCCGCGCTCGGCCTCGGTCAGCTCGATGACGGTGTCCATGATGCGCTCGAGCAGGGGCCGCCGATGCAGCTCACTGTTGATCGCACGTCCGACCTCGAACAGCTTGAGCAAAGCTTCATAACGTCGAACGAGGTCTCGCCGACGACCGAACGGAGTCTTCAAGAGCTCGGAGAGCTTGCGACGATCCTTGGGCTGCATCCACCCGCCTCGGGTCAGTGCGAACAGACGCCGACGATCGGCGTCGATACGGAAATCGCCGATGACCGATCTGCGGCCACCGACATCGCTGCCCCGTTTTTGCGCTGCCCTGCGGCGATCTTCCGACCCGAGACTACGCCACCCCGCCCCCCCGAGCAAGATGAGCATTCTGTTCCCGGCACAGATGTCCCACTTTCCAAGTCGAAGTGAGCGTTCTGTTCCCGGCACAGATGTCCCACTTTCCAAATCAAAATAAACATTCTATTCC
>JAVJTD010000365.1:0-16040 GCA_040219065.1 Planctomycetota bacterium
CATCACCCTGACGGCGCTCCCCGGTACCCGAGAGGGAGTGGCTTCAGATATACCCGAGTCCGTTGGAGTGCCCAAGCTCGCTTGCGCAGAGCCCTCACCGACAGACTCGGTCTTCGGCTCGCTCGACTTGGGCACTCCAACGGACTCGGGTATATCTGAAGCCACTCCCTCTCGGGTACCGGGGAGCGCCGTCAGGGTGATGGAGGTCATGGGCCACGATCAGCCCGGCTCGGAAGCGGAGCGCGCTCTGGGCGCCGTGCGGCGCTGGGAGGATGCGGCGCACGCCGTGATCGAAGCCAGCACGCCAGACGCCGAGCGCGCTGCTCTCGATCGCCGATCCGCCGAACGGGCGCGGCTGCATTCCGAGCTGACGTCCGGTGAGCTGCCACCGGAAGCGTTCGCGAGGCGAGTGCTCGCCACGCTCGACCTGACTAGCCGGCGCCTCTTCTCCGAGACCTCGATCGACGAGTCCGAGCGAGCGCGACGGTTGGGGCTTTGGCGTGACGAGGCCCTCTGGCTGAAGACGGCGCTCGTGGTGCATCTACCGGGGGCTCCCAAGCGCCCGTTCGAGGACCTCGTCGTCGATCTCCATTGGCTGAGGGCGCGCGCCGACGGAAGCCTCGATCTCCAGAGCCCGTTCAGCACGAGCTGGCGTCAACGGACCCGGGACGTCGAAGCCCACCGCGATCGGGTCTGCCTCGAGCACTTCGAAGAAGCCGCTCGGGGCGAGGCCGAGGAGGCCTTCGAGGCCCTCATGCTGGGATGGGAGCGCTTCCTCGTGCCCGGCATCCCGGCGCGCGACCCAGACGAGGAGGAGCGCCTCGAGGCGGGGCGGGCAGCTTGCCGCGAGCGTCTGCGCGATTCGTCCGTTCCGGTCGATCTCGAGCAGATCCCGCGTTGGGTGGAAGCCCTCGATCAAAGAGCCGTCGGTCTCATCGCCGACATGGCGGGCCAGCGTCCGCAGACGAAGGCCAAGACCCTCGAGGCCGTCGAGCGCGAGGTCGAACTGACCGGGAGCGCGCTGGTTTCACGAGCGAGGCCGGAAGACCGAAAGTCGCTCTCGAAGAAGATCCGCCGCCGGCGCCGGCGCTTGCGAAACGAGCTTCAGGAGAGCCGGCTCCAGGCGAGGCTGGAGAAGCAGTTCGGCGTGCGGCGAGTCGCAGCCACCGAGCGGACCATCTTGGGGCTGATCTTCCTGGTGGTCGTGCTCTTGATCGTGGAAGCGAGCGTCGACCTCTCGCGCACCGCCGAGCTCGTTCTGATCGCTGTCGATACCGGCATCTGCTTCGTCTTCCTCGCCGAGCTCGCCGTCCGCCTCTACTACGTCCAGGGGAAGGTGCGCTACTTCGCGAGGCACGCACTGCTCGACTTCGTACCCGCGATTCCGTTCGGCCTCCTCTCGCTGGCACCGCACTTGTCGGCATTGGCCGGCCTCGACGAAGCACGCGCCTTACGAGCCCTGCGCTTCCTGCGGGTCGTTCGGCTCGCAAGGTATGTGCGGGCGATGCGTCCTCTCCTCCGATTCGTGCGCTTGATCGCCTTCCTCTCGCGCGCGGCCGACCGCATGGTCGAGCGCTTCGCGTGGCTCATCGACTTCGAGGTCATCCTGTTCGAGCGCCCCCAGGATGCCGAGCCGGGCACGACCTCGGGCATCTACGAGGACCTCGTGCGTGTGCAAGGGCGGCTCTCCCGTGGGTTGCGGCGAGCGGTCGAAGGTCTCGAGCCGGCGGAGCGCGAGTCGGTCCTCATCCTCTGCCTGCAAGGCACACCCGACCGACAGATCCTCGCCGCGGAGATGGGCGCGATCCACGAGGAGCGCCGCACGAAGGCGCGCCGCCGGATGGGTCTCGAAGCCTTGATCCGTCGCTTGGTCTCCGCCGACGCGGATCAGATCGAGGACCTGCTCGGAGTCGACGCCGTGACGCGCCTCGACCAGATCCTGCGCGGGCTGGACATCCCGGGGCTGCGCTTGATGCCGGTGATCCGTCGCCTCGTGGTGCGGCGCCGCGACCTCGATCCGTTCGAGCGCGTCGCCCTCGCCTCTCAGCAAGTCGGGCGCGGCCTCGAGGAGATGCAAGCGCGTGTGCACTGGGTCGCGGACTTATGGGGAGTCGTCACCGGCCCCTTGCTGCTGGACCGCATCGGCTCGGGGCTGGTGCGCGCCACGCAGCGTCCGGCGATTCGGCTGCTCCTCTTCGGCAGCTTGTTCTTGATCGCCAACCTGACCGTCGAGCTGTTCTCGACCGATGGCGAGTCCTGGCTGCAAGGCGTGATGGACTGGCTGAAGCGGACGCTGGGTATTCCCATCATCATCTTGGGAAGCATCTGCTCGGTGTTCTATGCGCTCGGGCTATGGTTCAAGGCGTTGGCCGGCGAGGCGACCGATAGCTGCCAGAAGACGGCCGAGGCACAGTTCATCAACCTGCTCAAGTCCGAGAAGGTCCGGAGGCGTCACGAGGATCTCGCGGTGCTCGCCGATCGCGTGCTGCGGCCGGAGCTGCTCCTTCGCCGGCGAGCGACCGACACCGTCTCGCTCGATGTCACCGAGCTCGCCAGCCTCGCCCTGGAGGGACGCACGCTCGGTCACGATGCCCAGCTCGACGACGATGCCCGCGACTGGCAAGACCGAGAGCTGCTCCTGTTGCTCTACCGCGACTTCCTCGACGGCGCCATCCTGCACCGCAGCGACACGAAAGCCACCGAGCAGCTCCTCGGCAACCTGACCTTGGAGGGCATCCGCCGCGACGTGCTGCACCACAGCCGGAAGGATCGCGCGCGCCTGAGGAGCCTCGACCTCGAGCGGGCCCGCAGCTTGTTCAAGGGACCCTACCTCTGGTTCAACTTCCTCACTCAGTCGATCGCCCTCAAGACCGCGCGGCTCTTGATGGAGTACAACCGTCACTGCTTGCCGCTCGATGAGCGCGGAACCGATCCGGAGCAGACGCGCTCATTCGAGAGATGGCTGGCCTGGCGCCGCGAGGGAGTCGGCGAGAGCTACGAGCCGCCGGTAGTGGGCGACGAGGGCTTCGTGACGACGGAGTTCACCGCCTTGCACTTCCTCACGGTGCATCCGCGGCGAGATGAGGCGGTGGCTCATCGATTCGGTCCCGAGGTCCTCGCGGTGCTGGAGCTGGATCGGCGCCGGATGATTCGGCGGATCTTCGGGACCTGGCCGATGCACCGGCTGCCCTCGAAGCGGCGCACCTTCAATGCGTTCGAGTCCTACAAGGAGCGCCTCGCCGGCGGTCGCATCGTGCTCCTGCCCCTCTGGATCCTCTGGTTCTATCTGAAGGTGCTCGTCCTGGCGATGATCCGTCTCGTCAGCGTCGTCCGGGACGTGCTCGAGCAGAGGACACCGCCCGAGGAGATGGATCAAGCCAGCGACTTCAGCGTCGTGCTCCGCAAGATCAACCGCATGCGCAAGCCGGTGTTCATGGAATGCCTTCGCTTGCGCGCCGCTTTCGACGTCGAGTACCTGGGGTGTGAGCTCGACGAGCAGAGTGCCGCTCAGGAGCAGCGCTTCGAGGCCGACCTCGACTTCATCGGCGCCCTCGACATCGAGCGTGAGGAGATCTTCCAGCTCCAGCAGACGGCGCTCGATCACTTGCGCGGGCTCGAGGCGTATCTGAGAAAGCACCCGTTGGAGGAGATCTGTCCCGAGCTCCCGGAGGGTGTCTCACGTGCCGAGCAATTGCGAGCGGTGGCCATCGCGCATCATGTCGATCATCAGGGAATGCGGATGGCGTTGGAGGGGCCCGAGCGATTGGTCGAGCGCTTCGAGCGCGTGCTCGTGTTGCCCGAGAAGGAGCGGCCGCGACCTAGCCTGGCGCGGCGTCTTGCGTTGGCCTTCCGTCCCACGGGAAGTGGATTGATGAAGTCGCCGAAGCTGGACGAGGCGGAGTTCGACCGCGCTTGGCGGCAGGTCGCGCGCCCCGAGTGGGGAGACGCCGAGCGAGCCGCGTGTCAAAGGGCGTGGCAGGCCGCCTTCGGTGGGCTGCGTCTCTGGGTGAGCCAGGTCGGTCGTGAGCGACCCAGTCACGAGCGCGCTTCCGATACGCTCCGTGCCGTCGCGCTCCGCCCTCAGAGCTGGAGCCGCAGGCTGCTCACGTTGCGCGTCGTCCAGTCGCTGACGGTGCTCGACATCCAAGGCTATCGAGATTTGGTCCGCGAGCTGGGGGGATTCGAATCGGTCCGTGGTCAGTAGCTGTCAGGCGGAATTCAGGCAGGTGGATCGTTCGGGCTGCCAGGAGCAGTGCTCGCCTGAGCGAGCTCGGGAGGCGCTCCAATGGCAGCGATTCGTCAGCACGATCAACGTCGTGGGAGAGGTGCACGGTCATGAATCAGGTGAGTGGCCTCGTCTGCAAGAAGTGTAAGAAGTCGTTCGAGCCCGGGAAGCTGGTCAACCTCTGTCCGTGTGGGGGGCCGATCGAGGTGCAGTACGACCTCGAGCCCTTGGTCGGTTGGCGTCCGCGGGAGGGGCGAGGCGTTTGGCGTTATCGTCCCGTGCTGCCGATCGACGACTCGAGCGAGATCGTCAGCCTGGGAGAAGGCGGGACGCCGCTCGAGCCTCTGCCTTGCCTGGGTCGGAAGCTCGGTCTCGAAAAGCTCTGGCTGAAGGAAGAGGGCGGCAACCCGACCGGATCGTTCAAGGCGCGTGGCATGACCCTCGCCGTGACGATGGCGAAAAAGCTCGGCGCGAAGAAGCTCGCCGTGCCGTCGGCAGGGAACGCGGCCGGTGCGATGGCGGCCTACGCACGGCGTGCGGGGATGGAGGCATACGTCTTCATGCCGAAGGACGTGCCCGAGGCGAACCGGCTCGAGGTGATCGCCTGCGGCGCACACGTGACGCTCGTCGACGGGCTCATCAACGACTGCGGCCGAATGGTCGCCGAGCGGAAGGACGCCGAAGGCTGGTTCGACGTCTCGACGCTCAAGGAGCCGTACCGCATCGAGGGCAAGAAGACGATGGGCTACGAGCTGTTCGAGGATCTCGGCGGCCGCCTGCCCGATGTCATCTTCTATCCGACGGGCGGTGGGACCGGCTTGATCGGCATGTGGAAGGCCTTCGACGAGATGCAGCGCCTCGGTTGGATCGGCTCGGAGCGCCCGAGGATGGTCACCGTACAGGCCGAAGGATGCGCGCCGATCGTGAAGGCCCTCGCCGAAGGCGGCACCGAGGCGCCCATGTGGGAAGGGGCCACGACGTGTGCCTCGGGCTTGCGCGTCCCCAAGGCCGTCGGTGATTTCTGGATGCTCCAGGTGTTGCGAGACAGCCAGGGCACCGCCGTCGCGGTCTCCGATGAGGCGCTACTCCAAGCCGTGCTGGAGGTGGGGGCCGAGGAAGGCTTCTTCCTCAGCCCGGAAGGAGCGGCCTGCATTCCGGCCTTGAGACAGCTCATCGGCTCGGGCTTCGTCCGTCCGAACGACGAGGTCGTGGTCTTCAACACCGGCTCGGGCTTCAAGTACCTCGACGTCCTGAAGCCAGCCATCGAAGGTGTGACACGGTAGGGCGGCTCGGCCTTTCGGTCGTTTCGTGGGGCAACACGGGGGCACGGGCAGAAGAGCTCACACGGGGAGCACGGAGGACACGGAGCGGGCCGGAGGGGAGGACCGATTCAATCTCTGAGGATTCGAATCAGAATCCTCATCGGTCCTCCCCTCCGGCCCATTCTCCGTGTTCGCCGTGGCCTCCGTGTATGTTCTTCTTCCCCCGTGCCCCGTGTGTCGCCCCGCGAAAGCGACCGGGAAGGCCGAGCCGCCGTGTGTGGCAAGTGGCATCCCGAGCCCTTATCATGGGGGCTTCCGGGTCCGGGGCGACGTCCGAGCGACGAGCGCCACGGCGGTGCCCGGCCGGGGCACTTGGCCCCGGCCAGGACCGTCCGACGAACTCGAATTACTTGAACGGGAAGCGCGTCGATCCCGAAGCCCGCATCTGTGGGTCGAGGCCTCCCGGTGACCGGGTAGAACCCAGGGAGATCGATCTCATGAAACACTGGCTCTGGATGGCAAGCCTGACTCTGCTGCTCCTGGCTGCCGAAGCACCGGTCGCAATTGCTCAGAACGAAGTCGATCCCGAGAAGGTGGCCGAGTTCTGGCGGCGCTTCCAAGACGCTCGCGGTCTCGGGGATCAGCGCGCGATGCAGCGGGTCGTCCGCAACTCCAAGAAGGAGGGCCGGGCGCAGTATTCGAACCTGGTCAGCGGCTGGGCGACCGGGAACGCCGAGCTTCTCGAGGGGATGAAGGCGCTCGCCACGACCTGGGAGCTCGCCTTTGGGGACTCCAAGCTTCGCGAGCAAGTGGAGGCCTTCGAGGCCCTGAGCGACGCGGACCGGGAGCGCCTGGGCAAGGCGAGGCAGGAGTATTCGAACTGCGTCAACCTGTTCACCAAATCGCAGACGTCGCGCAAAGCCGAAGACGTCCAAGCGGCGGTCGCCAAGCTCTCGTCCGTCGGAAACGACTTCGCCGAGACGAACGACTGGGAGTATGCCGGTCACTGCTACAGCATGCTGGCCCGGTGTTATCAAGCCGTGGCCAGCGAGGTGGACGGAGCGGACAAGGAGACCGCGTTGCAGCACGCGCTCGACTCCTTCGAGAAGTGTGCCGAGCTCTACAAGAAGGCGGACTGGAGCTCCGACATGGTCTGGGTCGAGTCCCAGATCAAGATGCTCAAGGATCCGGAGAAGAACAAGCCGGCCGCGAACGCAGGTGGCGCGGAGCCGGCGGGAGATGACGCGGGCAAGGGCGCTGCCGGTACCGACGAGGGCTGGACGACGATTCAATTGGAGTACGTCGGCCGGGACCCTTCGAGCCGCTGGGAGTGCCCGAACTACGCCGACGGCGAGCAGTACTTCCTCTGGTACTCGATCGTCGTGCGTGACTGGGCCGAGCCGGACAAAGAAGACTTCGTCGAGAAGCTGCCTTTCGGAGACGCGAAGCTCGTTCGCGACGGCGCGCAGTACTTGATCGACGACGATGGTGACGGCCAGACCGATCGCCGGGTCAAGATCGGCGGTCGTCCCCAACCGGTCGACTTCGTGCTCGGCAAGGGCGAAGACGCCGTCAAGTATGCCTCGACGATGATGTTCGGTTCTCAGCAAGAGAGCCACTTCGGCATCGGCGACCTGAACTTCCAGCCGACGGATCTTTACTCGCAGATCTTCTACCGTCGCGCTTGTTACATGGAAGGTGAGCTCGACGGCGAGCCGATCGTCATCATCGACGACAACGACACCGGCGGATACGCACTGCCCCTGACGGGCTGGAACAACCCGCGCAACAACGAAGAGCTCTTCCACGCGGACGCCTATGTGTTCGGAGGTCGGGCCCGGCGTGCGACCCCTCTGGGGGATTTCATCCAGGCGGGCGACAAGCTCTACCAGATCAAGGTCGCGCTACACGGCTCGAGCATTCAGGTCAAGGAGATCCCCGACGTCAAGCGCGGCACGGCCAAGCTCGAAGTGACCAAGTTACGAGCGAAGCCGCATTACCTCGTGATCCGAAATCTCGACACCTACAAGGGCGCGATGTTCGACATCTCGCAGGAGCGGCGTGGGATGGAGGTCCCCGTCGGCAAGTACGAGATCTGCTACGGCGTCATCCAAGAGGGAAGCGGCAAGCGCACCTCGAAGATCCAGATCCTCAAGGGCAAGTCCGAGCCCTTCGAGATCAAAGAGGGTGAAGAGACCACCGTCGAGATCGGTGGCCCGTTCCGGTTCGACGACTTCAGCTTCTTCGGAGGAGCGGGACGCTACGTCCTCGAGGCGGAGACGATCAAGGTCTACGGCGCCAAGGGTGAGCTCTACACCCTTTTCTACGACGATCCGCCCCTCCCGACCGTCTCCGTTCGATCGGGCAAGCGCGTGGTGCTCAAGGGCGAGGAGATGCAGACGCCGGTCCGAGACGACTACAACGCAAACGCGACGATCGTGTGGAAAGGGATCAACCTGGAAACCGAGATCGCGGGCGACGGACCGTTCCAGACGCGCCTCATGGCAAAGCATCCCGTCCTCGGTGTCATCTCGAGCGACTGGCAAGACTCGAAATGATCCTCGCCGATCCGGTTCCGAGGACATGTCTCACGATCTCGCGGAGCGCCCGGAGCCTTTGGCTCTGGGCGCTCTGCTCTTTCGTGGGGATTGCCTGCCTCGGCTGCCGCGGTGCTTCGAAGGTCGATGATCGGCCTCGCACCGATGTCATCATCTATGGTGCGACCTCGGCCGGGATCACGGCCGCGATCCAGGTCGCCGCGCTCGGTCGCAGCGTCGTCTTGCTCGAGCCGTCCGATCACCTCGGCGGGTTGACCACTGGCGGTCTGGGCGCCACCGATGTCGGTCGCTCGGAAGCGATCGGAGGATTGGCGCGGGAGTTCTATCGCCGCGTGCATCGCCACTATCAGCGGCCGGAGGCTTGGCGACAGGAGACTCGCGAGGAGTTCCTCGAGGGGCCGGCCAGGGGGACCGTGCTCGACGACGTGCAGTACTCCTTCGAGCCTCACGTCGCGATGCAGATCTACCGGGACTGGCTCGAAGAGCACGACATCCGGCCGCGCCTGGGAGCCACCCTCGCCAGGGTCGAGAAGGATGGCCCGCGGTTGACGGCGATCGTGCTCGAGAGCGGTGAGCGCTTGACGGGACGTGTGTTCATCGACGCGAGCTACGAAGGCGATCTGATGGCCGCAGCCGGCGTCAGCTACGCCGTCGGGCGGGAGCCGAACGCGCAGTACGGTGAGACGCTCAACGGCATCCAGAAGGAGGGGGCGGTCAAGCACCAGTTCGTTCGAGGCGTCGATCCGTTCCGTGTCGCCGGCGATCCTGCCAGCGGGCTCTTGCCGGGTCTCGAGGCGGCACCGCCGGAGCCGGAAGGCGGCGGGGACGCGGGTGTTCAGGCCTACTGCTTCCGGATGTGCACGACCGACGTCCCGGAGAACCGCGTGCCTTGGCCGAAGCCAGAGGGATACGAT
The DNA here is from genome assembly GCA_040219065.1 of Planctomycetota bacterium. Taxonomy (GTDB): domain Bacteria; phylum Planctomycetota; class OFTM77; order OFTM77; family OFTM77; genus OFTM77. Next base: position 8,960 of record JAVJTD010000365.1, read on the forward strand.
CCGCTCGACTACGAGCTCTTGCTGCGGAACTTCGAGGCGGGTGACGAGAGAGTGCCGTGGTCGCCTCGGCGAATGCCGAATCGCAAGACCGACACGAACAACAACTTCGCCATCTCGACCGACTACATCGGGCAGAGCTTCGCCTATCCCGATGCGTCGCCGTCAGAGCGTGAGCGCATCGTGCAGGAGCACCTCCGCTACCAGATGGGCCTCCTCTGGACGCTCGCGAACGACCCACGCGTGCCCGAGTCGGTTCGGAGCCACTTCCAAACCTGGGGGCTGGCGCGCGACGAGTTCGAGGCGACGAATCATTGGTCGCCCCAGATCTACGTCCGTGAGGCGCGCCGCCTCATAGGCGAGATGGTGATGACCGAGGCCAATTGCCTGAGCCAGGTGACGATCACCGACTCGGTCGCGCTCGGCGCTTACAACATGGACTCGCACCACGTCCACCGCTACGTGAGCGCCGACGGCTTCGTGCGCAACGAGGGAGACATCCAGGTCGGACTGCCCTCGCCGTACGGCATTAGCTACCGCGCCCTGACGCCTCGCCGCGAGGAAGCCGAGAACCTGCTCGTGCCGGTGTGTGTCTCGGCGTCGCACATCGCGTTCGGGTCGATCCGCATGGAGCCGGTGTTCATGGAGCTGGGTCAAGCGGCGGGTGTCGCGGCGGTGCTCGCGATTCGTGAGTCGGCGCCCGTTCAGAAGGTGCCGATCGCCGTCCTGCAGTCGGTGCTCGAGGATGCCGGTGCGCGACTGGAGCCTCCGATTCGAGGTGTGAAGCCGGACTCGCTCGAAGGGGTCGTCGTCGACGACGATGCGGCGACCCTCAATGGCGATTGGGAGGTGAGCATGAGCACGGACGGCTTCATCGGGCGCGGCTATCGTCACGATGGAGGTTCGCCCGAGCCGAAGCAGGCGACCTTCACCGTGATCGCTCCCGAGTCGGGCACCTTCGACCTGCGCCTTTCCTACCCGCCGCACGGCAACCGGGCGAGCCGGGTCGCGGTGACGATTCGGTCCGGGGATCAGGTGTGGACCCGGCACGTGGATCAGAAGCTGGAGCCGCCGATCGACGGGCTGTTCGTCGAGCTGCTGAAGGAGATGACACTCGACGCAGGAGCTCGGATCGAGGTGACCGTCTCGAACGCGGATGCCGACGGCTACGTCGTCATCGACGCCGTCCAGCTCGCCCCGCACCGCTGAAGGTTGGCACTCTGTTCCCGGCACAGATGTCCCACTTTCACGAAGGTTGGCACTCTGTTCCCGGCACAGATGTCCCACTTTCGCGCTGGAGTTGCCTCACGGGCTTCTTCCCGAGCCGGCTCGGAGTTACGATGGCCCCTCGCGGTCCGGCGGCCGCCAATTTCATCTCGAGGCCAGTCTGGGAGAGCTTCGATGGGCGATGCGTTCTTGGAGCCGGGCAGTATCCTGCTGATCGTGCATCGGCGGCTGTACGACGGTGATCAGCCTCGCTACTTCGTCGGCACGGTTCGAGCCTTCGACGCCGGCTTCCTGAAGATCGAGGGGTATTCGTGGGTCCGCGATCCGATGTCGGGCACGATCGTGCGAAAGGACGGCCGGCGAACGAAGCTGGTCTCGTTGGCCTCGGCCGCACTGTTCTTCTACGAGCTTTCCGCTGACACGCGGCTCGAATCGATCCATTTCGAGTCCGATGGTCAAGGGCGAGTGCAGCTCAGCGATGGCTCCGAGCTGAATCTGGACCTCACCGAAGGCATCTCGCACGGACGGCGGTGAGGTCGCACTCCAGGCTGACGCGCTGGGACTTCAGTCCTTCTTCTTGGCCTTTTCGAGCTCCTCTTGGCGATCGAGGTGGGGCACGCCTTCTGTGATCCACTTCGGGGCTTCGGCGCCTCGCAGGTAGTGATCGAACCACTCCCTCACGCGGTAGTGGTAGTCGATCTGGTTGGGCTTCTCGGCCAGGCCGTGGTTCTCTCCGGGGTAGACGAGCAACACGACGGGCTTTTGGGCGAGGCGCGCCGCGTTGTAGAGCTCGATGCCTTGCTGCCAGTCGACGGCGCCGTCCTCGTCACCAAACGTCACCAGGAGCGGCGTCTTCAGGGCGTCGATGTTGAAGATGGCGGAGTTCTTGATGTAGGGCTCGAGGTTTCGCCAGAAGGGTTGGTCCATGCGGCCTTGCGACTCGTGGAAGATCCAGGTGTCGGTCTGGCCGCTGTTCCAGTAGATGCTCATCGACATGCTGATCATGTTGGTGAGCGGCGCCCCGGCGACGCCGGCCGCGAAGATGTCCGTCTGCGTCACCAGGAACGCCGTCTGGTATCCGCCCCAGGAATGGCCCAGGAGTCCCACTTTGGCAGGATCGACCTTGCCCGATTCCAGGACCTCCTTCACCGCGGGTACGACGCAATCGAGAGCGGAGAGGCCCGGGTTTTGGGGACGTCGGTAGACGATGTCGGGCTGGAAGAAGAAGTATCCCTCGGCCGTGAACACCGCGGGATTGTAGGGATGAAGCTCTGAAGGGACCGAGTAGCTGTGCAGCGCCTGCGAGCGGAGCTCGTAGATGTACACAATCATCGGGTACTGCTTTTTCGGGTCGTAATCCGCCGGATAGTACAAGGCGCCTTGGAGAGTCTCGCCGCCGGCGCTCTCGTACTCGACCAGCTCGGAGTGACCCCAGAGGTAGTCCGACTGCCAAGGGTTGGTGTCGGTCACTCGCAGGGGATCTTCGAGCATCGGACCGGCGACGTAGATGTCGGGAGAGTCGTCGAAGTCCTCGGCGACGAAGGCGAATCGGTCAGCGTCCTCGGATTTGGTGAGCCGGCGGAGCTCGGCATCGCGCAAGGTCAGCGTCTCGACGCCATTCTCGTCGAGGCGAGCGAAGCCGGACCGCTTCGTCCGATCTCCGTAGACCGAGAGATACATCGGCCGGCCCGGCACGATCCACTCGTCCGCTTCGGGATCGAGCACGAGGCGGCGGTAGACGATCTGATCTTCGGCGCCTTTCGTGAGCCGCTCCCGCGACGAGCCGTCGAAAGCGATCTTCCAGATGTCGTAGCGATCGTACAGGTAGACCCACTTCCCATCGCGAGACCAACCGGCGACACCGTAGGGAGGCTTCTCGTCGGTGAGGGTCGAGAGCTCCCGATTGATGAACGAGCTCTCGATTCCGCGCGTGAGATTGTGAGGAGCGCCTCGCAGGACATCGTGCGACCAGACGTGATTCTGGGACACGTAGAGGAATTGCCCGGCACCAGGACCCGTCGAGAGAAGGTACTTGATGCGCGAGAGGAGCTGCTTCCGCTCACCGTTCAGGACATCGATCCAATACACATCAAAGAGGGTCGGGCCGAATCGGCGCTGCTCCTCGTAGGGCGTGTTGTCGAGGCCGAGTGCGTACCGAGCACCCTCGAGCAGCCTCACGTCCTCGGTGAGCGGCGTGCTCAGCCGTACGAAGCGGCGACCGTCCAGCCAGAAGGCGCAGGTCTCGGTCTCGCGCTCGTCCTGGCTGGCCGTGCGTTTCTGCCGTGGGATGATGTCGATGTCCTTGGGATGCCAAACCTCGACCCCGGCTGGCTCCTTGGAGAGCGAGTCTCGGAGCGACTTCTCCTTTCCCTTCTCATCTTTCTCAGGCTTCTTGGGTGCCTTCTCGTCGCTCTCGTTCTCTTCGCCCTTCTTGGCAGGCTTCTCGTCGGAGGAGTCCTTGTCCTCGGGCTCCGGCGCGTCGTCCCACTCCTGGATTCCAAATGTCAGGAGCTCCTCGGTCTCACTCCAGCGCGGGCGGGTGTACTCGGCGATCCGGTAGCCGGCGGGAAAGTCGTCGTGCTCTTGCGGCTCGAGCAAGTACCGGCGCGGCGAAGGCTCTCGGAGCTGTCGCCAGGCGAGGAGGTCGTGGGTCGGGTCTTCGTCCTTCTCGTGCTCCGACGCTCGCAAGACGGCGAGATCGAAGGACTTCTCCCTCCAAGAGAGCTGACGGTACTTGCGCTTGGCCGAATCGAGCGTACGCAAGGTGGATCGCTCGGGATCGAAGACACAGACGCCGTTGCCCGAGTCGTCGCTCGTCTGAATGCAAATGGCGAGGAGGGCACCGACATCGCTCCAAGCCGCCTCGCCGACGCTGCCAAACGTCGTCTCTCGATCCGTTTGGAGATCGTGCACGACGACATCGATGCCGCCGTCTCCCTCGCCACTGCGTCGCCTGAGCAGGTAGCGACCGTCCGCGCTGAACGAGAAGCTCCCGAATCCCTCGAACTCCCGCGTGCGTCCATCGACCAAGCTGTGCAGTCCGACCTTGGAAGGCACGGGCTTCTTCGCCTTCTGCAGCTTCTCGCGCTCGTCCTCGGAGACGCCGATCGAAAAGGCGAGCCAGCGCGAATCCTCGGAGAACACCGCGCTTCGTCCTTCCTTGAAGGTCTCGACCGAGTCGGTCGCCAGCATGCGCAGGCGGAGCTCACGAGTGCCGGCGTCGCGGCGACTGGTCTCGTAGGCCAGCCAGAGGCCATTGGGGGAGAGCTCGAACTGACCCAGGGACTCGAACTTCGAGTAGTCCTCGGATCGGATGGGCCGGGGCGCCGCCTTCTCCGGCTTCTTCTCGTCAGGCTCCTGGGCTCTGGCGATGGCGACACAGAGGATCGTCAACAGGAGCCCCGTGAACAGGCCGGCCAGCAGCCCTCGGCAGCAACGCATCATGGTGTTTCGCTTCTCTCGCTCGTGTGGATGGGATCGCCCGGCCCGGTGACGCTCCGATGGTATGGACCCGGCTGCCCGCGGGAAAGTGTTGGTTCCATCGAGTTGCGGCCGGTTGATTCGGAGAGCGCCCCGATTATGCTAGCGCCAGATCGTGGGCCCCGAGTGTTCCGGTGGTCCCGAAGAGCAGGGCGGCGGCGAGCGAAGAGGGCGGACATGCTCGACATTCGGATGATTCGAGAGAACCCGGATCTGATTCGGGAGGGGGCGCGCAAGAAGCGCATCGAGTGTGACGTGGACCGCATCCTCGAGCTCGATGTCGAGCGTCGCGAGCTGATGCAGAAGGCCGAGGAGCTCAAGGCGCTCCGAAACACGCGCTCCAAGGAGGTGCCCAAGCTCCAAGGCGAGGAGAAGCAGGCCGCGATCCAGGAGATGGGGGAGGTGTCGGCGCGTATCAAGTCATTCGACGTCGAGCTGCGCGAGATCGAGGAGAAGCTCGAAGCCGAGATGCTGCGGGTGCCGAATCCGCCCGCGCCCGAGGTGCCCGAGGGCGCCGACGACACCGAGAACGTCGAGCTGCGCACCTGGGGTGAGGTGCCGAGCTTCGACTTCGAGCCGCTCGATCACATCGCCCTCGGTGAGAAGCACGACATCATCGACGTCGCGCGCGGCGCCCAGATGGCCGGCTCGCGCAACTACATCCTCAAGGGGATGGGAACTCTGTTGGACCAGGCCATCTTGCGCTTGGCCTTCGACCATCTCGTCTCCAAAGGCTTCGTCCCGATGACCGTGCCGCTCCTGGTGCGCGATCAGGCGATGGTCGGGACGGGGTATTATCCCGGCGGCGAGGAGCAGGCCTACCGCTGTGAGCGCGATGGACTCAGCCTCATCGGCACGTCCGAGGTGCCGCTGACCAGCTACCATGCCGGTGAGATCCTCAAGGTCGACGAGCTACCCAAGAAGTACGTCGCGCTGTCGCCCTGCTTCCGCCGCGAGGCCGGTGCCCACGGTAAGGACACGCATGGACTCTACCGGGTCCACCAGTTCTACAAGGTGGAGCAGGTCATCGTGACGAAGGCGGACCCCGAGCTCTCGAAGGAGCACCACCTGGAGATCCTGCAGAATTCCGAGGAGATCCTGCAGAAGCTCGAGATCCCGTATCGCGTCGTCAACGTCTGCGGCGGCGATCTGGGACAGGGCCAGATCCAGAAGTTCGACCTCGAGTCCTGGATGCCGTCTCGCCAGAGCTACAGCGAGACGCACAGCGCCTCACGCTTCCACGACTTCCAGGCGCGGCGCCTGAACATGAGGTACAAAGACGAAGAGGGCAAGATCCACCACTGCTTCACCTTGAACAACACCGTCATCGCCTCGCCGCGCGCGCTCATCCCGGTGCTCGAGCTCAACCAACAGGCCGACGGCACCATCCGGGTCCCCGAAGCATTGCGACCCTACATGGGAGGCAAAGAGCAGATCGGGTAGGGGCGAGGAAGAAGGCGAGCGATAGTGGCTTTCGCGAGCTTGGGCCGGGGCACATCGCCCCGCCAAGACAGCCCACTCCGAATGCTCCCTTGCTCGGCACCTTTTCGCTCGATCGGGGCGCCGTCGAGGTTGCGACATCCAGCTCGCTGACCGCTCCCCGTTGCGGTCGCGCGGGCTCTGGCTTCCGATCAGTCCCGCCCCCGCCGGAAGGCCTCGGAACGCTGCTGCTGGTGCTCGTTCGGGGGCTCATCGAGCGGCAGCTCGACGAGCTGTTGTCCGATGGCGGCTGGAACTGCGAAGGAGATCGAGGCTCCAAGCGGTCGTCCTTCAACACGACCCTCTGCGTTCTCGAGGCGCTCCTCGAGTACGAAGAGAACGGCGTCGAGAATCCAAACGTCAAGAAGGCCCGGCTCCGTGATCACGAGTATCTGCTCGATCGTCATCTCTCCAGGTGACTGTCGACCGGAGAGAAGATCGAGAGTGACCGGCAGAGCGGCAACGATTGGACGTCTTTCGTCTTTTCGACTTGGTGGCACTACGAAGTGCTGCGTGGCCTCGAATACTTCCGCCGGGCGCGAGTCACCTCCGAGCCCCGAGTGCTCGAAGCGCTAGAGCTCGTCTCTTCCGAGGTGGGCCCCGAGGGAAGATGACCGCTTGGGACCCGGCAAGGGGAAGGATGGCCGTCGAGCTCGATGAAGTAGTGGGTGAGCCGAGTCGGTGGAACACGCTGCGTGCGGCACGCGTGCACGAGTGGTTCCGCTCGAATGGAGTCGGCTGAGGCTCATTCTGCCTGAACGCCAGAGTCGCGCAAACGCGTTCGCGCTCGTCCGATGTGCGAGACTCAAATGCTCATGAGTGCATGGATGTCGACCTCGGAGCAGGGAGCCCTTCCAGGGTGCGTGATCCGGTCGCGGCCTTTTTTTCTTGGCAGATC
>JAVJTD010000366.1:0-11468 GCA_040219065.1 Planctomycetota bacterium
TCCAGGCGGGCGAGACGCCCGCGTTCCCAGTGGTTGCCCGCTCCACGTCGTATCCCCCGGCTTCAGCCAGGTAGGGTCTCCGGCTAAAGCCGGGGAAACAACCCGGCTGAAGCCGGGGGATACGAAGACCGGCCCGGCTGAAGCCGGAGACCCTACCTGGCTGAAGCCGGGGGATACGACGTGGAGCGGGCAACCACTGGGAACGCGGGCGTCTCGCCCGCCTGGATCAACTCAGTGGCTTGCCCTTCGGGCAGTTCCAGAACCGGCCGTTGGCCGGCCCGGCTGAAGCCGGGGAAACAACCCGGCTGAAGCCGGGGGATACGAAGACCGGTCCGGCTGAAGCCGGAGAGACAACCTGGCTAAAGCCAGAGGATACGAAGTCACGTCAGCCCATCGAGCTCGGCGGTGCTGTCGCCGATTCGCTCGATGGGGGTTCCCATGCGGCTGAGTAGGGCGCGGTGCAGGTTGCAGAAGGGCGTGTCCTTCGGGTAGACGACGTGACGTCCCGGGCGCAGCGTGCCGCCGCCTCCGCCGCCCAGGAGGATCGGCAGATTCCTCGGGTTGTGGCTGTTGCCGTCTCTCAGCCCTGAGCCGAAGAGCACCATCGCGTGGTCGAGGACGCTGCTGCCGTCGACCTCCTGCATGGACTCCAGGCGCCTCAAGAGCCCGACGAACTGCGCGACGTGCCACTGCGTGATGCGGGTGTACTCGGCGAGCTTCTGCGGGTCGTCTTGGTGGTGCGAGTTGTGGTGGTGTCCCGCCGTGACACCGTGCAGGAACGAGAAGCTCTTGTTGCTGACCGAGTTCCCGAACATGAGCGAGGCGATGCGGGTCGTGTCCGACCAGAGCGCGAGAGCGATGACGTCGAGCATCAGGTCGCAGTACTCGGGCACGCCTAGGCGAGTGTCCTTGGGGAGGCGATCGAAGCGGCCTGCCAAGACCTCTCGGCGCGCTCGCCAGTCCGGCACGTCGGCGTCGATCTCTTCGGCAGCCTCCGCCGCCTCCAAGCGCTTCTCGACGGCGCGCACCGAGTCGAGGTACTCGGTCAGCTTGCCGGTGTCGGCGCGGCCCAATTGCTTCTGCAGCGCCTTGGCATCGTCCAGGACGAGATCGAGGATGCTCTTGTCCTCGGCGGTGCTCCTGCGATCGCGCGTGGTGCGGAACAAGCGATCGAACGCTCGCCGCGGATTGATCTCGCGCGTCAGCGGCGTAGTCGGCGTGCTCCAGGAGATGTGCGAGCCGTAGAGGCGCGTGTAGCCGACGTTGGCATCGACGCCGCTCGTCACCGGCTCCATCGACAGCTCGAGGGAAGGGAGCTTGGTCAGATGGCCGATACGGCGAGCGGCGATCTGATCCATCGAGACACCGCGGCAGTCGAGGTCGCCGCCGGTGGTCTTGTGGATGCTCGTGCCCGTCAGCCAGGCGGCGGTCTTGACGTAATGCCCGTCACCTCGGCGCGTCTGGGCGTTCCAGAGATTCGTGAGCACGAGCACCTTGGAGCGCGCACCCGCGAGAGGCTGCAGCGCCTCACTCAGCTCATACCCATCGCCCTCGCCCTTCGGCGTCCATCGGTGCGGGTTGACGCCATTCGGCATGAACAGGCAGACCAGCCGCCGCGGCCGCTGCACGACTCCCAACGCCCGAGCGGGCTGCATGATCTCGAGGAACGGGAGGGCGAGGCTGGCGCCCAGTCCCTGCAGCACGGTGCGCCGATCGATGATGTTGCGCATGATCTCTTCCTCGAATGAGCCTTTACTCGGATGAGCTTTCGGGTAGGAAGGTCTGAGCGATCCCGCGGAGCAGCGAGGGGCCGGAGTAGCCCTGCTCGGCGACGCGGCTGGCGATCGCCCGCACCAGCGGCTCCTCGTGCGCTTCGACGCCGCGGCCGCGCGCATAGCCGATCAGGCGCCGCGTCAAAACCTGGCAGAACACCTCGCGCTTCTCCATCAAGATACGCTTCAGCGCGATCGGTCCCTCGAACGACTGGCCGTCTTCGAGCGTTCCCGTCGCGTCGATCGGGATGCCGCCGATCTCGTCGCGCCAGCGGCCGATCGCGTCGAAGTTCTCCAGGCCGAAGCCCAAGGGATCCATGCGCTGGTGACACGACGCGCACTCGGGATTCTTACGGTGCTCCTCGAGCCGCTGGCGAAACGTCTGCCCCTCTTTGGGGCGATCATCTTCGGGGAGGCTCTTCGCATTCGACGGAGGCGGAGGCGTGCCGCTGCCGAGCATGGTCTCGAGCACCCACTTCCCGCGCAAGACCGGGCTGGTCCGCCTGGAGTACGACGTCACCGTCTGCACCGCCCCCAGCCCCAGCACGCCGCCGCGCCTCTTGTCCGGCAAGACAACCCGCCGCAGCCCCTCGCCGCTCACTCCGCTCAAGCCGTAGTGCGCGGCAAGCTCCTCGTTGACGTAGGCAAACTCCGAATCGATCAAGTCGAGCAGCGTGCCCTCGCCGCGCATCACCGCGGCGAACAGCGCGGCCGCTTCGGCGATCATCGACTCGCGCAGGCTGTCGGTGTAGCTCGGGAACATGCGCCCGTTCGGACGCGTGGTCGTGCGCAGGCTCGTGAGTCCCAGCCATTGCAGGCTGAAGTCGTCCGCGAAGTCCATGAGACGGGGATCGGCGATGAGCCGGTCGACCTGGCTGTCCAGCACGTCTCGCCGCCTCAGCGCGCCGCTCGCCGCGAGGCTCATCAGCTCCTCATCGGGCGTCGTGCACCAGAGGAAGTAGGACAGTCGGCTGGCGAGCTCGGGAGCATCGGCATCGAGGCCTTCGTGCTCGATCCGGAAGAGGAAGCGCGGTGAGACGAGCACCGCGCGCGTGACCAGCCGCAGTGCTCCGAGATGCGAGCTCTCGGCCTTCGAGTCGTAGAGCGCGATCAGCCGCGCGGCGTCCTCATCGATATCGGGCCAGCGGTAGGCGCGCCGGGCGAGCTCTCGGATCCAGGCGTGCGCATCGTCGCGGGAGACCGACGCGAGTGGAGCTTCGTCGGCGATCGTACCCGCCGCTTCGAGGTAGCGCTCCATCAAGAGCGGCGGCACGAAGAGGGTGTCGGCGTTGTTGTCGAACCCTTCGCCGCCGCTGCCGTCGGCCGGGAACTCGATGCTGTCCGGCAGACTCACACCGAGCAGATCGCGAACGGAGTGCGTGTACTCTCGCCGGCTCAATCGGCGCACGAGGGTCCGTCCCGGTCGCTCGGCCGCGACCGCGGCGAGGCGACCTTCGATCCAGGAGATCAGCCGCCCTCGCTCCTCGTCGGTCGGCTGCGCGCGGCGCTCAGGCGGCATGCGCTGCTCTGTGAGCACGCGGGCGACCTTGGCCCATTGCTCGAAGCCTGCGGGTGCATCCTCCGCGATCAGGAGCGTCTCGAGATCGACGTCGCCGCGTGCCTTCTCGCTGGAGTGACACGGATAACAATAGCCCTCGACGAGGGGAGTGATCTCGTCATCGGGAGCCAGGGCCAGCAGGAGAATCAGGCTGAACATCATGGGCCGAATTGTAACCGTGCCCCGTGCGAGTCGTCGATGGCTCAGCGATTGAGCGCGGCGAGGATCGCCTCGATGTCCATCTCGACGCTGACGAGGTCGTCCCGATGGGCGTCGACGACCACTTGCGGGTCCTTGAGCACGTGACCGGTGAGGATGCCACAGATGTCGGCTTCGGGATCGACGACACCGCTCTCGACGAGCTTCTTGAGTCCGGCGACCGTGGCACACGAAGCCGGCTCGGCACCGATCCCGGCGGCGTCGACGACGCGCTTTGCGGCGAGGATCTCCTCGTCGGTCACCTCCTCGACGACGCCGTTCGTCGCCTCGAGCGCTCGCCGGCACTTCTTCCACGACACCGGATCGCCGATGCGAATCGCCGTCGCGACGGTCTCGGCCCCTCGGACCGGGACTAGCCTTTCGAGTCCTTCATGGACCATTCGGTACAGGGGGTTGGCGCCATGGGCTTGGATGACGGCCAGCCGGGGCAACCGCTCGATCCAGCCGAGCGTCTTCAGCTCGATCAGGGCCTTTCCGATCGCCGAGCTGTTGCCGAGATTGCCGCCGGGCAAGACGATCCAATCCGGCACGGTCCAGCCGCGATCTTGAAGCAGTTCGAAGAGGATCGCCTTCTGACCCTCGATGCGGAACGGATTGACAGAGTTGAGGAGGTAGATGCCCGCGCGATTGCTGACCTCTTGCACCAGCCGCATCGCGTCGTCGAAATCGCCCTCGATCTGCAGGGTCGTCGCGCCGTAAGCGAGCGCTTGGCTCAGCTTGCCGAAAGCGATCTTGCCGCTCGGGATGAACACGACGCCGTCCAAGCCCGAGACCGCTGCATAAGCCGCCAGGGATGCCGAGGTGTTCCCCGTCGAGGCACAAGCGACCCGCGCGCAGCCCAGGCGCTTTGCCATCGTCACGCCGACGCACATGCCGCGGTCCTTGAACGAGCCCGTCGGGTTCTCGCCTTCATGCTTGAGGGCGAGCCGCTTCACACTCGCGTAGGCGGCGATGCCCGGGGACTCGTAGAGGCCCGTGTTTCCCTCGCCACGGCAGACGAGGTCGACATCGACGAAGGGCAGGATCAGCTCACGGTATCGCCACACCCCGGAGCGGTCCTCGGGCCAGCGCGCGCCGAGTCGGCGGTCGAACAGATCGAAGGAGGCCTGCTGCGAGACGCGCCGCAGATCGTGCTCGACGTCGAGCGTGCCGCCACAGTGGCACCGGTATCGGATCTCCTCGGGCGGATGCGTGTGCCCGCAGTCGAAGCACCTCAGGATGAAGGGAGCATCATTCATGGACTCGGGCTCCGGAGCAATCGGCCGAGGACACCACCCCGCTCGCGGCGACACCCGCCGCTTCGAAGGCCGTGATCATCGCATCGCGGCAGCGCTGGGCCGACTCGCGCGAGTCGCAGACGGCGAAGAGAGAAGGTCCCGATCCGCTGATCGAGCCGCCGAGCGCCCCGGCCTCTCGGGCCGCGTCCAGCGCCGATCGGCCCCCTCGAATCAAGGGCAGCCTCGCCGGCGTGACCAACGCGTCGTCGAGGCATCGGGAGAGGAGCCCGAGGTCACCCGAGTGCAGGGCGGTGACCAACCCGGCGACCTGCGCTGTGCCGCGGGTGTGCTCCGGCAAGCTGATCTGGGCCGGCAGCACTGCGCGAGCGTCTCGCGTCAGCAGCGTGATCTGCGGAGTCACTACGGCGAAGGTCAGCGCAGCGGGAACGGGCAGCCGCACGACCTCGAGGGGCTCGAGGCTGCGGACGAGGACGATGCCGCCCAGCAGGGCGGGCGCCACGTTGTCGGCGTGACGACCCGAGACCTTGGCCTCGGCTTCCAGAGCGCAGAGGATGAGCGCGCGCTCATCCAGCGGACTTCCCAAGAGCACGCTGACGGCGAGCGCCGCGGCCGCAGCACTCGCCGCCGAGCTTCCCAGTCCCGAGCCGATCGGGAGACCCTTCTCCAACGACAGCTCGACGCCGCGCTCGCTCCGGCAGGCAGCGAGCACGGCCTTTGCCGCGATCACCGCCGTGTTGCGAGCGGGGTCCCCGCCCACGACGACGCCGGTCTGGGAGACCAGCCGAGCTCCGGGCTCGTCCGACAGGCGTGCGGTGACCGCGTCTCCCGGTCCTTCGAGAGCGGCGCCGAGGATGTCGAATCCCGGCCCGAGGTTGGCCACCGTGGCCGGCGCGAACGCGCGAGTCGCGGGTGCTGCATTCATGGCGACATCATGCCGGCTGCGCGACGCGCGAGGAAGGGGCAGGCCCGGGAGCGGCCGGCGAGACGGCTCATTGAGCAACCATCTCGATCGCGATCGACATCGTCAGGCCGTTGGGACCACTCGGATCGAAGAGGGCGAGCCGGGAGTCGAAGCGATTGCCGATCGGGAGGGCACACAGCCGTTCCCGCTCCTTCGGCCTCAGGTCTCATTCCCTCGCCTTCATGCCGCCTCGGAGCTCGCCGGGTCCGGTGGCGCCGAGGTAGGCGCCGTAGGCGGGATCGAGGGGGCGCGAGCTCGGGACCGAGAGCCAGAGCCGGAAGAGCAGGCGCTGTCGCTCGACCTCGAGGTGATCCTCGAAGGCGGTGCGCCGGTGCAGGATGACGTAGTTGTTGAGCAGAAGCATGTCGCCGGGCTCGAGGCGAAAGCGCACGTGCATGCCCGGCTCGGCCGCGACGGCTTCGAGGAAGTCGAGCGCTTCTCGCTGAGCGTCCGACAGGGATGGCAGGTTGGGGTTCTGGTCGGCCCGGTCGATCAGAACACGCAGCAGCACGGCCGCGAAGCGCCCTTCGTGGATCGAGAACACCGGCTGCCGGGTGAATGGCAGCTCGCTACCAGTATCCACGTTGTGGCGCTCGTAGACGAAGGGCTGCTGGAGCACGGCCAGGAGATCCGGGCGGCGGCGTTCGATCTCCTCGAACAGCGCTACCGAGCTCACGAGGTCGTTCTCGCCACCCGAGTGCGCGTCGCGAACGCAGAGGAAGGCGATCACATCGCAACGATCGGTGTGAAAGCTCAGGCTCCGGTTCGTATTCGGTCCCCGAGTGCTCGGGCTCGCCGCTCCATGTCGCTCGTCCTTCACCTCGAGCAGCTTCTCACCGCGGGCGCTTTGAGAGACCGGCGTTCCGACCCAGGACATCAAGCCCTGGAAGATTCGGCGCAGATCGTCTTCCGAGTGATCGTCGACCCGAAGGCCGCGAATCATGACCGCGCCCGGTCCCTGCTCGAGCTCGCCTTCAATCGCACGGAGCTCGTCGGCCAAGCTCTCGAGCGGGAACGTGCTCGGAGACAGCTCGTCCAGCGATCGTCGCAGAGACGCTCGGAGCGCCGCCTCGATCTCCTGTCGATGAGCTTCGGACCACTCATGCCTCCAGCCGCGGCGAAACAGCTCCTCTCCGCGCCAGGCGGACCTTCGATCGATCGAGTCCATCGTCTTCACTCCGCGCCTCGAGGCAATCGCTCGCTCCGAGGTTGCCAACTCCCTCGGTCTCGTCGCACGATGGGCCTTCGCCGGAGATCGCGCAACCGTTTCCTGGAGTCGCCTGATGACGCGTCGCCACCGTTGGCTGTCGTGGCTCGCCGTCGCTCTCATCACATTCCTCGTGTTCGGGATCGTCAGCTACTTCGTGATCGACGGGATCGCCGACCGGGAGGTCGCGCGGCTGCACGTCGCGATGAAAGCGCGTGACGAGCCGATGCGCTTGATCGACCTTCGCCCGCCGGACGTTCCCGCCGACCGGAACGCGGCGGCCGCCGTCGAGGCGCTCGCCGAGCAGCTCACGGAGCCGAGCGAGTCGGTCACCGCAGCCCTCGAAGCGCTGCGCGAAGATCCGACCTCCGATCCGGATGAAGAAGGCCTCGTGGCTTGGCTCGCGGAGAACGCGTCCGTGGCCGAGGGCTGGGCGCGAGCGTTGGATCAGTACCAGGCGAGCCAGTTCGGCTTCGACTACGAAGATCCGTGGGCATCGACCGAGCCGCATCGACTTCGCTTCCTCGACCTCGCGCGCCTCTCGACCGCTAGCGCCTGGATCGAAGGGCGTCAGGGACACTCCGACCTGGCGCGGTCCGCTCTCGTCGACAGCCTGAAAGGAGCGCCTCTTCTCTGGCCCGAGCCGATCCTGATCGCGCTGTTCAGCCGGATGGCGATCCGCCGAGAAGCGGCCCACGTGCTTCGAGCACTCATCGCTCGAGGAGCCTTGCCGAAGGCAGCCGATTTGAGTGTCACTCTCGAATCGATCGACCTGGCGGGCGAGCTGCGACGCGCACTCCACGCCGAGCGCTGCGTCGGCAACGAGGCCTTCTCGGTGATCCTCGGCGAGCGCCAAGCGCCGGTCTCGCTCCAGACCAGTCTCGAGGGTGATGCCCGGTTGATCGAGTCCGCTGACGGGTCGCTGCTCCGGCCGTTCTTTCGGCTGGACCAGGCTCGGTACCTCCGCATGTTTCAAGACGCTCTCATGCTGAGCGCGAAGCCCTGGTTCGAGGCGGAGCGGGATTGGCCGTCGCTCCAACTGGATGATCAGCCGTTCCATGCGTTGATGTCGTCGACGTTCGCGATCTCCTTCGACAACCTGCACCGCCGCTCCGAGGAGAGCCGCGCCCTGCTGGATCTCTGCTGGCTCGCCCTTCAGGTGGAGGAGGCGATCGCCGCAGGGCGCACGCCCGCGTCGCTCCCCGAGCTCCAGGCGGGACACCGCGGCTTCGTCGATCCGTTCACCGGCGTGCCCTATCGCTATGAAGTGAATGATGACGGGTACCGAATCTCCAGCGCCGGTGGTGACGAGCTCTTCATCGGCCGTTGATCGAGCGGCCCCTTGCTCGGCGCCTTTCCGTTCGATTGGCAGGCGTGTCGAGGTTGCGACTGATTGCTCGGTGACCTGCTTCCGTCTCGGTCGCGCGGGCTCTGTTCGTTTGAGACGGGACGCCGGTTGACGTAGCGATGGCCCCTTGCTCGGCGCTTTTCGGTTCGATTGGCAGCCGTGTCGAGAAAGCGCCCGATCGCTCGGTGACCTGCTTCCGTCTCGGTCGCGCGATCTCTGTTCGTTTGAGACGGGACGCCGGTTGACGCAGCGATGGCCCCTTGCTCGGCGCTTTTCCGTTCGATTGGCAGGCGTGTCGAGGTTGCGTCTGATTGCTCGGTGACCTGCTTCCGTCTCGGTCGCGCGGGCTCTGTTTCGGAGATTCCTGTCAGGTTCCCGCTACCGATTTCGTTCACCCGACTGTCGGGGCGCTCGGTGCTCCGCGGAGGATGTGCGCACCTCCTTCGATCTCTTCGATTCGATCTCGCATCGCCGCTCGAGTGTTCGAGGGCCGGGCGTGGTCTGGACATCGAGAAGTCGAGGGACACATGGAAACTCATTGGATACGACTCGCATGGGCTGCGGCTCTGGTGGCGCTCGGCGCGAGTGGCTCGGTCTTCGGACAGACCCCGTCGGCGGGGCCGCCGGTTCCGGGCTCTGGGCAGAAGCTGACCTACCGGCTCGATATCATCCCGACCTTCGGTGGGACGACGAGCAACGTCTCGGACATCAATGAGCGGGGGCAGGTCGTCGGTACGGCCGATGACACGAGCGGCATCAATCAGGGCTTCTTGTGGGAAGCCGGCATCATGACGCCGCTCGGTGTTCTCCCTGGTTGGGATCACACGGTCCCGCGCGAGATCACCGAGCGTGGCGAGGTCGTCGGGGCCGCGCGGCTGCGCACCGGTCAGCAGCTCGCCGTGCTCTGGGTGGACGGTGCCTTCACGCCACTCGGGACGCTCGGCGGGGACTGGAGCGGCGCGATGGCTGCCAATGCGACCCGCATCGTGGGCTGGTCGTACCTGATCCCGGCGAACATGCGAGTCTTCCAGGCCTTCGTGTTCGACGTGAGGGGCTTGACCGTTCTCGGCAGCTTGCCGGGCGGCGGCTTCACGTCCCCGGTCGACATCTCGCTCGACCATCGCACGATCGGCTCGGGCATGAACCGCTTTGACGACTCACGGGCTTGGATCCACACGGATCGAGACGGGTTCTTCGAGCTGCCGTCCTTGGGCGGGCTGGGCCTGATGGTGGATCCCTACGCGATCAACGAGCGGGGCGACATCGTCGGCTCCTCGGAGATCGACGCGACGTACCGCGATCCGCAAGGGCAGCGCGTGTTCCAGAGTCGCGCGACTCTCTGGCGCGATGGCCGCCTCATCGACCTGGGCGTCTTCGGTGGCTTCGTGAACAGCTTCGCCCGGGACATCAACGATGGCGGCGAGATCGTCGGTCTCTGTCAGACCCGTCAATACCAGGCCAGGCCGTTCCTCTGGCGAGAGGATCTGGGGATGGTCGATCTGAACGACCTCGTGAACTTGCCTCCGGGGGACTCGCTCCTGGTCGCGCAGAAGATCAATGACGCCGGTCAGATCATCGGGACCTTGGAGACCAATGGTCAGTTTCGCGGCTTCGTACTCACCCCGGTCCAATGAAGGAGCGTCGATCCATGAATGACAAGATACTCATTGTTGCGGCCGGGCTCCTTTGCGCCCTCTCGCCGATCACCGAGGCGCAGCTCTTCGAGGTGACAGACCTGGGAGTCCTGCCGACCGGACGCGATAGCTGGGCCTACGGCCTCAACGACCAGGGCCAGGTGGTCGGGACCTCGACGGTCGGCGGAACGTCGACCACGCATGCCTTCCTCTGGCAGAACGGCGTCCTCACCGATCTCGGCGTACTGCCGTGCGGTCAGCAGAGCTGGGCGGTCGACATCAACGAGGCGGGCCTGATCGCGGGTGACTCCGAGGTCTGCTTCAGCCTCAGCCCGGGGCGACGCATCTTCACCTCTGACGGATCGACGTTGACCGACCTCCAGTTCGGCCAGACGCGCACCTACGCTCGCGACATCGACGAGCAGGGCCGCATCGTCGGCACGATCGACACCGGCGCGCTCATCGACTTTCGCCCAGTCACGCACGCGGTGTTCTGGAACGGGCAGAGCGACGTCGACCTCGGCACGCTCGGCGGGACCTTCAGTCGTGCCAATGCGCTCAACGAGAGCACGCAGATCGTTGGCGGCTCCGGCGTCTCTCGGAACGGCGGCTACCATGCCTTCCTTTGGGAGAACGGCACGATGGTCGACCTCGGCACGCTCGGCGGACGCAACAGCGAAGCGCTCGACATCGACGGGCGAGGGCGTATCGTCGGCTGGGCGGACGATGCAAGCAGAACGCGTCGCGCTTTCCTTCTCGCGAGCGGCCAGATGCAGGATCTGGGCGAGCTGGGCGGCGGCAGCAGTGAGGCGTGGAGCATCGCGTCGACGGGCCGCATCGTCGGTGTCGCTCCCAATGCGGAAGGACGTCCACGCGCGTTTCTCTTCGATCCCAGGCGCTCCGGCTTGATCGATCTGAACGATCGGGTCTCGACGTCTTCGCCGTGGACGCTGGTCCAAGCGGCCGACATCAACTCTCGTGGCGATATCGTCGGCTGGGCCGCTGACGGAGCCGGCGCGCAGCGCGCGGTGCTCCTCACCAAGGCTCCTGTCGAGCTCTCGGATCCTAGCCCGGGTCAGGCGGGACAGAGCAATCGCTTCGACCTCACCGGCGCAACACCCGGCGAGCTCGTCCATCTCGTGTTCGGCCTGCAAGCGGGAACGACACCCGTGCCCGGTTGCCCGGGCCTCGACCTCGACATCTCCGGAGTCGGCATCGCCCAGGTCGCGCGTGCCGATCGCGAGGGCAATGTTCGCTTCGACGTCTCCATCCCGGCGCTCGCCAGCGGCCGAACCGTCCTGTTCCAGGCCGTGGATTGGAGCGGATGCAGCGTCAGCCCTCTCGTCAGCGTGCGCTTCCCTTGATGACGTCTCCCTCGTGGCCGGCGGCGGTGCGCCGCCGCCGGCCACCCTTTGGCACTCTGTTCCCGGCACAGATGTCCCACTCTTCAAAGGTTGGCACTCTGTTCCCGGCACAGATGTCCCACTCTTCAAAGGTTGGCACTCTGTTCCCGGCACAGATGTCCCACTCT
>JAVJTD010000369.1:0-27821 GCA_040219065.1 Planctomycetota bacterium
GGAGTGCCCAAGTCGAGCGAGCCAGAGACCGAGTCAGTCGGTGAGAGATTGCACGAGCGAGCTTGGGCCGGGGACGCCAACCGACATCGAGCCACGGAGTTTCGGATCTGAGGTCTGAGCTCCCTCCGAGGCGCTTGGAAGGAGGACACGGAGACCGGCTGAAGCCGGCGGTCCGAATGTGGCGTTCCCAGTGGTTTCAGATCAGAGCCGTCGCTCCGGCTTCGATGACGCTCTGAACTTGACGCTCGAATTCTTGCTCACAGAGCTTGCGGTCGTGATGGCGGAGCACATGGCGACGGCCGGCGAGTGCCTTGGCCTGTGCGGCTTCGGGATCGCTTCGGATCGCCTCGATCGCCGCGGCGATCGCCTCCGCATCGCCGGGCGGCACGAGCCAGCCGAACCGTCCCTGCCCCAAGAGCTCGGGGACGCCACCGACGGCGGTCGCGATCACCGGCCGTGCGCAAGCCAGCGCCTCGATCACGGCGAGGGGGCTCGCCTCTCGGCGCGAAGGCTGGATGATCAGATCGCAGGCGTGCAAGAAGGCACGCGGAGCACTCACGTGTCCCAGGAACCCGACACGATCGTCCACGGCGAGTGCTCGGGCCAGTCGCTCGAGGTCGGCGGGATACGCTTTGGCGTGCTCGCTGGCACCGCCACCGATCAAGAGCCGTGAAGACTCCGTTCTAGCGATCGCCTGAATCGCGACCTCGATGTTCTTGACGGGGTCGAGGCGGGAAAGGATGCCAGCGGTCAGATCCCCAGTCGCACAGGGGATCGCCTGGCGTAGCGCCTGCACGTCCTCGGCTCTCGGCTGTTCAGTCCATTCGCTCGCATCGAGCCCATTGGGCACGATCACGATCCGGTCGAGCGGAATACCCCAACCGGAGAGCTCATCGCGAGCAACCGCGGAGAGCACCACCCATCGCGCAACAGCCTTCTTCAAGACGCGCCGCGCGAGACGGTCCTTCCAGGAGGCGAGGGGAGGACCGAAGAACGGCGCGGACTGATGGAGAGAGACGACCAGGGGAAGACCCTGGCGCCACGCGGGGCGCGCCAATCGAAGGCACGCCCGCAGAGAGAACACGACCAACACCGCGGCGCTTTGTGCTCGAAAGTACTCCTCGAGCCTTGCGAAGGAGCGCCGTGGCCAGGATCGCAGCGAAAGCCCTAGCCGGTGCGGGAAGGCGACGATGGTGTCGTCGACGGGAGTCCCGGCGGCGCGGAGCCGCGCGGCCGTTTGGCCGTCACCACCGTTCTCGAAGACCGGCAGGACCCGGACGGGACGGCCAACTCCCATCGCGCTGGCCAATTGCTCCAGCGCCCGCTCGCCGCCGCCGTCGAAGGCGAGGGTGTCGGTGGCAAAGATCCAGGGCCGAGAGTCGGGAGCGGAACGTCGAGCGACCTCGGCGGGTCGAGTGACCGCTCTCATCGGGCAGCACTCATGGATTCTAAAGAAGCTTCCATCATACGCTCATAGAGCGCCTCGAACGAGCGCGCTTGGCGCTCGGGGGCGAAGCGCTCTTGGGCACTCTGGCGAGCGGCGTCGCCCAATCGGCGAGCCTCCTCGGGATTCTCGATGAGGCGAGTCAGGGCATCGGCGACCGCACGTGGTGCTCCCGGCGTGACGAGCAGAGCCGTTCGCTCGTGATCCAAGATGTCGGGAATCGCTCCGATACGACTCGAGACGATGGGGAGGCCAGCGAGCATCGACTCGACTCCCACGAGCCCGAAGCCCTCGTCCCGCGTGGTCACCACCGAGATGTCGAAGGCGTCGTAGGCCGACGCGACATCCTCCAAGAACCCCGTGAACGAGACGCGCTCACACAAGCCGAGGTCTCGCGTCAGGCGTAGGAGCTCTGACTCGTAGTCGCGATTGGCGTCGAAGATCTCCGCGTCTCCGACCAGGACGAAGTGCAGGCCCGGGTGGCGGCGCGCGACGATGGCCGCGGCCTCCAAGAACACCTCGGGCCCCTTGGAAGGCGTGAGCCGACCGACCCAACCGGCGACGGTGGCCGCTTCAGGTATCCCCAAGCGTAGACGCAGCTCGGCACCACCGAGTCGCGGCACCATCCGTGACGCGGCGACCGCGTTCTCGATGAGCTCGAGGCGATCCTCCGGCACGTCGACTCTCCGGTAGGCATCCCGAGTCACTCGGGACACACAAGCGATCTTGTCGGCGGCCCGCGCGAAGTGCCGGTCGACGGCGCTCGTCCCGATCACCGAGTGTCCGTGCATCAGCCAGGGAACCCGAAGTGCGCGCGAGAGCGCCTGCCCGAGCGCCGCTCCGCGGCGAGTGTTGCTCGAGTGGATCAGGCGCACCTCGTGCTGCCTCGCCAGTCGCCACGCCTCGCGAAACGCCCGCAAGGAGAACCCGGCGCTCCGCAGCCACGAGGTCCATCCGGCGAGTCCGCTCCGCGGCTGCCGCTTGCTCCGGGTCCCGCAGTCGATCGACCACGCGTCGGTGTCCTCCAGCTCGAGGTAGCGAGCTGGCAAAGGACCCCGATCGTGACAGAGCACGATGGGTCGGATGCGGCTTCGATCCAGGTGCCGGATCAGCTCGAGATGCACGAGGCTGTCGCCGCCGATCTCGTCTCGAGGATCGACGAGGAGTACGACCGACGGGCTCATCGCTGCAAAGACCTCCTCGGGAAGCTACGGTTCCTTCCTCTATCGGCCGGATCCCGAGGAGAGCTGAGGGGTGTCGCTCCGATTTCGAAGGTTCTTGAGGTCAGCCAGGCCCCCTGGCGCGGCGCCCGGAGCATACACGTGTGAAACGAGCTCGAGTGCATTGGAGTGCCCAAGCCGGAGCGAGCCAAAGACCGAGTCTCTTGGTGAAGGCATCCACGAGCGAGCTTGGGCCGGGGCGGTCCGTTGCGGCGAGACAGCGTATTCCGAATGGCCCCTTGCTCGGCGCCTCCTGGATCGATCGTCAGCGATCTCGAGGATGTGCCTTCCAGCTCAATAGCCGCTTCCCGTTTCGGTCGCGCGGGCTCTGGTTTGACGGCCGCGCGGGCTCTGGCATGAGTTCAGGGCCGGTGCTTCAGGCTTCGAGGCTGGCCGTCAGGAGTGCTTCGGCGACGATCTCGGCTCCGCCCGTCGGCACTGGCTCCGGGCGCTCGAATCGCTCGAGGGCCTCTCGGACGTCCTCTACGAAATGACCGGACACGAGCCTCTCCCTCGGCACGATCTCCAGCGGCCAGTCCCTCGCCCGTAGCTCTTCGATCAACATCGGGGCCTCGATGAACCCCTCGCGTGGCACGGCGAGGATCGGGGTGCCGTTCGCCAGACACTCGGCCAGCATGCTGAAGCCGGGCTTCGTCAAGACGGCGTCCGACGCTGCGACGACATCGGTGTAGCTCAACCCATGCGGAGGGAACGGGCCCGGCCACAGGTCGGCCGACGCGAAGATCAGCTCGGGATCCTCGCGCAGGCGATCAGCGCCGATCGTCCCGGCGCCGAAGCCCCCGAACGACAGCAAGACCAGCCGCTGCCCCGGCTGCAATCCCAAGAGCCGGCGCGTCTCATCTCGATTCCGAAGTGACACCCGAGCGACGAGCGGGATATCGGTCTGCCGAGGGAAGGCCGACATCGGCTCGGCGAGGGGGAGGCGGAAGAGGCGGCCTGTCAAAGCGTACGTGTCGGCGATTGACGCGCCTACCGCCTCGAAGCCCGCGAAGCGCTCCAGGAAGGGGCGATAGATCCAGTCCCAGCCGAAGTTGCCCATGGCGAAGGTAGGGAGGCCCGCGGCGTGACCGGCCGCGATGCCCAAAGGCGGGATGTCGGCGAAGACGACGCCAGCGTCAGCCGCTCGTAGCGCCGCCACCTCTTCCTGGAGTCGCTCTGGCCAGCGTGCGATGAGGTCGGCATACCTTTTCAGGCTGCCCAAGGGATCGCTACCGAAGCTGTCCGGCTGGAGGACACCGATGTCGGTCGTGACCGGGATGACCTCGATGTCGGGCGGCAGCCGCTCCTCGAGAAACCAGGGGGCCGCCGCGGAGCGGACCTGGATGGGACGCGCGGGGTCGCGCTCGCGCAGGGCGCGGAGGACCTCGGCGGACCGTGCGGCGTGACCGAGTCCGTGACCGCTCACGTAGGCGACCACCGCTCGCTGGGTCACGATCTCCACTCCTGGGACGAGTCAGGCCAGTCCAAACAGCCGGAGCCCCACCGAGGCGACTCCGGCCAATCGGGATTCATCTTTTGGGAGGCGTCGATCGCTCAGCGATCCTCATCGCCGTTCGTCGCATCCCCGTCGTCGGTCGCGGCCTCGTTCTGCTTGGCGGTGGCCAATGCCTTGAGCTTCTCCTTGAGCTTCTCCTGAATCTCCGGGATTCGCTCGTCTTCGGGAAGGAGCTGGCGGGCCTCTTTGGCGAGGCGGACGGCGGTGCGCACGGCGGAGAGGTCATCGACCTCCTGGGCGGCGCGCGCAAAGGTGACGCGGTATTCGGCGCGATTGGCGATGTCCTTGCCCGCCGACTTCTGAAGAGCGTCGTACGCCATCGAGAGAGCACGGCGCGGCTGGTGTCGCTCGGAGCCCTCGGGAGCATCGATGAACCACTTGGCTTGTGTGCCGAGGCCATTGCAGCCGACCTCGATGCCGAGCTCCCGGGTGTCCGGATCCTGAGTCAGACGCTGGGCGATCTCGATCACCTTCCGACCCCAAGCATCCGCCTTGGCATGCTCGCCGCGGTCCTCGTAAAACTCCGAGAAGAACTGGGCGAACTCGTGGGACTCGAAGATATTCTCGTGTATCCACGTCACGACCGTCTCGGGCTCGCTGGGTCGGTTGTTAGCGATGAGGAAGTCGATGATCTCCTGTGCCTCGTCGTCACGTCCTTGCTGGTGCAAGAACATCAGGTAGGCGAGGTGCGTGTTCGGCCCTTGTGGATTGAGGTCGATCGCCTGGAGGTAGTGCTCCTCGGCCTTCTGGGTCTCGCCGAGCTCGGCGAGGAAGTCGGCGATGCGACGGTGGCAGCGATGCGCGATCGGAGTCGCCCGGCCCAAGAGGCTGCGATAGGTGTCGATCGCTTCGTCGAGCTGCCCAAGTTGATAGAAGGCCTCGGCGATGAGCAGCTTCGGCTTGACGTTGTCGGGGTCGAGGTCGGAGCCCTGGCGGAGGATCTCCTTCGCCTTGTCGAACATCTCCTTGGCCCGCGATCGCTTCAAAGGATCATCCGAGCCTTGGAAGCGATCCGCCCAGCGCAGGAAGGCCCGGCCGAGCTGCATGAAGATCTGAGGATTGCGCTCGTTCTGGCTCTGCTTGAGCGCTTCTTGGTATCCCTGGCTCAACGCGGTCTCGAAGTCCCCGAAGCCTTCGTAAACCTCGGCCTTGACGAGATAGGCCATGGCGAAGTTCGGCCGGAGCTGAATGGCCTTGTCGATGCGCTCGAGCGCGCGGGTGTAGTCTTTCTTCTCGATCAGGAGACGGGCGAGGTCCATCGAGGGCAACGCCTGCTCGGGATCGAGGCGGAGCGATTGCCGGTAAGCCTTGATCGCGAGGTCGTTCTGCTCGAGCTGGTGATAGGTGAAGCCCAGCATGCGGTAGACGTCGGCCTTGACGATCTTGGCATTCTCGCCGCCGTTGACGATCTCGATGCGCGCGGCATTCTCGAGGAGCTCCCGCACGCGGGGGAGGATGTCGAGCTGCCCGGTCTGCGTGGCTTGCTCGGAGAGCACGGTCGCCGCTTCCATCTCGGCGAAGAGGCGCCACATCTCATGCTCGGCGTATTGGAGGAGCACCTCGGCGCCCTTCTCGAACTCACCGAGCTGCACGTAGGACTGGGCGAGCCGGTGCATGGCATCGGGACCGTCCGGGAAGATCAGCCTGTCGCCGAGCTTGTCGATGACGGCGCGGTAGTGCTCGATCGCCTCGTCGAGCTGACCGAGGGCAGCCGCGATGTCGCCGAGGCGCAAGTCGGAGCGGACGAACTCGGGCATCAGCTCGTTGGCACGCGCGGCGTGCTTTCGAGCCTCCTCGAAGGCGCCTTCCTGGAAGTAGACGTCGGCCAGATTCAGGTGGGCGCGTGGTGAGTTGGGCGCATCCTCCACCGTGGCGATCCAGAGGCGGCGCTCGGAGGAGTAGTCCTCGTTGCGATCGATCGTGCGCCATCCGTAGAAGCCGACGATGCCGAGGAGCGCGACCGCCGCGACGATCTTCAGCGCGCCTTGTCGCTTCCACAAGGCGAAGGCGGCCCAGGCGAGTCCCCAGCAGATCGAGGCCGAGGCGATGTAGAGGTTGCGCTCGCCGAGGTTGGTTCCGATCAGCACGAAGAAGTTGCAGACGGGAATGATCGCGATGAAGAAGAACAGGATCAGGAAGCCGATCTTGGGACGCTTGCTGAACAGGAACACGAGACCGGCGATGAAGATCGCGAGCGTCGCGAGCGCCCAAGGGGCAGCCTCGGCGCTGATCAGGTCCTTTGAGATCGGGATCTGGTGGTAGGAGTAGTCGGCCGACAGCGTGATCGGTGCGAGCAGCAAGCCGATCTGGTAGCCGATGAGGTGCAAGACGTCGTCGACCCGCTCGCTGAAGGACATTCCGATCAGCGCGTTGTCGAGCGGCGCGATGTCGTCGGTCTCCGGCAGGACGTTGTCCATCACGACGCCCAGGCGCTCGCCGGTCGAGAGGTCGTTACCGACCGAGATGTCCTGCATGAAGACGGCCGTACGGATGCCGACCACGATCACGAGCGTGGCCGCGATGCCCGAGTAGCCGAGCAGGCGCTTGGAGAAGAGCGCGCCGAAGGCGCGGCCGAACGAGAGGCCTTCCTGGGACATGTGCCGCACGACGAGGTCGTAGAAGATAACGATCGGCACCACGACGACGGTGATCTCCTTCGAGACCAGGCCGAGGAAGAAGGAGACGAAGGTCAACGACCAGAGGGTCACCGTGGCCCACATCGGGCGATCGGCCCGCGTCTCGGTTGCCTTGATGTACAGCCACCAAGTGAGGAACACGAAGAGGCCGGCCAAGACGTCGGCCCGGCCGGTGATGCGCGTGACGGCCTCGGTGTGGATCGGGTGGAGGGCGAACAGCAGGGCGCCCGCGGCCGCGATCCAACGGTTCTTGTTGAAAACGTGCCAGCCCACCGCATAAACGAGCAGCACCGTCAGGAAGTGGAGCAGCGCGTTGGTGAAGTGGAACCATGTCGTCGGCACGCTGCCGCGACTCCCTTCGCTCCGCGGATCGCTCATGTTCCAGTTGAGCTGATACGTCCACATCGTCAGCGGACGGTAGAGCCTCTGGCTCTGGATGAGGCCTCGCTGATAGCCGGCCCAATACTCCGTCGTGACGACATCCTTGAAGCTGCCGTCGGTGATGATCGGGTTGAATTGGATCAGGTGAAGGTCATCGAAGACCAGAGGAGAATTCTTTGTGTTGAAGTACGCTCCGGCCGTCGCGAGGGCGAGCACCAGCACGATCAGGAGGGGAGCGAAGGTCTTCCAGGCACTCCGGGGCGCGTTCGGAGTGGACTCCGGGGCAACCGAGGGGGAATCGGCCGGGGTATCGATGTCCATCAGCTAGAGTCTCTCTTCTCGAATTGAAGGCTGGCCCGAAACCACGGAGGTCCTGGGACGGACGGACCGTCGTCTCGGTTGGAACGTCGGATGGATTTCGCGAAGGGATGGTCACTTGGGCTAGTGCAGAAGGCCCCTTCTACACCAAGCCGCGGGGTGGTTCAATTCTATTCCACGGATCCGGGGCGTGCGGCGCGTTTTCGAAGTTTTCGGGGGAGGAGTCACTTCGGAGACGTGAGGAGCTTGGTACAAGTGGCCTTGGCTTCTCGGATCCACTCTTGCGGGACATGGAGCGCCATCTGGAGGATCATCTCCGAGACCGCCGTCGACAGAGCTCCCAATCGGAGGGCGCCGCGAGCATGGGAGTAGAGCTGCTCGGGCAGGCGACTGACGGTCAAGGCGGCTACGGCAGCCAGCTCTCGATCCTGTGGCGACAGCCCGGTGCGGGAGAGGACCCGGCCATAGGCGTCCCGAAGGATCCAGTCGGGCAAGGCGGGATGATGTCCGGCGAGGCGCTCGAGCACTGCCGGGGCGGTCTTGCCGTAGATGGCGAAGAACAGCTCGTGACCCCGGATCGGCCAGTTCGCCGGATCGACCGTTGCCTCGGGGTCTTTCGGAGGCGAGGCATCTTCTCCCTCGATCCGGGAGAGCACGTCGAAGGCCGTCAGCGCCTTCGGGTAGCCGGCGAACAGGACGGCTTGGAGCAGGATCTCGTGCTTCTCTGTCGCACTGAGAGATTCGTCGCCGGCTTCTTGGAGAAGAAAGGACAAGGCCCGGAACTGGCCAGTGACGACCGAGGCCATGATCGAGCCGAGATAGCGATCTCGAGGGCTCAGGCCGGGGCGCGAGACAGTGGCTGGCCAGCGCTTGGGGAGTCTCTCCTCCAGCGCGTCGCGCGTCGATCTCTCATCGGTCATCAGGAAGGGGCCTTCGAGTAGCTTGGGCCGTCAACCGGGGTTGAGTTTTCCGGATGGCGCGCCGGATTCGTTTTCGCTTGACTCGTCGGTGCGATCACGGTACCGGGTACGATCCCCGTAGTGACCACCACGACAGGATGAAGCGATGGTGGTGTTGCCTGGTCTGGTCGCGGTCCTGAGCGAGAGCCTTCGAGCTCTCGAGTCTCCGGCCAGGAACTTTTGGTCCAGCGACCGCGTCCAACGGCCGACAGCGTATCAGAGCCAGGGGCCGAATCCTCCCGACGGTTGCGAAACGTGCTCGAGCGCTGTCTCCAGCCCAACCTCTCCCATCCGAGATCGATCGAAGAACCGAGGAACCCAGTCTCATGAAGCAGATAGTCGCGGTGCTGGTTTTCGTGGTGGCGGTATTCGTCGCCATCACGATTGCCCTCCAGCAGACCTCCGAATCCAAAGACGCCGGCAAGACCTCCAGCGCGGCGGGCACGGGTCAAAAGGCAGCGAAGCCGGGCTCCGAGCCCCCAGCGAACGAAGGCTCTCTCGGAAAGTCCTCTCCGCCGGCCGGGGGCGCCGCCGCCAGGGACCGCAGCCCCGAGAAGGCGACCCCTTCGAATGAGACCCAGAGCGCTGCGTCGACCGAGCCCGGCGGTGAGCCGACCGCAGCCAGTGAGGCCGCCCGGGCTGCCGGCATCCCGGATCCGGCCGACGAAGTTCCCGAGCTTGGCCACGACGAGAACTCGACCTTCGAGGTCGACGATCGCCTCGCCGCGATCTACCAGCCGACCGAAGAGGAGCTGGCCGAGATCGAGCAAGCCAAGAAGGACGTGCAGCTCGTCATCACCGATGGTGAGCACCGTCACGAGATCAGCCGCTTCGACTTCGAGAACACGCTGATCGAGATCTACGGCAACCAGCTCTTCCAGAAGAACGTCCTGGCCTCGATCGCGCGCAGCGAGCGAGCGGCCATGACGAGCGAAGAGGCCCGGCAGCGGGCGCGCATCTCCGATCAGGAGATCGCCGCGCGGATGGAGTACCACAAGGACAAGTTCGCTCAGGAGCAGGCCGCCAATCCCCAGGCCGCTGGCGAGTCCTTCGAAGAGGTGATGTCGAAGGTCCTCGGTAGCAACAGCGCCTTGCTCGAGACCATTTGGGCGCAGACCGCTCTCGAGAAGATGCTGCTTCCCAAAAAGACCGCGGATCTTCCGGCCAAGAGCCTCGAGTGGCTCGCCAAGCTGCAGCCGGACGTCGTCGAGAAGATCCGGCGCGGCGAGCTGCTCGAGCTGCCGGCCGCCTCGCGTCAGTTCCTGCTCCAGATGCTGCTCAGCGAGCGCCGCATCAAGGCCGAGTTCCGCTACGCTCGCGAAGGGGATATGCCGGACGGCGCCTTTGCGACGATCGACGGTCAGCCGATTCCGCGTCAGCCGCTCCTGCGCGAGGTGCAGAAGCTGCTCGAGTCGCAAAACGAGCTGAAGTTCATCGAGTCGTACTTCGTCACCAACGCCATCCTCTCCGACTACCTCGAGGACGAGGCGCTCCTCATCGATCCCGAGGAGTTCCAACAGATCTGGGAGGATCACGCGCGTCAGTACGACAACAGTATGATCCCGCTCTCGGCTTTCGTGACGATGTTCATGGGCTTCCCCAACAACTCGATGTACAAGGACTGGTTCCAAGTCAACCAGTCGCTGATTCGCGAGGTGAAGGACGAGGTCGACGAGGAAACGCTGCGCGGTTACTACCAAGAGCACCAACGCGACCTCGAGCTCGGCAAGATCGCACTGCAAGGCATCTTCTTGCTGGCCACCGAAGGCGACGAGCCCTACGCACAGGCGAAGGAGCGAGCCGAGGCCGTGGCGAAGATCCTCGATGAGAAGAAAGCTCAGCGCGCCGAGAAGGTGGCGCAGAAGATCGAAGAGATGAAGGCCAAGGCGGCCGAGCAGGGCAACACGGACTTCACCGTCGATGAAGTGGCCGTCGCTCAGCAGCTCGAGAACCAGGACTTCATCGAGCTGATCAACGAGTACTCGGAGTCGAAGAACCCGACGAAGGGCAACTTCGGCAAGTCCGAGCACAAGAATGAGTGGATGAAGCTCCTGAGCGAGAATCTCTTCTACGTCTACTTCTGCGGACACGAGACCATGAGCGAGCGGCTCATGGATATGAAGAAGGGCGACATCAGCGAGCCGATCCGGTTCAGCCAGGGCTACGCGATCCTGCGAGTCGCCGACGAGCAGCTTCCCGGCAATCCGCGAGGCTTCGAGGTCGAGGCCATTCGCGATCGCGTCCAGGCCTCCATCGCCGACGAGAAGTTCAAGCAGGTCGTCTACGACGGTCTCGGAAAGTATCGCGTCGAGAAGCCCTGATTCTCAGACAGCACGAAGACCAACGGAGCGGACCGACCGGAGACGGGCGGTCCGCTCTTTTCGTTGGTTGGGAAGCGCTCGGTCGAGGCACGAGGCTCGAATCCGTGCCTCAGCCGCGGCGCCAGCGGAGGACCGGCTGCTTGACGGCGCGGACCTCGTCCATGCGTTGGACGGGGGTGGTCGTCGGGGCCTGGTGGAGCTTCTCCGGGTTCTTCTGCGCTTCCTCGATGATCTGGCCGAAGGCTTGTGCGAACGCGTCGAGGGTCGACTTGCTCTCGGTCTCGGTCGGCTCGATCATCAAAGCCTCGGGCACGATCAATGGGAAGTAGATCGTGGGCGGATGGAAGCCCGAATCGAGCAGGCGCTTGGCGAGATCGGTGGCCTTGACGCCGTGCTCCTTGGCGAGTCGGCGTGCAGTCAAGACGAACTCGTGCATGCAGAGTCGCGGATGCGCGACAGCCATGTGCTTGCCGAGAAGCACCCGCAGGTAGTTCGCGTTGAGGACGGCGTTCTCGCCGACGCGACGGATACCCGCCCGGCCCAAGGCCCGGATGTAGGTGTAGGCGCGCACCATCACGCCGAAGTTCCCGACGAAGGCGCGGGTCCGTCCGATGCTGCTCGGCCGGTTCTCTTCGAACCGGAACCGCTCGCCGTCCTTCACGACGCGAGGGATCGGGAGGTAAGGCTCGAGCTCGTCGGTGACGCCGATCGGGCCAGCGCCCGGACCACCCGTGCCGTGCGGCGTCGAGAAGGTCTTGTGCAAGTTGAAGTGCATGATGTCGACGCCGAAGTCGCCCGGGCGAGAGATGCCCATGAGCGCGTTGAGGTTGGCGCCGTCCATGTAGACCTTGCCACCGGCACTGTGGATGAGCTCGGCGATCTCCTGGATGCGCCGCTCGAACAAGCCGAGGGTGTTCGGGTTGGTGATCATGAGGGCCGCAATGCCCTTGGGGCCCGCCGCCTCGATCTTCTTCTTCAGATCGTCGATGTCGACCAGGCCGTCCTCGTTACTCTTGAGCTCGACGGTCTTGAACCCGCACAAAGTGCAGCTCGCCGGATTAGTACCGTGGGCGGAGTCCGGGATCAAGACGGTGCGACGATCGTCCTCGCCGATCTTCCGGAAGTGCTCGCGAATGACCATCAGGGCAGTCAGCTCACCGTGAGCGCCGGCGGCCGGGTGCAGCGAAATGTGCGGCAAGCCGGAGATCTCGGCGAGGTAGCGCTCGAGCTCGAAGACCAGCCCAAGAGCCCCTTGGATGTCGTCTTCGTTCTGATAGGGGTGCAGATCGGCGAAGCCGGGCTCGGCGACCACGGTCTCGTTGATGAGCGGGTTGAACTTCATCGTGCACGAGCCGAGCGGATAGAAGGTCGTGCTGATGGCGAAGTTCTTCCGCGAGAGCCGCGTGTAATGGCGCACGAGGTCGAGCTGGCCGACGGCGGGCAGGTCGGTCGCCGACTGGCGACGGAGCTCGGCGGGGAGAAGGCTGGCGGTGTCGAGTGACTCGGCCCCCTTCGGCAGCTCCGGCCGCGGCGCCTCGATGGCGTTCATGCCCGGGCGCGACTTTTCGAAGAGCAAGCGATCGTCTGGATGCATGGTGAGGGATCTCGGTCAGAGTTCTCTTAGCGCCGCGACGAGACGGTCGACATCGTCGCCGCTCGTGACTTCCGTGACGGCCAGGAGCATCGCGTGGTCCAAGGCCGGGTCGAAGCGGCCGAGGTCGTAGCCGCCCTGGATGCCCTTCTTGGCGAGGTGACGGTTTACCTCTTTGGCCTTCTTGGGTAGCTGGACGGCGAGCTCGCAGAAGAAGGGCTGCCCATCGTAGAGAAGGGAGCAGCCTTCGACCTGGGTGATCGCCCGGGCCGCCGCGTGGGCCTGCACCAGGCAAGACTCGGCGACGGCGGCGAACCCACGCTCGCCCATGGCGGCGAGGTAGATGGCTCCGCGCAGCGCCATCAGGGCGTTGTTGGTGCAAATGTTCGACGTCGCCTTGTCCCGGCGGATGTGCTGCTCGCGCGTCTGGAACGTCAGCACGTACCCTTGGCGTCCTTGTCCGTCGACCGTCTGCCCGACGATGCGCCCGGGCAGCCGTCGAATGAACTTCTCGCGCGTGGCGAAGATCCCGAAGGCCGGTCCACCGAGGTAGGGCGGACAACCGAGAGGCTGACCGTCACCGACCACGATGTCGGCATCGTAGTCTCCGGGCGGCGCGACGACGCCGAGGGACAGCGGATGCACGGATACGATGGAGAGCGCCTTCGCCTCGTGCGCGATCTCGGTCAGGGCCGCGCCGTCCTCGAGGATGCCGAGGAAGTTCGGGCTCTGGAAGCAGAGCGCCGAGGCGCCGACCTCGAGTGCCTTTCGGGTCGCATCGAGATCCGTTCGACCCTCCTTCAGCGGCACCTCG
This sequence comes from Planctomycetota bacterium, assembly GCA_040219065.1. Lineage (GTDB taxonomy): Bacteria > Planctomycetota > OFTM77 > OFTM77 > OFTM77 > OFTM77. The sequence continues at coordinate 13,201 of JAVJTD010000369.1, forward strand.
ACGAGCTCGACGTCGAGATTGCGCAGGTAGGTCCTCAGCGTATCGCGATCCTCGGGATGCGAGGCCTTCGAGACCACGATGCGATCGACCTTCTGCAGCGAGAGCGCCATCAGCGCGGCTTCGGCGAGGGCGGAAGCCCCGTCGTACACCGACGAGTTGGCGATCTCCATGCCGGTGATCTGGGCGATCATCGTCTGGAACTCGAAGAAGACCTGCAAGGACCCTTGGCTCGCCTCGGGCTGATAGGGCGTGTACGCCGTAACGAACTCGGAGCGGCCCGCCAGGTGATCGACGATCACCGGGACATAGTGCCGCGTCCGGCCCGCGCCGAGGAAGCTGGGCCCATCGCCCAGAGGCCGGTTCTTCTTCGCCAGCTCGATCATGTGCCGGCGCAGCGAGGCCTCGTCCATGCCGACCGGGATGTCGAGATCGCGGCCGAGGCGGGTCGAGGCGGGCAAGGGCTCGAACAGGTCTTTGATGGACTCGACGCCGATGGCGCGGAGCATCTCTCGCTGCTCGTTCTCGGTGTTCTGGATGTAGGGCATTTCGTATGGCCGGTGGGGGACTACTCTTTTTCGAGGACCTTCTCGTAGGCCGCGGCGTCGAGGAGCGATTCGAGCTCCGACGGATCGCTGGCCTTCACCTTGATCATCCAACCGCCTCCAAAGGCGTCTTGCGCGAGCTGGTCGAGGTTCTCCTTGAGGGGCTCGTTCACCTCGACGACCTCGCCGCTGACCGGCGAGTAGAGCTCGGAGACGGCTTTGACCGACTCGATCTCACCGAAGCTCTCTCCGCGAGTCACCTCATCGCCGACGCTCGGCAGGTCGAGGAAGACGAGATCGTTGAGATGCTCGACGGCGTAATCGGTGATGCCAATGGTGGCCATGCCGTCCTGGAGCCTCACCCACTCGTGGCTCTCGAGATAGCGAAGATCGTCCGGTCTCATCGATCGCAACTCCCGCGTCGTGTTCGTTGGATGGCTTTCGCCGGCGCAGCCGGCACGGTTGCATTCGTCATCAGCTCGAGCGCTTGTAGAAGGGCAGCGGCACCACCTCGAGCGGCTGCCGGTCCTTCCGTATCTGGAGCGCGAGCTTGGTCCCGGTCTCGGCCAGCCGCGTCGGCACGTAGCCGGTGGCGATGCGCCGATCGAGCGTGGGGGACAACGTTCCGCTACAGACCTCGCCCACGACCTCGTCGCCCTCGAGGATGGCGTGTCCCTGTCTCGGGATCCTCTGCCCGTCGCTGACGAATCCGCAGAGGCGCCGCGAGGGGCCGGCTTCCTTCACCTTTTGGAGCGCATCGCGCCCGATGAAGTCCTTGTCCAGCTTGACCGCCCAACCCAGTCCGGCCTCGATCGGGTCGTGGTCTGCTGATATCTCGTGACCGTAGAGCGGCATGCCCGCTTCGAGCCGCAGTGTATCGCGGGCTCCGAGGCCGATCGGTTCGAGGCCGTGCTCGCGGCCCGACTCCATGAGGGCGTTCCACACCGCCTCGGCCTCGGCGACGGGGTAGTACAGCTCGAAGCCGTCCTCTCCGGTGTAACCGGTGCGCGAGACGAGCAGCTCGAAGCCGAATCCCTTCGTCGCGAAGAAGCGGTAGTACTTCAGGTCGCCGAGATCGCCTTCGAGATGGGGCTGGAGGGTGGCTGCCGAGCCCTTGCCCTGGAGCGCGATCATCGCGAGCGACTCGGTCTCATCGCGGACCGTCGCATCCTGTCCGCCAAGGCTCTTCTGGATCCAGGTGAAGTCCTTCTCGGTGTTCGAGGCGTTGACCACCATGAAGAACCGCTCGCGATTCGCCTTGTAGACGAGAATGTCGTCGAGGATCTTGCCCTGAGCGTCACACAGGAGGGAGTAGCGGATCTGCCCCTCTTTCATCGTAGTGACGTCGTTGGTGAGGGTGGCCTGGAGGCCGGCTTCGGCGCCCGTGCCCTCGATCCAGAACCGGCCCATGTGACACAGATCGAAGAGGCCGGCGCGATTCCGGACGGTCTCGACCTCTTCGAGGATTCCCTTGTACTGGACTGGCATGTTCCAGCCGCCGAAATCGATCATTCGAGCGCCGAGTGCCTCGTGGACACTGGCCAACGGTGTCGCCTTCATCCCGTCCTCTGTTCTGCCTCGAATCGACACAAGATCGCCGTATCCGCTTCTGGGACGGCGCTTTGGCGGACGAGACTCTAACGGCTGATCAGGCCGATTGCAAAGGCTTTTGCGCGTTGGAGGACGGGGCGGGAATCAGCGGTCTCGGAGCAGCTCGGAGAGCGTTTTCTCCCAGTCGACGCTGTCCATCTCGTCGCGCGTGATCGGGGGCATCGCCCGAAAGCGCTCGAGCTCTTCGCGATCCTGGAAGTCGCCGATCCGCTCACCTTCGAAGTCGATTGGATCGTCGATGTCGGGCGTCAGGACCGGGTCTCGCAAGGAGCGCAGGATCTGCTCGGCGCTGCGGTTCTCCTTGACCTTCTCGACGAGCAAGGCGAGGTCGCCGTGCCGGAAGCGGAGCGTGAGGAATCGCCGGTAATTGGACTTCTTGGCCTGGTAGAGCTCCTCGATCGAGCGAGCGTGCCGCCCGAGGTGGAAGAACGTCTGTGCGAGGAGCAGGTGTGCGAGGAAGTGCGTCCGGTCGACCTCGAGCACGCGGAAGAAGCGGGACTTCGCTTGGTGATACCGTCCCCGACGCAGGTTCAGACCGCCCATCATCAGGTTGTAGGCGATCTTCGGCCTGTCGATACAGAGCGTCAGAAGTCGGATCAAGGGGACGGACATACGCAGACTCGCAGCGGGCCACAGTGGGCCAGTGGGCTCGGCCTATTCTTGCAGAGTCAAACTATCAGAGAGGCTCCCGCTGATGCAAGGGCAGGGGGCCTACGAGAAGCTCTCCGAGAACGGCTCCTTTCGAGGCGGCGCCCTCGCAGCGTTGGAGCGGCAGGCGACTCGAGACTCCGCAGGTTTCGCCGATAGAGCAGATGCCGAAGCCTCCCCGGCCGTTCGATCGCCCCGCGTCCGCCCACTGTCGCTCCCTGCCCTCTCACCTCGAGGCGCACCGGTCCCGCGCCGCTCGTCCCTCGAGCGTCGCGAAGACGGTCCAGGGTCTTCTCGTCACCCGAGGTCATTTTTCTGCAGGGGTTTGTCCGATGAGGGAAGGATGTCGAACGGTGCCGCTCGGGAACACCGTCGACCAAAGAGCCGCTTCGAATTCCGAGCCAACGGCAACGAGGAACCGACATGCTCCAGGGCGAACTCGACAGCGTCGATCTCGCACACGTCTTCCAGATGCTCTCCATCAATGGAAAGCAGGGGACGTTGAACATCTACTACCAGGGCGAGCGCCGGTCGATCCTCTTCACCGATCGCGGCGTCACCTTGCCGAACGTGCAGCTACCCGAAGAAGCTCGCATCCTCGGCATCCTCGCCCGGCTGGACCGTTTGCCGATCGAGGATCTCGAACGGGTACGCAGTGAGGTCGAGGAATCTCCGGTGGCGGCGCTCGAGATCCTGCACCGGCTGGGCATGGTCGACGACGAGGATATCCGCGAGGTGCTCCGGAGCCAGGTCGAGGAAGAGATCTACGAGCTGTTCCTCTGGCGCAAGGCGCGCTTCGAGTTCGACGAGAACCAGTACGACGAAGAGCTCCCGAGTGACCCCGAGCTCTACCTGAATCCCAACAGCCTCATCATGGAGGCGGCACGCCGGGTCGACGAGTGGGACGTCGTTCAAACGCAGGTCCGCTCGGACAGCGCCATCTTCCGCATCAGCGAGGCGGGAAGCGTCCACCTCGATGCAGGTGAGATGCTCGACGCTCGCGACAGCTACCTCATGTCGATGATGGACGGCTCGCGGAACGTCCTTCAGATCGTGCGAGAGAGCGGCTTCGAGCGCTTCTACGTCTGCACGTTCCTCCACCGCATGCTGGCCGAGGGCTGGATCCGTGAGCTGAGCGAAGAGGAGCTGTGGTCAGAGGGGATCGCGGCGGTCGAGAACGGGGAGTACGAGATCGGCGTCGCCCAGCTCGAGCTCCTTCTCGAGCTCGGTGGCGGAGACGACGAGGTCCACGCCCGGCTCGCCGAAGGCTGCGAGCAGCTCGGCGAGCTCGCCAAGGCCGCGCGTCACTACAAGATCTACGGCAATGCGCGCGAGAAGCTCGGCGACTTCACCTCGGCGCGGCGATTCTACGAGCACGTGTCTCGGCTCGTGCCGACCGACCTCGAAGCGCAAGAGCGCTGCTTGGTCAACGCGGCGCGGGTCGTCCCGAACGAAGAGGAAGCGATCCAGATCGTCGAGGATGGCAAGCGCTTGGCCGAGCTGTTCAGCGAGATCGGTCAGCGGCAGAAGGCCATCGATCTGGTGCGGACGCTCATCGGTCTCGATGCGAAGAACCTCGAGCTCAGACGGCTCTTGGCTCGCCTGCACCGTGAGGCCGGCAACGCCAAGGACGTCATCAAGACGTATGAGGAGATCGCTCGCCTCCACATCGACAACGGCGACCCCGGGCAGGCGATCCTCACCTATCGGAACATCCTGGCCCTCGATCGGAACCGTCGCGACATCGCGTCCCAGATCGAGAGCCTTCGTCAGAGGCAGCACCAGAAACAGTCGCTGCGCCGCACGCTCGTGCGCGTCCTGCTCGGCCTCTTGCTGGTCGGCCTCCTCGGCGGGCTGTTCGGCGTCTACGAGTGGAAGGCGCGCCGAGCCTACGCCGCACTCGAGTACGAAGAGCATGCCAAGAGCGGCCGCTTCGCGAATGCGCGCCTCTTGCTCGAGCGGTTCATCGATGAGTATCCCTTCAGCCTTTCTCGCCTGGACGCGGAAGAGGGGCTGCGGAAGATCGACCGCATCATCAAGACGCAGGCCAAGGCCGAGACCCGTGAGGTCCGGCGCAAAGAGGAGTACCAAAGCGAGCAGCTCCGCATCGCGGCGGACTACTACGACGAGGGCATGTCGCTCCTGAACCGCGGTCGCTACGACGAGGCGTTGCAAAAGCTCTTCGCCGCCTCGCGCCTCGATGTCGAGCGCGGGTGGCTCCGCGAGCGCAACGTCCTCGAAAAGATCAACGATCTCACGCAGATCATCCACTCGGCGCGCGACCTCCGAAAGCACGCGAACGAGCTGCGCGCCGCCGGGCTGTACGAGGAGGCTTTCCTCGAGCTCCAGAAGCTGCGGCTCAACTTCGGCGCCGTCTCGGCGTCTCAGGACATCCTGCTGCCGCAGCAGATCGTCACCGTGCCTCCCAATGCGACCCTGCTCCTCGAGAGCGGAGAGCCGCTCGATGGCAGGACCCCGATGGTGATCGACGTGCGGGCCGGTCGCTCCAGTCGACTGAAGATCGTTCTCGAAGGCCACGAGCCGCTCTGGGTGGAGATCGATCCCGACCAGCGATTCGATCATCGCTACATCCTGCAGCGACAGGGCCTTTGGGAGTTCCACCTACCGGGCACTCCCGTGGGCGCACCGCGCCGCGACGGGACTTCACTCCTGATCGCGACGCGCAGCGGCTCCTTGGCAAGCCTCGAGGCCTTGAGCGGCCAGCCGCGCTGGAGCGCGCATCTTCCCGACCTCGCCGACATCGCCGCGCCGCCGGTGATCATCGCTCGCAAGCTCTGGGTGACCACCACCGAGGGCCGACTCTTCCACGTCGATATCGAGACCGGAGAAGTCGTCCAAGCGGAGGACTTCGGGGACCCGCTCAGCCAGACGCTCGCCGCGTACGGGGACACCGCCTATTTCGGGACGTCTCGAGGCGACCTGGTCGCGCTCGACGTGTCCTCGGGTGAAGAGCGTTGGCGTCAGCGGCTGGCAAGTGCCCCGGTCTCCGAGCCCGTCGTCGAGGGGCAGGCCCTCTTCGTTCGGACCCGCGACGGCGCGGTCCTCGAGCTCCAGGCCTTCACCGGCAAGTTCATGAGTCGACTCTACGTCGGCAGCGGGTTCAGCGGCGAGCTGAGCGTCCGCGGACAGAAGCTCTTCGCCGCCGGTGAGGACGGCTTCCTGTATGCCGTCGATACCTTGTCGGGCAAGGTCCAATGGAAGCACCGGCTCGACGACCTGGTCCGAGAGCGTCCGATCGTCCAAGGCGGATCGATCGCCCTCGCGGCGCACAGCGAGCTGCGCAAGCTGAACGCGCTCACAGGTAGCGAGCACTGGCGGTTCACGGCCAGCGCAACGATCACCGCCGGCCCGATCGAGGCCGAGGGACGGATCTACATCGGCGACTCCGAAGGAAGCGTCTACTCGATTCGCTCCGGGGACGGGCACCTCGACTGGCGTTGCCGCGGCGAAGATCCGGTGCGAGCGCTCTCGATCGCGGACGCCCACGTCATCGTCTCGGACGCTTCGGGGAGGATTCGGGCATTTGCAAAGGACTGAGGCTCTGGAGGCTTGCGGACGATTCACGTGAGGGCGCCTCAGACTGAGCGGGAGTTTTGTCCGATAGGGATCAGGTGACGGCTGCTTCTTCGGTGAAGGGTGCTCATGGGCATACTGCAGCAAATTCGAGTCGGGCGTGAGATCAAGAGGCTCCGCAAGGAGCTGACCGAGCGTCCTCAGCCTCAGCAGTTCGTGGCGCTGGCGCAGCTCTATCTGGCTTCGGACCAGATCGAGGATGCCGCGGCGACGGCAGAGCTGGGCCTGAGCCGCTTCCCCGAATCGATGGAGCTCAGCCAGACCGCTCGCTCGATTCGTCAGCGCCAAGTGGCGAGCCGGGTCCGGAGCCTGAGGCGTCGCCTCGCCTCCGAGCCCTCACCTTCGCTGTATGCACAGCTCGGTCGACTCCAGATCGAGACCGAGGACTTCTCCGGCGCCCTCGAGACGGCCGCCCAGTGCGCCGCTCGGTATCCGGGTCGCGAAGAGAGCCTGCTCATCGAAGGCGATGTGCGGCTGCGGCGCTTCCGAAAGGACCGCATCGCGGCCGACGGCCTTCAGACCGCTCGCCTGTTCGAGGCGGCGGTCCGCATCAATCCGAGGAACACACGCTCTTGGATGGTGCTGGCCAAGCTGTACTTCTCGGTCGGTGCCTACGACCGAGCGGCGACCCGTCTCGAGCGCTACCTCGCCTGCGGCGGAGAGCGCGACCAGGTGGCCGTGCGCTTGCTCGCCCAGGCCCGCGAGTACGTCGACCCGAGCCATCCTTCCGACCTCGCCCAAGCCTTCCAGCGAGTGGAGGAGCGCGGCCACTGGGTGCACGACATCTGGCAGTCGGTCGTCGCCAGCCCGGTGTCGCGCCGGGACGAAGGCGTCTTCCAGGCCTTGCAGAGTCGGCTCGGCGAGCTGGCCAAGCAGGACGGGATCGTGCGGGCCATGGCCGTGCCGCTGAACGAAGAGCGATCGCCGCGCCGCGACGACGCCTTCGAGAGGCTGGTCACTCAGGTCGCCGAGGCCGCGTATCGATCGGCGCGCCGCATGGACCTGGGGAGCTTTCGGCGGGGCATCGTCGAAGGCCCGTTCGGCAAGGTCCTGCTGACCAAGGTGCAGGGGATGGCCGTTGGCGTCCTGTGCGACCGGCGTGTTCCCTCTGAACGCCTCTTGAACACGATCGAGAACATGATCGCGGCCGCCGCGAACACCAAGGAATCCTGAGCGGACAGGGCGGAACGAGATGCGAGAGATCCTCGAGAGCCTCAACGACGAGCTGGGCGTCAAGGGCAGCCTGGTCATGTCGCCCGATGGCGTCGTCGTGACCGCTCTGCTCGGGGAGACCCTCGACGAGGAGGCCATCGCGGCCCTCGTCTCGATGTTGCTGCTGACGCTGAACAGCGTCGTCCGAGAGAACGAGCTCGAAACCTTCGACACCTTCGTGCTGGCCGCCAACTACGGCAAGCTCGTGGTCGTCAACCTCGATCATTCCTATCTGGTCGTGATCACCGACCAGTTCATCAAGCTGGATCTGACTCGCGTCGAGATCGCGAGTGCAGCCGAGCGGATTCGTAAGCGTGGCCGGCTCAGTGTGAGCTGAGCCGACCCGAACGAGCGGCGCGAGCCGCTCGGAGCCCAAGGCACAACCGGGATTGGACTCGACGCCAGAATCGAAAGGTCTTCTCGAAATGGTCCAGATCAACTTCGCGCTGCGCGAGATCAACTGCAAGGTCGTGTATTACGGTCCCGGGATGAGTGGCAAGACCACCAATCTCGAGATCGTGCACAAGAAGGCGCCTGAAGAGCACAAAGGAGAGCTCACCTCGATCGCGACCGACGGCGACCGCACGCTCTTCTTCGACTTCATGCCGCTCGACCTCGGAACGATCGCCGGCATGCGCACCCGGTTCCACCTCTACACGGTGCCGGGCCAGGTCTACTACAACTCGACGCGCAAGCTCGTGCTCCAAGGTGCCGACGGCATCATCTTCATCGCCGACTCGGACCCCGACAAGTTCGAGGAGAACCTCGAGTCGATGGAGAACCTGCGAGTCAATCTCGCCGAGCACGGCCGCGACATCTCCGATGTCCCGCTCGTCATTCAGTACAACAAGCGCGACTTGCCGAACGCGATCGATGTCGCCGAGCTGGACGCCAAGCTCAACCTCTATGGCGCCCCGACGTTCGACGCCGTCGCTCGCAGCGGCGAAGGCGTCTTCCCCTCCTTGAAGTCGCTCTCCGGACTCGTCCTCGAGAACATCTCCAAGGTGGGCTCGAAGGGGGTGCAGATGCGCAAGGGCTCCAGCGGTGAGCCGACGAGCGCCGCGGCCGAAGGCGGCGCATCGTCTGCGATCGACTCGGCGGCCCGTCCCGCACCTTCTCGCCAAGCTCCGAAGCGTCCGGCGACGCCTCGTCCCGCTCCGGCGCCGGGTGGCGGCCGCACGGCAGCCGGCCATCGTCCCGCTGGCTCGCCGCGACCGGCCGCTCCGGCCCCGGCGCGATCGGCCAGACCGGGTGCCACCGCCGTCGCCTCCCGTGCCGGCGTGAAGCCGAGGCCCGACTCGGCCACCGCCTCGCATCGAAGGGCCACGACGCATCGCTCCGGTGTCCACGAGTCATCGGCGCGCCACATCGTCCCCCAGCCGCGTCCGACGATGGCGAGCTCTCGGGAAACCGCTGGAAGTAGCTCGAAGCTGTTCATCGCCTTGGCCGTGTTGCTGCTGCTCGCAGCCGCCGGGGTGGCGTCGTACATGTTCTTGACCCTCTGAGGAAGACGAGAAGGGCGACCCAATGAAGGACGTTCAGCTCCGAGATGCTCGTCTCGTCTTCTACAAGGAAGACGTGACACGTCTGAACAAGATCCTCGACGAGCTCTTGAAGGCCTGTGAGGCTCGGTCCGCGCTCCTCGTCGATCGCGACGGTCACATGGTCACCTGGCGAGGGGACAACCCACGCTTCGATCCCGACACCGTGTCGGCATTGATCGCGGGCTCGTACGCGGCGACTCGCGAGATCGCTCGCCTGTTGGGAGAGGACGAGTTCACGCATCTCTTCCAACAAGGGACGCGGGACAACATCCATCTCACGATGGTGGGGGAGCGCGCGCTGTTGACGATCCTCTTCGATGACCAGACCACGCTCGGCATGGTCCGGCTCTATGTGAAAGAGGCCGCGACCCGGCTCGAGGAGGTCTTCAAGACCACCCAGGCCCGCGTCAGCACGGGCACAGGCGCGCCGAAGGACTACGCCAGGCAGGCCCGCAACCAGCTCGACGGATTCTTCGACGCCCTCGGCTGAGCTCGCTCAGCTCTGGATGTTCTGGCTGAGCCGCGTGCCTCGCTCCTCGAACAGGTGGAGCCGGCCGCGGCGAAACGCCAGGTGCACCGGTTGACCCGGCTCGACCGACGAGACTCCGGGCTCACAAGAGTGCAGCTCTTGGTCGCCGATCCTCAGGTGAAGCGACGAGTCGGATCCGAAGGAGCTCACCGAGAGCACAGTCCCCGGATGTCCGCCGTGGGGCACACGCACGACATCCTCGGGTCGCACACCGAGAAAGAAGGTGGCACCCTCCTCATAGGTGCCTTGGTGGATGCGGAGCTTGGGTGGCTCCGAGTCCCGGTCCGCGTCGATCCAGCGCAGGCGCTGCTGCTCGAAGCGCACCGGGATCAGATTGATCGACGGCGAGCCCAGCGCCAATGCGACCCGCATGTCTTCCGGGTTGTCGTAGATCTGGGAAGGCGCGGCGATCTGGAGGATGCGACCCTCGTCCAACACCGCGATTCGATCGGCCAGCGACATGGCCTGCTCACGGTCAGAGGTCGCGTAGATCATCGTCGTCTGCTGGCTGCGCTGCAGGTCGAAGATCTCGTCCTCGAGCAAGGCGCGATGCTGGCTGTCCAGGCCGCTGAGCGGCTCATCGAAGAGGAACAGCTTCGGCCGGCGCACCAAGGCCCGCGCGATCGCCGCTCGCCTCTGCTCTTCCACCGAGAGCCCATTAGCGGCTCGCTCCAAGAGATGCTCGATTCGAAGCTGTCTCGCTACCGTCTCGACTCGCGGCCGGACGTACTCGCTCGGAAGCGGGTCCCTCGGTGACTTCAAAGGAAGGGCGAGGTTGTCGAACACCGACCTGCGCGGGTAGAGCGAGAAGTCCTGGAACACGAAGGTCATGTCCCGCGCCGCTGCGTCCTTTCGATCGAGCGGCTCACCGCGAAGCTCGATCGTGCCGCAGTCGGGCTTCTCCAACCCGGCGATGCACCGGAGCAACGTCGTCTTGCCCGAGGACTCCGTCCCGAGGAGCACGAGCAGCTCGCCTTCCTGCACGGAGAGATCGATGCCCGAGACGGCGATCGTCTTGCCGAAGCTCTTCGACAACTCGAAGACGTCCAGGTAGCTCATCGCCGCTCGGGCTCCTCGGCGAGTGTTCCGAGACGCACACCGGATCGTTGATCGAAGAGGTGGGTCTCGTGCTCGATGAGATGAAGGGAGAGCACATCACCTTCGCTGGGGCGAACCTTGGGCTCGGTTCGCATTCGCAGGTGACCGCGGCCGGAGTCGAGATGGACGAGGTTGTACGAGCCACGCGGCTCCCATTTCAGCACCGGCAGCTTCATTCCATCCTGTGAGGGCCGTGCCTCCATGCCTTCGGGGCGAACGCCCAGGCTGACCTCCTGGCCGACCCTCACGGGCAGGTGCTGGCGCAGGGGCAACTGGAGCTGACCGGTCGCCGAGCGAAAGCTCGGTCCGGCGGCGACCTGGCCGGCAATGAAGTTCATCGCAGCGCCCACGAGCTGCGCCACGAGCAGATTCACCGGCTGCCGGTAGACCTCGATCGGCGTGCCTCTCTGTTGGAGCTCGCCGTCCACCAGCACTGCGACCTCGTCCGCGATCGCGAGAGCCTCCGTCTGATCCTCGGTCGCAAACACCAAGGTGGTCCGGGTGTCTTGTTGATGCTCGCGGATCCGCTCTCGAAGCTCCTCCCTCAATGGAGGAGTGAGTCCGGCGAGCGGCTCATCCATCAAGAGGAGGCGTGCGCGCCGGACCATCGCCTTGGCGATGGCGGCGCGCGTCAGGTCGGCGCTCGAGAGCTGACGAGGCTTCTCGTGGAGCCGCTTCTGCAGGCCGAACGCGGCCGCGACCTTCTCCGCCTGTGCACGAGCTCCCTGCCCTTCTCCGCCCATTCGCAAGGGGAGCTCGATGTTCTCGCGCAGAGACAGGTGCGGATACAGAGTGTCGCCCGAGAGCAGGCAGGCGACGTCCCGAGCGGCCAGGCGCTTGCGAGTGACGTCGTCCCCTTCCAGCACGATTCGGCCCTCGGTCGGACGCTCCAAGCCAGCGATCATGCGCAGAAGGGTCGTCTTCCCGCTTCTGGAAGGACCCAGCAAAACGAGGAGCCGACCCTTCTCGAGGTCGAGGTCGATACCACGCACGGCTTCGACCTCGCCGAAGCTCTTTCGAGCCCCTTCGAGGGCGAGGATACTGCGTTTCATCACCGCTTCGCTTTCGCTAGAATCTCGCCATTCGCCCAGGTCGCACCGCTCAGGATGGCGGTATCCCTCCCGCGAGGTTCTCGAAGAACGTCGGCTTCGGCGCTCCCCTTGTCAAGGTTGCAGGTCGCGAAAGCGTCTGCCGGACACGGCTGCAGATGATTCGACTCGAGCGCGTCAGCCGCCTCTTCGGTGAGGTCCGCGCCGTCCGAGAGGTCTCCCTCGAAGTCGAGGTCGGCTCGACCATGTGCCTCGTCGGCTCGAGTGGCTCGGGAAAGACGACCTTGCTTCGCTTGATTCCGCGCCTGATCGAGCCGTCGTCGGGCACGATCTTCGTCGATGGCCACGACACCCGCGCGATCGATCCGGTCGAGCTGCGTCGGCGCTTCGGCTTCGTGATCCAAGGTGGGGCCCTGTTCCCGCACCTATCCGTCTCGGAGAACATCGGCATTGTGCCGCGCCTCTTGGGCTGGACGGTGGCGCGCCGGCGTGCGCGCGCGGAAGAGCTGCTCGATTGGATGGGGCTGCCACCAGACGAATACGCCGGACGATCGCCTTCGGAGCTCTCGGGAGGTCAGCAGCAGCGCGTCGGCATCGCCCGGGCCCTCGCCGCCGACCCGCCGTTCCTTTTGATGGACGAGCCGTTCGGTTCGCTCGACCCGGTGATTCGCGCCGAGCTCCAAGAGCTCCAGCTCCGGCTGAAGCGTGAGCTCGGCAAGACGACCATCCTCGTGACGCACGACCTCGCCGAGGCCATGCTCCTCGGGGATATGATCGGTGTGCTCGATCACGGCGAGCTCGTTCAGCTCAGCTCGCCCGAGCAGCTCTTGGAGCGTTCGGCTGCACCCGCCGCACGGAGCCTGATCGAGGCTGCCCCGACCATCAGCGCGGGACCCATGACGGTGCGGGACGTGATGACTGCACCTGCGGGGGAGCGGCCGCTGGGTGAAGCTTTGATGGAAGACTCGTCGCTGGCCACGGCGATCGAGAGGCTCTTCGAGACGGAGGAGACCCGTCTGCGGGTCATGAACGCCACCGGCGAGTGGGTCGGCGTGATCTCGAAGCGTTCGGTCGTCGAGGCGCTACGGTGACACTCCGGGACGCAATTCGTTGGCTCCTCATCCTGCTCTTGGCCGGCGGCATCTTCTCGGGCTGCGGCGGGGGAGGCCCTCGAATCGGCATCGGCTCGAAGAGCTTTCCCGAGTCGAGGCTGCTCGGAGAGATGCTCGCCCAGACGTTGACCGCCCAAGAGCCCGAGCTGACCATCGACCGTCGCCTCGGCCTGGGCGGGACACGCGTCGCCTTTCGCGCGCTCACCGAAGGCTCGATCGACGTCTATCCCGAGTACACCGGCACCGTGCTCCTCGCCATCCTCGAAGAGTCCGTACCTTCGGACCGCGACGCGATCCTGCCGCACATTCGAGACGAGCTGGCCGCGAGGCACGACCTCGGGTTCCTCGCGCCCTTCGGCTACGACAACAGCTACGTGATCGCCGTCTCCGAGAACGCCGCCGGACGATTCGGGCTCGAGACGATCTCGGACCTGGCACCACATGCCGGCGAGCTCCGGGCCGCCTTCACCCATGAGTTCCTGGGACGGGCGGACGGCGTTCCCGGGCTGCAGGAGCATTATGGCTTCGAGCTCGAGAACGCACGCGGCGTCGAGCACCTGCTGGCGTATCGCGCGGTAGAGAATGGCGAAGCCGATCTGTTCGATGCCTACGCCACGGACGGCAAGCTCGCGAACGCGAAGCTCGTGCTCCTGGAAGACGACCGGCAGTTCTTTCCGCCTTACGAGGCCGGATGGCTCGTGCGCAAGGACGTCGCCGAGCGGTATCCGGCGGTCGATCGGGCGATGCGCGCCTTCGAGGGTCGCATCGATGCCGATCAGATGCGGCGCTGGAACTTCGAGGTCGAGGTGGAAGGACGCGAGGTCGAAGACGTCGCCCGCGAGGCGCTCACCGACCTCGGCATGCCGGTGCCGAGCACTCGGGCGACCGGTAGCGGATCGCGAATCCTCGCGCTGACGTTCGAGCATCTCTGGCTGACGGGCCTCTCGGTGCTCGCAGCCGTGCTGGTCGCCTTGCCCGCCGGCATCCTGCTCTCACGGCGGCCGAGGATCTCCGAGACGGTGCTCGGCGCCGTCGGCATCATCCAGACGATCCCGAGCATCGCTCTCTTGGCCGTGCTCATCCCGCTCTTCGGCTTGGGCGCGCAGCCGGCGCTGGTCGCATTGTTCCTGTATGGGTTGCTTCCGATCCTCAGGAACACCACCGTCGGCATTCGCGACATCGACCCCGTTCTCCTGGAAGCGGGGACGGCGATGGGGATGACCGGCTCCGAGCGCTTGCGGATCTTGGAGCTTCCCTTGGCGTTGCCCGTCATCTTCGCGGGCATTCGGACCGCCGCGATCATCAACATCGGCACCGCGACCCTCGCCGCATTCGTCGGTGCCGGCGGCCTGGGCGAGCTGATCAAAGCCGGCATCGACCTGAACTCCGATCGGATGATCCTCGAAGGAGCGATTCCGGCCGCTCTGTTGGCAGCCGTCGCCGATTGGACACTCGGTAGGCTCGAACGGAAGATGTCGCCGGGTTGACCTGGAACTGGCTCAGCGGGAGTCCCTGTATCCCCCGTCTTCAAAAACCAGAGCCCGCGCGACCGAAACGGAAAGCGGCTGCTGAGCGGGAAGCTGCTGCCTCGACGGCGCTGACGACCGAGCCAGGAGGTGCCGAGCAAGGGGCCGCTCGGAGTGCGCTGTCGTCGCACGGCCGCCCCGGCCCAAGCTCGCTTG
>JAVJTD010000373.1:0-2894 GCA_040219065.1 Planctomycetota bacterium
GGAGTCGTGTCGTACGCTCCCTCGGTTACGGGAAAGTCCGGTAGTATCCCTGTATAGCCAGCAATTGTGACCACTCCCTCAGAGTTCAGGTGCATCGCCTGTGGCGCCTCGTCATTGTGACCACCTAGATAGCTTCCGTAGAACAGAGCACCTCCCGATGGCGCCAGACGTATGACGAATGCGTCTCTACCACCGTTGTACGACTCATCGAAGGAACCAGGAACTGTCGGAACGCCGCCCGCTCCAGTTTGCCCCACCACGACGGCTGCGCCGAAGAAATCGATTCGAACCCCAAGCGCGACATCCCATCCCGGGCCTCCGATGAACGTGGAGAAATCCAGATTGCTGCCACTTGTATTTAGCTGCGCGACAAACCCGTCAAAATCGCCATTATGAACAGTATCAAACCCGTTTGACGAAACTGGAAAGTTCGCCGAGAATGTCTCACCGGTTACCGTAACCTCGCCCCCAGGTCCCAGGGCAACTCCGTATGCCACATCAACACTGGAACCGCCGATGTAGGATGAGTATTCCAAACTACTCAATCCTGTCGCGAGAGGGTTGATCCGACTCACAAATGCGTCCCAATTGCCATTATGCGATCGATCCCATGCCCCCAATGTAGTAGGAAACACCTCGGAGGTAGTCCCTCCGGAGATGGTTGCCTTGAAGTGATCGTCCAAGGTAACAGCGATAGCTTCGTCTCCTCCGACGCCGCCAAGGTAGGTAGAATAGAAAAGGTCGCTGCCGGAGGGATTCAAGAGGGTCAAGAACGCATCACCCCAAGGGGTTTGACCCGCGACATCATTGTAAGATCCGTCGAATGCGCTGAGCGTGACCGGCACATCACTCGATGTCGTTCGGCCCACAATCGCAATCGGTGACCCCGGGGAAGGCGAGACAGCGATGTCGTTGACCCACTCGAAGTCCCCTCCCCCAAAGAACGTCGAAAACCCGAGGGCGCTCCCGGAGGCATCCAACCGCGCTACGAATCCGTCCTGCGCCTGCAGCACGGTTGAAAAGGCGCCCTGCGTCGTCGGAAAGTCGGATGATCCGGTATTACCAGTGATGTACACCGAGTCAGTGTGAGCATCGTGCGCGACGCCCATGACCTCCTCGAAGCTGCTGCCTCCGATGACGGAGGAGAAGACGAGCTGGCTTCCGGACGGATCGAACTGAGTCACGAATGCCCCGAACTGGGCGTTCGAGAAAGCGCCTGGGGTGATAGGGAAGCCCTGGGAGCCGGCGCCTCCGACCAGCACTCTCCCGACTGCGTCGACATCGACGTCCCAAAGGTAGTCGGTACCGGAACCGCCAAGATAGGTCGACCACACGAGGGGCGGATCGATAACGTACTGTAAGGCTGCGTCTCTCCCAGGAATCTCGAAGCCGTATCGATCGGAGCCGAGTAGTCGGTACCGGCAAGGTACGGCCTCTTGCCCCCCATCCGGTCTGATCCGCCAGGTGAGCGGAGGCGCTTGGTGCAGCTCTCCGATCGCGGTGTGGATCACCAACGCGCCGCTCTCGTTCAGCTCGAAGCGGTCGGCTCCCTCGCAGTGAACGACGAATTGATCGAGATCCGCTCCGGGTTCGAGCAGCACATCGTACTCGGCCGCGCCGTCTCCGGCGCGCAGCCTCAGGTCGATGCCGTCGTACAGGTTCAGGTAGCTCACTCGGCCGTAGGCGGGAAGGTTCGTCCGCCAGCCTTCGGGGTCGCGTCCCAGGTAATAGTGGTGCGCCCCAGCTAGGCGCCCTTCGGCCGACAGGGTGACGTCGGGCCGGGCACCCTCGAAGCCTAGCCTTACGAGCACCCCCGGAATGTCCCCCGGAAACTCGTGGCCCTTGCGCGCTCCGCGTGTCCGCTTCTTTCGAGCCGTCTGAAGGATGAGGAGACCATCGTCCTCCAATCCCACCATGCCGCTCCCGGAGCTCACGGCGTAGCGAATGCTGTCTCTCCACTGGCCTCGATTCTCGATGAGCCGGAAGCTCGCCTCCGCGACTTTGGAGGTCACCCATTCGAGATCTCCATGCTTCACTCCCGAAGCTGGCGAAGTGCTCACAAGACCGGAGCTGTTCAGCGTCAGCAGGACGAAGAGCGTCAAGAAAGCAGCCATGGTTCTTCCTTCACTGTCCACAAAGGACGGAGATTCGGCGCACTGAAAAGGCATCCCGAGGACCATCGCCAGAGCCACAGGGCGAGCGACCCGATCGAGCGACATGGCAAGTCGCATCGAAACCAGGCCAGGCTCAGAGCCGAGCACATGCCCATCAGGCTGCACGGAGAGTGCATCTGCAACTCACACCACTTCATCACCGCTTCCAAGACTCGGTCCGGCGCAACAATCCTCATCCCCATGAGGGCGCCTGATGGAATTCAGCGGACGCAGGTCGTTTCCCAACCATCGACCCTATTCTTCCCACAAAGGGTGGTCAAGGGGCTTCGGTGATGAAAAAAGTCGGAGCACTGCCCTCACATCGATCTGAAAGCACTTACTATCCCTTGGCAGTGAGGGCGCGGCGGGCTGAAGAATTGCGCGATGCCGGCATTAGTTCTTGATCGCGACGCAGTAGCAGCGTAACGAGCCAGCCGGCGGAATCCGACTCCAGATCCACCCGGGCCGTGGCGATTTACCTGGCGTCTCGGCTCTCTTCGTCTTCAGCGCTCCAAACTGTCGACACGTCCCTCACCACTCCCGCCAACGTCACGCCCTTCGGCTCGTCCCCAAACACGATCCGCTCGACGATCCATGGCTCCAGCGACGTCAGCCGCAGCATGCGCGACACGTAGGCCCGATCGACGCCGAGCGCTTCGGCCAGCTCGGTGGTCGATCGGTACTCGCCGGCCTCGAGCTGCTCCTGCCAGCGGTAGGCGCGCGCGACGGCCAGGGCGAGGG